>NZ_JAFLMY010000070.1:0-1133 GCF_017313375.1 Agrobacterium sp. Ap1
CCACGCAGAACTGATGGAGTGGATGCCCCCTCCCGACGGCATCGCGATGTGCCAAAGTGATGTTTGCAACAACGTCACTCAGAGGAGAGAGCATCCATGAATGAAGTTAGCATTGTAGGCCTTGACCTTGCAAAGCGGGTATTTCAGCTCCATGCTGCCAGCGCCGATGGCGGTTTGGTATTTCGTAGGAAGCTATCTCGCGTTCACGTCTTGGCTTTCTTCTCGGAATTGCCGAGGTGTGTCGTTGCGATGGAAGCATGTGCTACCGCGCATTACTGGGCTCGCGAGATCGGGAAGCTTGGCCATGAAGTTCGCTTGCTGCCACCCGCTTATGTGAAGCCTTTCGTCAAACGGCAGAAGAATGACGCGGCAGATGCTGAAGCCATTGTGGAGGCCGCCTTCCGCCCCTCGATGAGGTTTGTCGTGCCGAAAACGGAGAAGCAGCAAGCTTCTTCCATGATCTTTCGGACGCGCGATCTATTCGTGCGTCAGCGGACGCAGCTGATTAACGCCCTTCGTGCTCACTTGGCAGAACATGGGGTGATTGCACCGCAGGGGCTTGCAAGCCTGGCCGCGTTGAGGGTGATCGTGGAAGACGATGATAGCGGCCTTGATCTCCTGGTCGTGGAAACTGCCCGGATTTATTTGGAGCAGATTGATCTTCTAACTGCCCGTATCTCCAATCTGGAGAAGGTACTCAAATCTGAAGCTCAGCAATCGGATAATACCGCTCGGCTGATGTCAATGCCCGGCATAGGACCGATCACGGCCATGGCGATCGAGGCTTTTGCTCCAACCATGACGACGTTTCAGAAGGGACGCGATTTTGCAGCATGGCTCGGGCTTGTACCTAAACAACATTCGAGCGGTGGAAAGCAGGTGCTTGGCCGGACGTCGAAGATGGGACAGCGCGATATCCGACGGCTTTTGATTATCGGCGCAATGACGGTGATCCGATGGGCATGCCGAAAGCCCCCCTCCGAGAGCTCGTGGCTGGGGCGTATGTTGACGCGCAAGCCGCGTATGCTCGTTGCTATTGCGTTAGCCAACAAGATGGCACGATCCGTCTGGGCGATGATGACGAAGAAGGAGAATTACAAAGATTCCGGTCTCGTAACCGCGTAAGCAAAGCT
>NZ_JAFLMY010000100.1:0-233 GCF_017313375.1 Agrobacterium sp. Ap1
AACGACTTTCGACTTGCTCAACGAAATGGCTATCGAGATCGCGACTGGGAGACGCGCGCCGGAACTGTCGAACTTCGCATTCCCAAGCTGCGGACCGGCAGTTATTTCCCGAGCTTTCTAGAGCCGCGCCGCATGGCCGAGAAAGCTTTGACCGCAGTGATCCAGGAAGCTTATATCCAAGGCGTTTCGACCCGCTCGGTAGACGACCTGGTCAAGGCAATGGGGATGAGCGG
>NZ_JAFLMY010000071.1:0-1060 GCF_017313375.1 Agrobacterium sp. Ap1
TTTCCGGATGCCGGTTGCCATGGCGGACCGGCTGGAAAATTTTCCGATCGAGACGAGTTCCGCACTGATGGAATATCTCAGGCAATCGGACAAAAACCTCGAGACTTTCCTGTCGTCGCTCGGCAAAGTTTCAAAGCAAAGCGATATCGACGGTTTGAGGGTCACCCTTGAGGACGGCCGCATCATCCATTTGCGTCCATCGGGCAATGCACCCGAAATGCGTTGCTATGTTGAGGCGCGGACGGAAGAGGCTGCTGCGGCGCTGCTTGAAGATGGCCTGGCGCTGATCCGGCGCTTTGCGACCGAACGCAATATCTAAAGACAATTCCGGCACTGAACACAGAACGGCACAAGGCGGGGCAAGCATGACTGACAAGATCATTCCGGTAATCATGGCGGGTGGCAAGGGAACACGTCTTTGGCCGCTTTCGCGTGCGAGCGCGCCAAAACAGTTCATCCAGTTCACCGATGATCTCAGCCTGTTCCAGAAGACGTTGGAGCGCATTTCCGACAGCAGCTACTATGAAGCACCTCTCGTCATCACCAATGAGGATTTTCGCTTTCTCGTCGCCGAGCAGGCCCGCGAACTGGACATAAAGCTCTCCGGCGTGCTGCTGGAGCCGACTGCGCGCAATACGGCACCGGCCGTCGCGGCCGCCGCCGCATTCGTGATGAAGAAATTCGGCGATGACGCCATCATCCAGGTTCTTGCTTCCGATCATGAGATCGTCTCCGGCGAAAGCTATCAGGAAGCGATCGACATCGCATTCAAGACTGCCAAGGCCGGCAAGCTCGTCACCTTCGGCATCATGCCGACCGAGCCGGCAACCGGTTACGGTTATATCGAAGTCGGCAAGGATCTTGGCGACGGCGCCAAGGCTGTGAAACGCTTTGTCGAGAAGCCGGATGCAGACAAGGCCGCCGCCATGCTCTCCGCCGGCGGCTTCCTGTGGAACTCGGGCATCTTTATGTTCGGTGCCGCACAGGTTCTCTCCGAAATGCAGAAATACGCACCGGCAGTGGCCGATGCTGCGACAGCCTCCGTTGCCAAGGCGCAGAA
>NZ_JAFLMY010000101.1:0-232 GCF_017313375.1 Agrobacterium sp. Ap1
TTAGCTCCAGTTTCCCGGAGTTGTTCCGCAGGGATGGGTAGATTCCCACGTGTTACTCACCCGTCTGCCGCTCCCCTCCATCAAGAAAGCTTCATTCTGAAGCTCTTCTTGATCTTCTTTTTCAAGGATTAAATCCTTCAAGCTTGCTTGAAGGAGGGGCGCTCGACTTGCATGTGTTAAGCCTGCCGCCAGCGTTCGTTCTGAGCCAGGATCAAACTCTCAAGTTGAGAAT
>NZ_JAFLMY010000072.1:0-965 GCF_017313375.1 Agrobacterium sp. Ap1
ACGATAATCGAGCCTTCGGCGCCGGCATTCTCAGCGATCTGACGCACAGGTGCCTCGATCGCCCGGCGGACGATGTCGATGCCAACCCGCTGATCGTCATTGGCAGTCGGGAGACCGTCCAACGCCTTGACAGCACGCAGCAATGCTACGCCACCACCAGGCAAAATGCCTTCTTCGACGGCTGCGCGCGTTGCGTGAAGGGCGTCATCGACGCGGTCCTTCTTCTCTTTCACCTCGACTTCGGTGGAGCCGCCGACGCGGATGACGGCGACACCGCCCGCGAGTTTGGCGAGACGCTCCTGCAGCTTTTCGTGGTCATAGTCGGAGGTGGTCTCCTCGATCTGGGCGCGGATCTGGGCCACACGTCCGTCGATCTCGGCCTTGGAGCCAACGCCGTCGATGATCGTCGTGTTCTCCTTCTCGATCGCTACCTTCTTGGCGCGGCCGAGCATGTCTAGCGTGACGTTCTCCAGCTTTATGCCGACGTCTTCGGCGATGACAGTACCGCCCGTGAGGATAGCGATGTCTTCGAGCATAGCCTTGCGGCGATCACCGAAGCCCGGCGCCTTGACGGCAGCGATTTTCAGGCCGCCGCGCAGCTTGTTGACGACGAGCGTTGCGAGGGCCTCACCTTCAACGTCTTCAGCAATGATCAGCAGAGGCTTGCCCGACTTCACCACGGCTTCCAGCACCGGCAGCAAAGACTGAAGGTTGGAGAGCTTCTTTTCATGGATGAGGATATAAGGCTCTTCGAGCTCGACCCGCATCTTGTCCTGATTGGTCACGAAGTAGGGCGACAGATAACCGCGGTCGAACTGCATACCTTCGACGACTTCCAGGTCGGTCTCGGCAGTCTTGGCTTCCTCGACGGTAATGACACCTTCGTTGCCGACCTTCTCCATCGCTTCGGCCAGATACTTGCCGATCTCCTCGTCGCCATTGGCCGAGATGGTACCGACCTGGGC
>NZ_JAFLMY010000073.1:0-954 GCF_017313375.1 Agrobacterium sp. Ap1
CACGGGCGCGCTCGGACGCGCGGCTCAGATTGCCGTCATCCTGCCAGAACGCGACTTCCCGATGGTGGGCGACAAGCTCGGCGTTCGGGAAGATGGCTGCTCCTGAAGCGTCCGTCAGCCCCCCGACATGATCGGGATGGGCATGCGTCAACAGGATCGCGTCGATCTCCGAAGGATCGATGCCAGCGAGTAGCAGATTGGTGGTTAATCGGCCGCCCCACTGTTTGAAGCCGCCTGCTCCTGCGTCGATCAGGATCGTGCGACCGCCTCCACGCACAACGTAGCAATTGATATGGATCGAGGTGCGATCCTCTATCCCTGCATCCTCCTGCATACGGGAGGCATCCGCCGGGTCGATATTCGCGAGGAAGTCGAAACTGGCGTGGAGATAGCCATCGCTGACTGCGGCGATTGTTAAATCACCGACCTGTTGCGTGGGAAATGTAAGGCTGGACATCGTTTTCTCCAAGCGTCCGCTCAATTTCGCGCGTGAATGCTCGACGCTTCATAGCCATAGCAACGAATGCGCGCGGTGAGGCCAGTATTGCGCCTTATGGCGTCGTCCAGTCCCTCCATGAGCTGCGCCATGACTGGCGGCGTCCGAAATTGCTCAAGGCGATATTGGATTTCTGCGAAAGCGGGGTGTCCCCGGCCATGCCGGACAGCGACATAAACAATATGCACGTTCGCCAATGCGGCCCGGAGAATGCCGGTGCAAAGTTCTGTGCATTGCTCCGTGAGGTCTGCGAGTGCTTCGTCCGGCGGCATCCTGTCTGCGGGAATATAGATCGTGACATTCGGCATCTGTGCTACCGCGCCTTCTCGACAGCGGTGTTACCGTCGCTCGTCACCTGCGCCGTCATCGGCGCATAGACATGAACGCTTTTCGGCAGATGCTCGATGTCAGGAACATTGCCGCGCTCCACCTTGGCGAGCCAGCGGTGTTCCGGGAAC
>NZ_JAFLMY010000074.1:0-902 GCF_017313375.1 Agrobacterium sp. Ap1
CATGAAACCAGGAGCACCATAGATCGGTTTCTTGAGGTGAGCGTCGGCAAGCCCGAGCACGACTCGCTCCTGCAGATCCTGGGCAGGACGGAAGATCTTGACCCGCAGCCCAACGATAGTTTGCAGACACCATCTTACGATACAGCGATGGGATATCTGGAGTTAGGTGGCAGACGGCTGGCGAAAGTGGACGACAACATCGCCAATAGTCGCGAATGGGAAATGGACCCGATGGACGCTGACGCATTCTGGCAAGCGAACGTCGAGGCCTTGGGCGAACGCGAGAAGCGTGAGGTCTTTCTCCATCCGCCGTCTATCAGCGATGCGGACACCGGCGAAGGGCGTCAAACATTGCGGAGCCCTACGCAGGAGACACGCGACACGTCAGCCGGTGGCGTCCAGCGGCAGAGGCAATCCGGCGGCAGAGACAAATAGCCCTGCAGGTGAAGTGGCCAAACCAACCGACCAGCCCGCGGGCGGCCCAGAAGCTGCCGAGCCTTTGCCAGAGTGACATAAAAAATGGCCCGCGTTTGCGGGCCATCACTCATTCTGTGGCAGGAACGATCAGGTCTTGTCGACGACCTTTTCCACCGCGTCCTTGGCTTCACCCTTGGCCTGCTGTGCATCACCCTTTGCTTCCTGGGCGGCACCCTTTGCCTGGAGCTTGTTGTTGTCGGTGGCGCCGCCAACGGCCTGCTTTGCCTTGCCGGTCATTTCATTCGCCTTGCCGGAAACTTTATCAGCTGTGGAACCCATAATGGGATCTCCTGTATCGAGCGGGGACGCACGGTCTTCCAAGTCGCTATCCGGTCATCTGCCGGGGAAGTCCATTACCAGACCGTTTAACGATCCGCTTGGTGAGTGAACACTCGGGGAGCCACATCGTTCCCAATTCAGCTGGC
>NZ_JAFLMY010000075.1:0-877 GCF_017313375.1 Agrobacterium sp. Ap1
TGATAAGCTGATCATCGCTCATTGTGGCGATGGTTTCCAGCGTCATGTAGCGCGAGCGCTGAACAGCCCACTCGTCATTTTGCTCGAGAAGCAGCGCGCCGACGAGTCTGACGATGGCGTCGTCATTGGGAAAGATGCCCACGACCTCTGTCCTTCGTTTGATCTCACCGTTCAGCCGCTCGATTGGGTTCGTGCTGTGGAGCTTGGTCCAGTGCTGCTTTGGGAAGGTCATGTAGGCCAGCACGTCCTCTTCGGCGCTATCCATGAGGCCGGCGAGTTTTGGCACCTTTGGCCTTATCTGATCGGCAACGCTGCGCCATTGATGGCTGGCAGCTTCGGGTGTGTCCTGGGCAAAGGCCGTTGCAATGAAGGCTGAGACGACGCGCCGGCCGCTCTTTCCAGCATGCGCCAATGCATTGCGCATGAAGTGAACTCGGCATCTTTGCCAGGTCGCGGACAGGACCTTGGAAACAGCGGCTTTGATGCCTTCGTGGGCGTCGGATACGACGAGCTTAACACCGCGCAGGCCGCGGCGCGTCAGCTTACGCAGGAACTCCGTCCAGATCGGTTCGGCCTCGGAAGTGCCGATTTCCATGCCGAGAACCTCGCGCCGTCCATCAGTGTTAACGCCGATTGCGATAATGACAGCGACGGAGACGATGCGGCCACCGCGCCGGACCTTGAGGTAGGTGGCGTCGATCCACAGGTATGGCCAGTCGCCTTCTATAGGTCGGGACAGAAAAGCCTTCACCTTGTCGTCAATCTCTTCGCAAAGCCTGGAAACCTGGCTTTTGGAGATGCCGCTCATCCCCATTGCCTTGACCAGGTCGTCTACCGAGCGGGTCGAAACGCCTTGGATATAAGCTTCCTGGATCAC
>NZ_JAFLMY010000102.1:0-225 GCF_017313375.1 Agrobacterium sp. Ap1
GCTCAACACACCGATCTGGCGGCATAACTCGACAAATCTGGCGCAGGCCTTACGAATTGCCGAGCCGTTGTCCTTCCGGAAGTCGGCTATGGTTTTGTGATCAGGCACCAGCCGCCCGGTCAACCACATCACCTCAACATTACGCCCGGCTTCACGTTCCAGCCTCCGACTTGAAGGGATGCGGTTCAGGTAGCCATAGATGAAAAGCTTCAGCAACACCGAAGG
>NZ_JAFLMY010000103.1:0-208 GCF_017313375.1 Agrobacterium sp. Ap1
TGGCGCGAGTGACGGGGCTCGAACCCGCGACCTCCGGCGTGACAGGCCGGCACTCTAACCGACTGAGCTACACCCGCGCATTTGCCTTTTACGGCGGACCAACCGGGGTCAACCGATTAATCAGTGAGAGAAGAATGGCGCGAGTGACGGGGCTCGAACCCGCGACCTCCGGCGTGACAGGCCGGCACTCTAACCGACTGAGCTACAC
>NZ_JAFLMY010000076.1:0-865 GCF_017313375.1 Agrobacterium sp. Ap1
TGATAAGCGATACGCCTTTAAGAAATCCTGACGTCACTGTCAGAATTTGAAAAATTGAAAGGTCCGCTTCGGGCCGAAAGCCGACCCGCCACCCTGACATCATCTACACTGGTTCGTGTTCGGAATGATCTCTTCCACATTTGGCGCAGCACTTAACCGGTGTCGTTTGACGGGGATAATAGGAAATCTTTTCAGTTTTCCATAGCGAACGCGTCCCACCTGGACAGAATGGATCAGAGGTAAGACGGTGCCATCAGAGGTCACAGATTATGAAGTCATTCTAACGGTTCTGCATTATGCGTTAATAGAAATCAGAGCAGCTGAGAACCTAAGAAAAGCGCAAATTCTGGCGGACGTGTTCCACAACGTGCCCAATGGAATTGCATCAAGCAGGCCGCCCGAAGAAATTCGAAGAAAACTAGACGAATCGGCAACTCGGTTAGGTTGCCAAGACTATATCGACGGCCTCTTTGTCAGCGCTCTGCGAAACATGAACAGATAGCGCAATTTGTCTGCTTCGGGCCCGATAGCGGCCCACCGCCCTGACATCTGGCCCCGTTTACGCTGTTTCGTACAAGGAATGATCTCGTCCACATTTGGCGCAGGACTTAGCGGGGGTCGTCTGACGGGGATAATAGGAAACCTTTTCGGTGTTCCAAAGTGAGCGCGTCCCACTTGGACAGAATATCGATGTACCACACGTCGGACACTTGAAGTAGTAGAGGAGAACAATTGCTTCGGGGAGAAGGTAACTGAGTGCGACCGCGAATGCCGCCCAGATACCATACGCGGATCGTGTCCCGGGAGATGGTGTAGCTGAATAAGGGTGGTCATCGGGATTTTCCGGTAGGGTTGGGTTGTTCAA
>NZ_JAFLMY010000077.1:0-818 GCF_017313375.1 Agrobacterium sp. Ap1
CAGGAAGTCCAACGCCTGGAAGGTATCGCGGAAACGCTGAATGATAAGCCTGACAGCCAGATTTCGCTGACTGATCCAGACGCCCGATCCATGGCGACATATGGCAAAGGCACGGGCCTGGTGGGCTACAACGTGCAGACAGCGGTTGATGTCGAGACGCATCTTATCGTCACGCACGAGGTCACCAATATCGGCAATGATCGATCGCAACTGGCTCCCATGGCCAAGGCGGCAATGGAAGCACTGAAGGTCGATAAGCTCGATGCCATCGCCGACCGTGGTTATTTCAACGGAGCTGAACTGCTCAGCTGTCATGAGGCCGGGATTACGGCAACGGTGCCGAGGCCGGAGACGTCGAACAACCGCAAGAAGGGCATGTTCGTGAAGGCTGACTTCGTCTACGACGGCGGCACAGACACGTATGTTTGCCCTGCCGGAAAGGCGCTGGCATACAGATATACCACGGAGGAAAAAGGACTGATGCTTCGGCGATACTGGCGCACGGATTGTCCGTCATGCCCCCTCAAGGCACAATGCACATCGGGCAAGGAACGGCGGATCACACGCTGGGAGCACGAGCATCTGATCGAAGCTATGTATTCCCGAATGGACGACAATCCGAGCCTCATGCGAACCCGGCGATGCACGGTCGAGCATCCGTTCGGAACCATCAAGGCGTGGATGGGCGCAACTCATTTCCAGATGCGCAGACTGAAAAACGTGAGAACGGAAATGGCGCTGCACGTGCTGGCCTACAACATCAAACGGATGATCAATATGATTGGCGCAAGAGCGCTCATCAGAGCCATAGCCGCTTG
>NZ_JAFLMY010000078.1:0-711 GCF_017313375.1 Agrobacterium sp. Ap1
CTCATCGCTATTGGCGCTGCCCTTGGTGGGATGTCAATCTGGTGAAAAGGCCAAAGTTCGATATCGTGTGATTGCTTGGTTTGACGTTGATGGCAGATCGTTGCACGCATCTACCGTGATGGAAATCCACTATGCGCGAGTGACCAATAGTCTGACCGGCAGCGGCGGTGCCACACGCCTATACGGCGAAGCACTCATTGCGGATATACCCGGAAAAGGCACTGTCTACCTTCTACCTGTAGAGCATGAGAAGGGCGGCACGTTAGCGCGGTTCTGGGAAACAGCAATTCTTCTAACCCTCGGCACGAAGAGTAGCATCGGAACGCTCAAGGCCGAAGACTTCGAACTGTTGAAAAACGCTTCGGGTCAGATGAAGGTAAAGGCCTTCCGGAGCGACGAATATCCGGCCTTTGTTGCCTTCTTGGACGAGAGCCAGCCAAAGACGATATTCGAGATCAAACCCGGGCAAATCGGCAAGGTCTTTCCCGGAGTGCGCTTCGTTGGTCTCGATATCCAAATTACTGACGCTCCGGTCTCAGAAGCGCTACGCGACAGACTTCCTTGGCTGAACTCTCCTGTCAGGCAAGAAGTGTTCGAACGTGATCCCCCCGGCAAGCAAAGGCCGTACCAAGACAAGCCGATCGGCTTCAAAATCACCAAGGCTCATTTCTTTGCAGATGGAAGTAGATAGCGAACGTCCGCTGTTGGCGC
>NZ_JAFLMY010000007.1:0-303217 GCF_017313375.1 Agrobacterium sp. Ap1
CGCTTCGTCATGAAAGAAGAATCTCATGATTTGCAGAAAACGGGAATCCCTCCTGCCACCGGATTTGCTCCAGTTACGATCTCGACACCATCTGTCCCCTATCCAGGCTATGCCCAAGGGTTTCACGATCCGTTAACGGACAGGCTGCTGCGGCTTCATCTTTCGTGCTCGAGACACGTTTGGCCGTAGGATCCGCTCTCAGTGTCCGATCGCAGGTTTCAGTCGGCGGCGTGTCTCGCTGGGGCTTTCGGCGTAACTGGCGCGGTAGCTGCGCGAAAACGCCGAAGCGGAATTGAAGCCGGTTTCGGCGGCAATATCGGCAAAGCTCGCTCTGGTCTCGATCACCTTTCGACGAGCGGCGTTGAGGCGGAGTGCGAGATAGTGGGCATGAGGCGCGACACCCATCGTCTGGTGAAAGAGATCCTGAAGGTGGCGGATGCTGACGCCAGATCGTCTGGCAAGTTTTGACAGAGAGAGCGGTGCCTCGACCGTCTTCTCCATGAGCTTCACTGCAGCCTGTACGCGCGGGTCGATTTTTCCCGTGCTGCTGATGAGCGGATGATCGGGACGGTCTTTTTCGCTGCGCTCCTGTTCGTAAATGAACAGCCTCGATATTTCGAGTGCCAGTGAATAGCCGTTGGTACGGCGGATCAGTTCCAGCATTAGGTCGAGCGTCGGGAGAGGCCCACCGGTGGTGATACGCTTGGCGTCGATGACGAACCGCTCGCGGACCATGATGACCTGCGGGTAGGCGCGGGAGAAATCGTCGAAATCCTCCCAATGGCTGGTAGCCGAAAAACCGTTGAGCAGACCGGCTTCGGCGAGGATGAAAGCGCCGCTCTCTATGCCGGCGATCGATGTCCGGTGGCGGGCGGTGCGCGACAGGAGAAATTTCAGCTCGCGGGTTGCCGCGCTTTTCCAGTTGTAACTGGCCAGAACAAAAAGCGGATCGGTTTCGCGGCCAGGGCGGAATGCGCCTGATACAGGGGCGGGGATGCCGGACGTTGTCTCGACCGGCCGGCCGTCAGGAGAGTAGATCGTCCAGCGGTAGAGATTTCGCCCGGCGATACGGTTTGCGGCGCGTAAGGGCTCGATGACCGAGGATAGCAGAATGAGGTTGGTTTCAGGCAGAAGGAGAATGTCGATATGCTGGTTATCATCCATGCGCTTCCCTTTGCAGCATTCCGAAAATGTATAGAGCAGCGCCGATAGTGGAAAGCATTTTCCTTTTCCCTCGCTCGTAATGGCGGCAGCGAAAAGGAGGGAACAATGCCGCTCGAGATGAACCGCGAGGTCTTCATTACCTGTGCCGTGACCGGTGCCGGCGATACGACCGGAAAATCCGGTCACGTTCCGATTACCCCGAAAGAGATTGCGGACTCGGCTATCGATGCCGCCAGGGCAGGGGCGGCGGTGGTTCACTGTCACGTTCGAAACCCCGAGACCGGGGCAGCGGCGCGCAACCTTGAACTCTACAGGGAAGTCACCAATCGCATTCGGTCTGCTGATGTGGATGTCGTGTTGAACCTGACGGCTGGCATGGGTGGCGATCTGGTCTTCGGCAATGTCGAGGCGCCATTCCCTTATAATCCCGATGGCACCGATATGGCGGGTGCGACCGAGCGTGTTGCGCATGTGGCCGACTGCCTGCCGGAAATCTGCACGCTCGATTGCGGCACAATGAACTTTTCACTCGGCGATTACGTGATGACCAACACGCCCTCGATGCTGCGCGAAATGGCGCGGCAGATGACGGCGCTCGGCGTGCGTCCCGAGATCGAAGCTTTTGATACCGGTCACCTGTGGTTCGCCAAGCAACTTGTGGAGGAGGGGCTGATCGAGGACCCGGTGCTGATCCAGCTCTGCATGGGCATTCCCTGGGGTGCGCCGGACGATCTCAACACATTCATGGCAATGGTCAACAACGTGCCGAAGAGCTGGACGTTTTCGGCCTTCTCGATCGGCCGCAATGCGCTCGCCTATCCGGCGGCCGCGGTTCTGGCTGGCGGCAATGTCCGGGTCGGGCTTGAGGACAATCTCTACGCCGGCAAGGGGCAGCTCGCGACCAATGCGCAACTGGTGGAGAAGGCCGTCGGGGTGATCGAGGGCATGGGGGCGAAGATCATCGGGCCGGATGCGGTGCGCGAGAAGCTGAAGCTGGTGAAGCGGTAGAGGTCGGGGTGTGCCCCTCATCCGCCTGCCGGCACCTTCTCCCCGCGCGCGGGGAGAAGGACAGATGTCGCAACGTCTCCGTTCCTCTCGAAAGTTGAGCAGGGCACGTCCCCTCTCCCCGCTTGCGGGGAGAGGGTTAGGGTGAGGGGCAGTGGTTAGGCCGGACGAAACAAGGGAAGAATTCATGACGAGCATCCAGAAGGCCGCCTGTATCGGCGGGGGCGTGATCGGCGGGGCATGGGCGGCCCGCTTCCTGCTCGGCGGGATAGACGTGTCGATGTACGATCCGCATCCGGAAGCCAAACGTATCGTCGGCGAGGTACTGGCGAATGCCGAGCGCGCCTATGCCATGCTGACCATGGCGCCGCTGCCGCCGAAGGGAAGGCTGACCTTTTGTGGGAGCGTGGAAGAGGCCGTCGCAGGGGCTGACTGGATTCAGGAAAGCGTACCCGAGCGCGTCGACCTCAAGCGAAACGTGCTCACCGAGATCGACAGATATGCCGATCCGGAAGCACTGATCGGTTCGTCGACCTCGGGCATCATGCCGACCGAACTGCAACGTGACATGCAGCATCCCGAGCGGATGTTCGTCGCCCATCCCTATAACCCCGTCTATCTTCTGCCGCTGGCCGAACTGGTCGGTGGGGAGAAGACATCGCCCGAGACGCTGGAGCGCGCCAGAGACAGGCTGGCGCCGATCGGGATGAAGGGCGTCATCCTGAAAAAGGAGATAGAGGCGTTTGTCGGCGACCGGCTGCTGGAAGCCATATGGCGCGAGGGGCTGTGGCTGATCCATGACGACATCTGCGATACCGAGACGCTTGATGACGTAATCCGCTATTCCTTCGGCATGCGCTGGGCTCAGATGGGCCTGTTCGAAACCTATCGGATTGCCGGCGGCGAGGCGGGCATGCGCCATTTTCTCGCGCAGTTCGGCCCCTGCCTTTCATGGCCCTGGACGAAGCTGACGGATGTGGTCGATCTCGATGATGCGCTGGTCGACAAGATCGCGGCGCAATCGGACGCGCAGTCCGGTGCCCGTGGCATACGCGAGCTTGAGCGTATCCGCGACGAGAACCTGGTCGGCATCATGCAGGCTCTCAAGGCAGGAGATGGCGGAAAGGGCTGGGGTTCCGGGAAGGTGCTGGCCGATTTCGAAAAGCTTCTCTGGGCAAGGGGTGGCGGCAGGAAGGATGCGCCGGACATTTCGCAGCCGTTGCGGCTGGTCGATACAAGGGTAAGCGCTGCATGGGTGGATTATAACGGTCACATGACTGAACACCGTTATCTGCAGGTTTTCGGCGACACGTCCGATGCGCTTTTGCGGCTGATCGGTGTCGACTTCGCCTATGTCGAAGCGGGACACAGCTATTATACGGTCGAGACCCATATCCGGCATCTCGGCGAGGCAAAGCTCGGGCAGATGCTTTATGCAACGCTGCAGGTGCTCGGCTTCGATGAAAAACGCATCCGGTATTTTACCACCATTCATGATGCGCAGAGCGGCGAGGTTCTTGCGACCGCCGAACAACTGATGCTGCATGTGAGTGCCAAGGCCGGCAAGTCTTCCGCCGCACCGCCGGAAATTCTGGCCAGACTTGCGCCCATAGCAGACGCTCATGCCAGGCTGCCGGTGCCGCAAGGGGTAGGGCGGTCCGTGGGGCAGACGGTCATGCAGGGTGCGGTTACGTCCAGCAAGCGATCCTTCTTGCCAGATCAGGGAAACGGCCTGATCCGGTAAGGACGCCACAATTGCGAAACCGAAAAAGCCGCCGAGGACATTCCCGGCGGCTTTTTGCTCATTGGAGGTGGCTCTGGATCAACCGGCCTTTGCCTTCAGCTCCAGCCTGCGACGGTGAAGGACCGGCTCGGTGTAGCCGTTCGGCTGCTCGCGCCCTTTCAGAACCAGATCGAGTGCCGCCTTAAACGCGATAGAGCCGTCGAAGTCTTTTGCCATCGGACTATAGAGCGGATCGCCGGCGTTCTGGCCATCGACCACCTTTGCCATGCGCTTCATCGTCTCGACGATCTGGCCTTCGGTCACGACCTTGTGGTGCAGCCAGTTGGCCATGTGCTGGGCCGAGATGCGCAGGGTCGCGCGGTCCTCCATCAGGCCGATATTATTGATGTCCGGCACCTTGGAGCAGCCGACGCCCTGGTCGATCCAGCGCACGACATAACCAAGAATACCTTGTGCATTGTTGTCGAGTTCGCGGCTGATTTCCTCCGGCGTCCAGTTGGGGCGCGGCGCCACCGGCACGGAAAGGATGTCGGAAAGCTTGGCTCGGGTACGGCTCTTCAGGCTCTTCTGAACTGCTGCCACATCCACCGTGTGATAGTGGGTAGCATGCAGCGTTGCCGCCGTCGGTGACGGAACCCAGGCGGTATTGGCGCCCGCCTTCGGGTGGCCGATCTTCTGCTCAAGCATCGCCGCCATGAGGTCGGGCATCGCCCACATTCCCTTGCCGATCTGGGCATGGCCGGAAAGACCGCATTCGAGCCCGATATCGACATTCCAGTTCTCATAGGCCGCGATCCATGCAGCCTGTTTCATGTCACCCTTGCGGATCATGGGGCCGGCTTCCATCGAGGTATGGATTTCGTCGCCAGTGCGGTCGAGGAAGCCAGTGTTGATGAAGACGACACGATCCTTCGCAGCCCGGATCGCTTCCTTGAGGTTGACCGTCGTGCGACGCTCCTCGTCCATGATGCCCATCTTGATGGCATTCCTGGGCAGGCCGAGCGCCTCTTCCACGCGCGAAAAAATTTCGGCGGCGAAGGCTACTTCTTCCGGCCCGTGCATCTTTGGTTTCACCACATACATCGAGCCAAGCCGTGAATTCTTCCGGCGGCCCTTGGGGCTGCCAGTCCGGCCAATATCGTGGATGGCGATCAATGCGGTGACCATTGCATCCATGATGCCTTCCGGCACTTCAGCGCCGTCGCGATCGAGGATGGCCGGGTTGGTCATCAGATGGCCGACATTACGAACCAGCATCAGCGATCGGCATTTGAGCTCGAAACTCGAGCCGTCCGGTGCCGTATAGTCGAGATCAGGATTGAGCTTGCGGGTGAATGTCTTACCCCCTTTGGACACCTCTTCCGTCAGATCACCCTTCATCAGGCCGAGCCAGTTGCGGTAGACGACGACCTTGTCTTCGGCATCGACGGCTGCGACCGAATCCTCGCAGTCCATGATCGTGGTAATCGCCGATTCAACCCAGACATCCGAGATATGGGCCGGATCTTGCCTGCCGATTGCGGTCGTCGCATCGACCAGGATCTCGACATGGAGATTGTTCTTCTTCAGGAGGATCTGCGTCGGCGCCGCAGCTTTACCCAGATAGCCGGCAAACTGAGCCGGATCGGTGAGCCCCGTCACCTGTCCATCGGTGAGCGTCACGAACAGGGCCGAGGCATCGATCTTGAATGACGCAACATCGTTCCAGCTCGCGCCGGAGAGCGGCGCGGAGCGATCAAGAAAATCGCGCACCCAGGCAATGACTTTCGCACCGCGGATCGGATTGTATCCCTTGCCCTTATCGGCGCCCTCGTTTTCCGGGATCGCATCGGTACCGTAAAGCGCATCATAGAGCGAACCCCAGCGAGCATTGGCAGCATTCAGGGCGTAGCGGGCATTCATCACCGGCACGACCAACTGAGGGCCGGCGATAGTGGCGATTTCCGGATCGACGTTTTCTGTCGAAACCTGGAAATCGGGGCCTTCGGGCAGAAGGTAGCCGATCTCACGCAGAAAGGCCTCGTAGACAGACATATCGCTCGGCGCACCGTTCTTCCGGTACCAGTCGTCGATCTTGGCCTGGAAGGCATCGCGCTTGGCGAGAAGGGTGCGGTTTTTCGGAGCCAGCTCGTGGACGATCGCCGAGAACTGCTCGAAAAAGCGATCGGTATCGACGCCCGTATCGGGAAGAGCTTCCTCCACCAAGAAGCGATAGAGTTGCTCGTCAATCTGAAGACCGGCGATTTCCTTGCGTGCCATACGGTTTCTCCCCTAAAACGTTTCTATTCTGCGAAAGATGGCGGCGAATGATTGGTAATTACAACAGACATCAATGAAAATGACTTGTTCCCAAAAGGATAAAATCATTTTTTTGAACCTGTCGTTTCCCAATAAGGTTCTGATCCGTAGATCCGCTGAAGATGTTCCGAAAATGCGCGAACCTTTGGCGGAATGAACTGACGGCTGGGGTAGACGGCCGAGACCGTTGTGTTTTGCGGCCCTTCATAACCTGGAAGCACCTGCACCAGTCTGCCTGTCGAAAGCTCCGTGCCGATATCCCACGTGGAGCGCAACGCTATGCCAAGTCCGGAAATCACCGCTTCACGGATAACTTCGCTGGAATTCGTCTTCAGTTTGCCCTCGGGCCGATAGGTGAGAGATCCTTCCGGCCCCTCCAGTCGCCAAGGCTCTCCGTTGTGCGCCGGCAGGCATGTGTGATTTGCAAGCTCCCGCATTGTTTTTGGAACGCCGAACCTCTCGAGATACTCTGGAGAGGCGCAGAGTATCCGTCGGGTTGCTGCCAGTTTTCGCGCGACCAGTCCGGAATCCTTGAGGGCGGAGATACGGATGGCGAGATCATACCCTTCACTGATGATATCCGTGAAGGCGTCAGACAACACGAGCTCTACAGAAACATTCGGATAAAGCTCCATAAAGCCTCTGAGATGCGGTGCTACATGCATGCGCCCGAAAGAAGTGGGAGCACTTACCCTCAACTCGCCTGCGATTTCTGCGGAACGTCCCGAAACGAAATTCTCGGCTTCCTGCACGCTTGCCAGAATTTCGATAACACGCTCGTAAAATGCTTGCCCCGTCTCGGTGACCGCGATCTGTCGGGTCGTTCTCTGGAGTAGTCGCACCCCCAGTGAAGTCTCGAGCCGCTTGATCGCCTTGGAGACGACGGCAGGAGAAAGGCCGAGAATGCGGCCGCTCTCCGACATGCTGCGCGTCGACGCGACCTTGGCGAAAATCTGGAGATCGCCCAAGTCCTTCATCGGTATTTTCTCCCCGCCAGAATAAATAGCTTTCATTAATTCCCATAGCGGACCTGAGAGGACTGCACCAGATTTCGATTTCTTCGTGCAGGAACCCTGCCGAATTCTGGAGGTCTTGGTGGTGTTGGCTGTCAAGCGTCTTGAGGATAGCGCTCCATCCGCAACGCTGACCGCACTTCCCGGTGTGCCGAGCGGCATCTTTGCCAGTTCCACGCCTATGTTTGGCGTGTGTGCCTACAAGATTTCGGCGTTCGAGAGCGGACACAACCGGATGAAATCCTACATGGTTTCAACCAGGGGTGTCCCCCGGTTGGAACGTAGATTTCACAGGGTGGGCGGCTTGATATCGAAACAGTCTCTCGTTGTTGAATAGGCGCTACCTCCCATCCTTCCAACGGCGTCGAGTGCTATTGGGTCTATGTGGAACCGCTCGTTGACGATGTCGCTTCGCAGTCGTGCGGCGACGATCTCGCCGAGAATAATCTCTCGCGATTTGCCCAGGTCGATGAAGCTATGCAGCCTGCATTCCAGCGCCGCGGGAGATTCAGCGATTGCCGGAGACGCGACCTTGATGCCCGTACGAAGGGTCAATCCCGCCATTTCGGCTTCGTTGACATGTTCGTCAAATGGGAAAGCAGTGGTGTTCATTGCATCGGCGAGCGAATGGGAGACTATGTTCACCGTAAAAACGCCGACATCGCGAATGTTGCGAGCGGTGTCCTTTGAACGGCCATCGGCTCGGTATTCGATGCCCAGGCCGATGATCGGCGGATCGGAACTGAGGCAACCGAAAAAGCTGTAGGGGGCTGCATTGGGCCGGCCGCCGGCGTCGACAGTCGTTACCCAGGCGATTGGCCTGGGTACGATCGTGCCGATCATGATCTTGTATTTGTCACGCGGCTCTATTTCCGAAAAATCGATGGTAATCGTGTCTGTCATTGACCTGCTTGAATTCCTGAAAGAGATACCTTCGGCCATGATGACGGCCGAAGGGAAAGAAGGCTTGCCTTTCGGCGGCTATTACTGGCCTGCGTCGATTTTCACCTCGGCCATCGCTTGTCTTTCCAGGCCGTACTTCTTGAGCAGGGACATATAGGTACCGTCCTTGATGAGGGAGGTGACCGCTCCTGCCACCGCGTCCCGCATGGCCGGATCTTTCTTGCTAACGGCAAGACCGAAAAGCGTCTCGATCAGCGGGTCGCCTACGAGAACATAGGTGTCAGGCTCGTCTCGCATCAGGTGGCTTACATATTCCGGGCCAAGCACGGCGGCATCGAGACGGCCCTGCTTGAGATCCAGGCGCGCCGCAGTGGCGCCTTGCGTGCCGTTCACGGTCATTGCAGCCTTGCCGGTGCCGACGCAATTCTTTTCATTCCATGCTTTTGTAGCAGGGAAATAATTCGTTGAGCTGGGCGCTCCTACGGTCAATCCGCAGAGGTCGGCACTGGTCTTCAACTTTTGCGCATTGGCAACGGTCGTGAAGGGCTGTGCCCCGGTGCGCAGATAATCCACGAATGTCATTTTCTCGCGGCGGCTCGGAAGATCGCTGATCGCAGTTCCCACCAGATCGACGCGCCCAACTTCCAAGGCGGTCGCCAACTGTTCGAAACTCAGTTCTTCCCATTTGACTTCAATACCCATTTTTTGGGCCATTGCGGTGACCAGGTCGACATTGAAGCCAAGTCGCTCATTGGTCTTTGGGTTCCGATAGGCCATCGGCGGATAGGTCGATTCGATCGCGACAATTATGCTGCCTTTTTCCTTCAGTGCCGGCGGCACGACAAGATCGGAGGCATTCGAGGTGTATGGAGCAAGCAGTGTCGCGGCGAGAAAAACGGCCGGGGCGAATATTGATTTTGCACTTTTCATATCTGTTCCCATTTTTTCTTTGTCACAGAGTATCCGGCCGCTAGCGGTGCCGGACTGGTATGCGCGGAAAGAATGCGAATGAGAATTTTTTCAGCCCAACGAATTAATTTCGTAGAATCTAGTCGCATTTGGACTAGATCGGGCTGACGTGATGAAAACCGGGCGGTTGGCAAGAATGTCTATTCGCGCGCCGAATAATCCTGCCCGATTTATTATAGTCAGGGCCAAAAGTACTCAGGGAGTGCGACCACGTGAATAGAAGGCTCAAGCCTTTGTATTCCGTGTGGTGTGTTGTTCCATCGCGACCTTAACGCTTCGAAGAAAGGCTCTTGCCACACGCGATAACGGCCTTTTCCCTGATTGCACGGCCGACGCACTGACCTCGCAGGACGTGCTGAGCGGGCGCACCACGATCGCATCCTGTTGTACACAGAGCGGCGATAAAGGATCGACGATCGCAACCCCTACCCCATTGCTGGCCAATATGCAGGCCGCGTGGCAATAGCGAACCTCGATCGAGAATTGATACGGCACGTTGGCCTTGTCGAAAATTGAGCGAACAAGATTTCCCATGCGCGTGTGGCGGTCGAGCGCAATGAACGTGTGCTGTGCCAAATCCTCCGGCATGATGATGGTTTTATCCGCAAGTGGATGTCCGAGCGGCATGACGCAAACCATGCTGCCGGAGTAGAGCCGTTCGGTGTCAAGCATCGGCTGGTGCTCGCCCAGCGCCATGACAAAGCCCAGCTCTGCAATGCCGGCGTCGACGCTGTCCAGCACATGCTCCAATCGCCGTACATCGAAGGAGACCTTCACATTGGGCATATCGCGTCGGAACGCCGACAGCGCCTTGGGGATGATGCTGTAACCCATGGGCGGGGTCGCAATGATCCGCACATGGCCGGCCTTGTGTTCCCGAAAGTCCTGCACCCGCAATTCAAGCGCGGCGTGCAGCGAGAAGATCGGCTCGGAGTCTTCATACAGCGAACGCGCTTCCATGGTCGGAAACAGGCGGTTGTTAATCCGCTCGAACAGGGGAAAGCCGAGTTGCGTTTCCAGATGCTTGATTGCATTGCTGACCGCCGGCTGAGAGAGCCCTAGCTCACGCCCCGCGCCTATCGTCGTTTCGTTGCGAATGACCGCCCGAAGCAGTTCCAGTTGACGCAGGTTCATATAATTTCGCTCGATATATCCATGCTGTTCCATTCAATATGCAAATAGTATGCCGCATGGGAACTCATTCCCCTATAATCACCTCGAATAGCAGGACGGTTTTTATAATAGCCGTCTCGACTGCCGCCATGAGCACCTCTCGGCTAAGCTATGGCAATCAGGTGCTCCGGATTTTGTGATCCTGCAAATCCAGCGCCAAGTGCTTTGTCGGCTTCCTTTCCTCGAATAAAAGTCATGCAGATACTGATCATCAATCCGAACTCGTCGCTCGAAGCAACGGAGGCCATCGATGAAAGCATCGCGGCGATGCGCCTTGCGGGCGCGCCGCAACTGCGTGTCGAGAGGCCTGAGGACGGCGCGTTTTCACGATTAATGGAGTAAGGACATGCCGCAAGTGCCGCAGAAGGCAACCGGAACCACAGCCGTTTATGGCAGCTACGTCCTCGTTCGCGAGGAAGGCTTGCCGGTTGTCAAACGCGACCAGTGGGTGGTGATCGAAGGAGACCGGATCGCTGCCGTTTCCGCATCCCGGCCGGCGAGTGCCGATCATGTGCTCGACCGTCCCGGACGGTTCATTCTTCCGGGATTGTTGAACCTGCACAATCACTGCTTCTCTGAAGCTGTCGCCCGTACCCATGCGGAGGATGGTGGCGGTCGCAAGAATAGCCAGAGCGTCGTCTACAGCGTGCTTCTGCCTCTGACGAAAAGCGGCATCGACATCCTGACGCCCGAGGAACGCATGGCGATCGGCCGCCTTGGCATCCTGCAGCTTCTCAAGGGTGGTGCGACGACGGTGATGGAACCGTTCCGCAACGGGATACCCGAAATGTTCGATGCGGCGCTCGAAATGGGACTGCGTTTCTATGGTGCTCCCTATCTGTTTTCCAGCGCCAACCCCAAGGCGGATGCAAAGGGTGTCGTGCAATATGATGTCGCCGATGCGTCAGGAAGCGATTCCGAGCGAGATCTCGCGACATGGAGCGATATCCACGGCAAATGGCATGGACTGGACGGCGGGCGTATCCAGGTCACGATGAGCCCGCATGCCACGGATACCTGCGATCCCGACTTGTTGAGGGCAGCGCATGCACGTGCCCGCGAACTCGGTGTCCAGGTGACAACTCATCTTGCCCAGAGCGTGCGGGAAGTCGAAGTGATTGGCCAGCGATACAACGGGCGCACCCCTGCGGAATATCTCGACTGGTTGGGGCTGCTTGGACCGGATTTGCTTGCGGCTCACTGCATCGCATGCTCCGACAGCGATCTCGACCTGATGGCGAAACGTGACATGACGGTTCTCAACTGCCCGCGTGTCTTCGCGCGCACGGGCAAGACGGCCGCCTTCTCCCGTTTTGCCGAAAAGGGCATTCGGACGGTGGTCGGAACCGACGGTTACAATATGGACCTGCTTGGAGAGATCAACGCGGCAGCGATGATTTCCAAGGTCGTTTCTGGCGATGCGACCGTCGCATCCTCGCAGACGATGATCGATGCCGTAACGGCGCAGGCCGCGGCCGCCATCAAGCGCCCTGATCTCGGAGAAATCCGCCCCGGCGCCACCGCAGATTTGACGATAGTCGACATGACCCATCCTCATCTGCAGCCGCTGTTCGATCCCATGAAGGCGCTTGTCGCGCTCGCCAACAGGGCCAATATCGACAGTGTCATCGTCGATGGCCGGGTTCTGGTCGAGAATGGCGGCTACACGCTGGGTGATGAGGCAGTAATCACCGCGGCAGGAAGTGCCGCTATCGCCCGCATATGGGATATGCCGGAAGCTAGGGCGGCTTTCGGGGCCTGATCAGCAGGCAGATGATCGGGAGGCAAGCCTGATCATCTGCGAATTCATCTGGCAAATACGACAGGTTCGCCGGTTAGTAGCGAGGAACGGAAAAGGGAGGCAGTGCCTCCCTTTTCCGTTCCTCGCTTGTGATCTGCCGATATGAACCTCTTCAGGCTTCGGTTTCCCATTCCTTCCCCCAGACCTGAACCTTGTGATCCGCTGAAATCTCGCGGAATTCGCGCTTTTGCGGAACATAGTCGATCGAGCGAATGGGGCTTTTCAATTCCAATGGCGCAGCGGCGCTTGGCCCCCGGCGTAAAGTGGGATCGGGGATCGGGACGGCTGAAAGCAGGCGCTTGGTATAGGGATGCTGCGGGTTCTCGAAAATTGCGGTCCGCGAGCCGATCTCTACGATTTCGCCCAGATACATGACTGCCACCCGATGGGCGATGCGTTCCACCACCGACATGTCGTGACTGATGAAGAGGAAGGAGACGCCGAGAGACGCCTGCAATTCCATCATCAGGTTGACGACCTGTGCCTTCACGGAAACGTCCAGCGCCGAGACGGATTCATCGGCGACGATCAGCTTCGGGTCCAGCATAAGCGCACGCGCTATGCAGATGCGCTGACGCTGGCCGCCGGAGAACTGGTGTGGAAACCGGTCGATCGCATCCGGCCCCAGGCCGACACGGCGCAGAATTTCCGCGACCTTCTCCATGGCCTCAGCGCGTGTGCCAAGGCCGTGTTCGAGGAAAGGCTCGGCAATCGAAGAACCAATCCGCGCGCGGGGATTAAGGCTGGAGAATGGATCCTGAAAGATCATCTGGATGCTGCGACGCATCCGACGCAGATCGGGGCCACGAACCGACTTGGCATCGAAACCGTCGACGGTGATGGAGCCCGAGACCGGCTCGGTCAGCCTCATGATCGAGCGCCCGGTCGTCGACTTGCCGCAACCGGATTCTCCGACCAGCGCCAGCGTTTCGCCTTCGGCGATCGAAAAGGAAACATTCTCGACCGCATGAACCCGCCCTGAGATGCGGTTGAGCAGGCCTGAACGGATGTCGAACCGCGTCACCAGGTTCTGCACGTCAAGGACCATCGGCCGGTAACGAGCCGGTGCCGCTGCCGGTTTCTCCGGTTCCTGAATTGCGCCGGTTTCCATATCCACTTTGGGGAAAGGAACCGGTAGTTCGGTGCCGCGCATGGAGCCGAGCCGAGGCACGGAAGCCAGCAATGCCCTTGTGTAAGGATGGGCGGGCTGCTGGAATATCGCTTCGGTACGCTCGGTTTCCACCTGATCGCCTCGGAACATCACCACCGTGCGGTCGGCGATCTCGGCGACGACGCCCATATCGTGGGTAATGAAAAGCACGGACATGCCGCCATCGGCCTGCAATTCCCGAATGAGGTCGAGGATCTGCGCCTGGATGGTGACGTCGAGCGCCGTCGTCGGCTCGTCAGCAATGAGCAGTTTCGGGCGGCAGGCGAGCGCCATCGCGATCATAACGCGTTGCCGCATCCCGCCGGAAAGGTTGTGCGGATACTCCGCCAGCCGCCGTTCGGCGGCCGGAATGCGGACACGGTCGAGTAGCCTGCGTGCCTCGGCGAGCGCCTCGGCATTGGAAAGATCGCGATGCCATTTTAACGCTTCCGCCAGCTGGAAGCCGATGGTCAGCACCGGATTGAGGCTGGTCATCGGCTCCTGGAAGACCATTGCCGCCTCATCACCGCGCAGGGCCTGCATGGCCTGCGGCGGCAGATCGAGCACATTGCGGCCGTTGAGCAATATCTGGCCGTCGATCCGGCTTGTCGCCTTGGGCAGGAGCCGCATGATTGCAAGAGCCGTAACGCTCTTGCCTGACCCGGACTCGCCGACCACGGCGACAGTCTCGTTGGCGCCGACATCGAAGGAAATATTGCGGACGACAGATTTCCAGTAATCGGCAGAACCGAAGGAAACGGTGAGGTCGCGCACGGAAAGGACTGCATCGGAAGTCGTTTCAGGTGCCGGATGAAGAGTGTCTGACATGATCATGGCGCTCACCGGGACGTCGTTCTTTGGGCATTGCGGGGATCCAGCATGTCACGCAGACCATCGCCGAGGAGATTGATGGCGAGGACCGTGATCGACAGGAAGACTGCCGGGTAAAAGATGATGAAGGGCTTCACCAGCCAGAGGGCACGCCCCTCCGCCATGATATTGCCCCAGGACGGAATGACGGGAGGCGCGCCCGCTCCGATGAAGGACAGGATCGATTCCGAAATCATCGCGCTGGCGCAGACATAGGTCGCCTGGACGATCAGAGGCGCAAGCGTGTTGGGAAGGATGTGCTTGAAAATGATCGTTGGCAGGCGCGTGCCTCCGGCGACGGCGGCTTCGACATAGGGCTGCTCACGCAAGCTGAGCACCGTGCCGCGCACCAGGCGCGCCGTTCGCGGGATTTCCGCAATGGTGATGGCGATGATGACGTTGGTCACCGATCCTTTGCTGATCGACATCAGCGCCACGGCAAGCAGGATCGCCGGAATGGACATGAGGCCGTCCATAAACCGCATCACGACGGCGTCGATCGCCTTGACGAAACCCGACATCAGGCCGATGGCAAGACCGCCAATGGTCGACAGAACCGCCACCGCAAAGCCTACGATCAACGAGACCTGGGCACCGTAGAGAACGCGCGTATAGAGGTCGCGACCGAGCATGTCTGTGCCGAACCAGTGGCTGGCCGAGGCAAGCTGGGCGCGGCGTGCAGCGTCGATGTAGGACGGATCGGTGTTCGACAGCAGCGGTGTGAGAAATGCGATCAGAAGGATGATGCCGAGCAGGATGGCTCCGGCAATGACAGTGGGATAACGCGTCGTTTCCTTGAGGAAGCCGCTTGCGGATGTGTTGATGGCAGACATCGTTTCGCTCCCTTCAATAGCGGATGCGTGGATCGACGAAGGTGTAGGCGATGTCGATCAGCAGGTTGACGAGAACGTAGGAAATGGAAAACAGCAGGACGATCGCCTGGATCACCGGGTAGTCGCGCCGCATGATCGATTCCATCGTCAGGCGTCCGAGGCCCGGAATGGCAAACACGCTTTCCGTCACGACGGCGCCGCCGATAAGAAGCGCGACCCCGATGCCGATGACGGTGATGATGGGAACCGAGGCGTTCTTCAGCGCATGAACGAACAGGATGGCGCGACGACCGACGCCCTTTGCTTCGGCGGTGCGGATGTAATCCTGCTGCAGCACTTCCAGCACGGCCGTTCGGGTGATGCGGGTAATCAGTGCGATATAGGCTGAACTCAGCGTCAGACACGGCAGGACGAGATGCTGGAACCAGCGCGAAACACCTTGGCCGATCGGCGCATAACCCTGAACCGGCAACCAGCCGAGCTTCAGGGAAAAACTCCAGACCAGCGCATAACCGACGACGAAGACGGGAACGGAAAAACCGAGGACGGCAAAAACGGTGATGAAGTGATCGACCTTGGTGCCGGCGCGCCATGCGGCGATGACGCCGAGCGGTACGGCGATGCAGACCGCCAGGATGAGGGTCGGCAGCATCAGGGACAATGTCGGTTCGATCCGCTGCCCGATCATTTGCGACACAGGCATATTGGTCAAAAGGGATGTGCCGAGATCGAACTGCATGATCGATGCGATCCAGCTGCCGAACCTGAGGAGGAATGGATCGTTCAGACCGAGATTGGCGCGAATGCGCGCAATGTCCTCAGCCGTCGCGTGTTCGCCGGCGATCACCGCCGCAGGGTCGCCAGGCGTTAGATAAAGAAGTGAGAAGACGATGAAGGCGACGATCAGCATCACCGGGATGGTCGCCAGGATGCGTCTCAGAATATAGGCATACATGGACTTTCCCCTTATGCGCTGTTTTCGGCGAGGGTATTCACTCGCGTAGCTGTTTTTTTCAGAGGGGAATCGACATGGTCGGCGACCCACAAGGCAAGCAGGGCGCATGCCTTCATGAAATCGTCGATCTCCATGGCTTCGTCCGGATTGTGACTGCCGTTTTCATTGCGAACGAAAAGCATGGTCGAGGCGACACCGGCTTCCGCAAAGGCTGCCGCGTCATGCGAGGCCGGGCTGCCGATCTGGGTCAGGTCGAGGCCGGCGGCCGTGGCCGTGGTCTGCATTTCCGAGATGATCTTCTGCGACATGACACCGACAGCCGCACTGGCGCGCTTGCCGAGTTCGAAATGCACGCCACGTTCGCGTTCGATACGAGCGACCTGTTCAAGGAAAAAAGCCTCGAGACGGGCAAGCACAGAGGGATCGTAGGCACGGACATCGAGGCTGAACGCGAAAGCGCCCGGCACGCTGGTCATGCCATGGATGGCCGAGTCCGTGTGGAAACGCCCGAATGTCATCGCCAGCGGCACGCCGGCTGCCTCCTCCTCGCGCCATTTTGCATCCATTGCCATGGCAAGGTCGGCTGCCGCCATCGCCGCATCTCGGCGAAAACGTCGGGGCGTGCCGACATGGTCCTGGCGGCCGATGATAGTTGCTTCCGGATAGCGGAAATTGCCCGGAATGCCGCTGCAGATCGCAAGCGGCACCTGCATCTCGGCAAGGCTGGGGGCCTGCTCGATATGGACCTCCAGAAACGCCCGTATGGAAGAGGCATCAAGGGATTTTTCCCGGCGGGCGATTGCTTGCGGATCGCCGCCGCATTCGGCGATATGTTCGGCCAGTGTCCGGTTTGTATCGATCCGGCGGGCTTCTAGCCCGCCATCCGGCAAGCTACCCAATGCCGACCGGCTGCCGATATAGGAAACGCCGAACCAGACGCTTTCTTCCGCCCTGACGCCCATGGCGATGACATCGCAAGCGGGCTTGATGCCCAAGTCCTTCAGGGCGGCGATTACCGTCAGTCCGGCGACAACCCCTGCAGCGCCATCAAAATTGCCGCCATGCGGGACGCTGTCGAGATGCGAGCCCATGATGATTGAGCCTGCCTGCGGGTTACTGCCTTGCCAGGTGACAAATGTGTTGAGGGCAGCGTCCCGCGTAACGGTCAGGGATAGTGCCTTTGCGTGGTCGGCGATGAGTGAATGTGCGAAATTCTCGCCGGCACCGTATGTGTCGCGAAGGATGCCGGGCTTGCCCGGGCTACCGGCCGCAAGTGACGCGAAAAGATGTTCGACATCGCCACGGCGTGCTTCGACGGCGGAGAGAATCTGCTGAATGCTAGGGGGCATGGAATTGAGGCTTCTGCTGGTGTGATGGCCGGCCCGCCCGAAGGCGAGAAGCCGGCTCCGGCTTGGTGGGGCCAGCCCGTTCGAAACGAGACGGGCGGCCCCAGGGATCGAATTGGGGTCAGACGCGGCGGACGTTCCAGAAGACGGACGTGCCCTTCATGATACCCTCGATATCGGCGCGGTGCAGAGCGGGCTGCTTGTACTGGCCGATCGGATAATAGGGCACTTCCTCGAAAGACAGCTTCTGGATATCGTCTGCGATGCGGACCTGTTCGCCAGCGTCCGCAGTCTCGATCCACTGTGTGCGAAGGGCTTCCATCTTGTCGCTTTTGTACCAACCGGGAAAGACGCCATCGCCGCGAAGCGTGCTGTGGCCGAGCGGGTTCAACCAGTCGATGCCCTGCCAGTTGCCGACGAATGCGTTCCAGCCGCCTTCTTCTGCCGTGCCCTTGTTGACGCGCCGCTTAAGGACCGATCCGAAGTCGATCGCCACATATTCGACGTTCATGCCGGCCTTGCGCATCACATCGGCTGCGATATCGCCAAGCGGCTTCTGAGCGAGTGAATCGGCAGGAACGAGCAGTACGACCTTTTCTCCATTGTAGCCTGCGGCCTTGAGCTCGGCCTTGACCTTTTCATAGTTGCGCGGACCGGTGAACACGTCGAGGCCGCTCTTGCCGGCCATCGGGGTATTCGGGGTGAAATAACCGAGCGGCGAATAACGGAAGCGTGGATCCGAGCCGGCGACCGCCGTCATGAACGCTTCCTGATCGATGGCCCCGAGCAGGGCCTTGCGGATGGCCGGATTGTTGAAAGGCGGTTGCAGATGATTGACGCGCATCTGGCAGGTGAAGCCTAGGTCGTCGAGGATCTGGGTTCGCAGGTTGGAATCGGCCTCGACAAGCGGCATGAAATCATGCGGCATCGCTTCCTGCCAGTCCTGCTCGCCGGCCTGGACAGCGGTCGTTCCGGTCGCCGCGTCCGGCATCGTGGTCCATTCGACGCGATCGAAATTGACGATCTTGGGTCCGGCGGTCCAGTCCGGTGTGCCGCTTTCACGCGGCTTGTACTTGTCGAACCGTTCATAGACATTACGCGAGCCCGGTACACGCTCGCTGGCGACATAGCGGAAAGGGCCGCTGCCGATCATTTCCGGGATCTGCTTGAAGGGATCCGTATTGGCAAGCCTTTCCGGCATCATGAAGCAGGCCGGCGAGGCCACTTTTCCAAGCGCCAGAGGAAGATAGGGGAATGGACGCTTCAGGCGGAAGCGGATGGTCTTGTCGTCCGGTGCCGAAAGCTCGTCCGTCACCTGCATCAGCGAGCTGCCATAGGTGTCGCGTGCTGCCCAGCGGCGGATACTTGCAACGCAATCGCGCGCCAGAACCTTCTCGCCATCATGCCAGAACAGCCCGTCGCGCAGCGTCAGCGTCCAGAGCTTTCCGTTGTCCTCGACCGTGTGACCCTCAACCATCTGCGGCGACACTTCGAGGTTCTTGCTCATTCCATAGAGCGTGTCGAAAACCATGTATCCGTGGGTACGGCTCACCTGAGCGGTCGTGGCGACGGGATCAAGAAAGGCAAGATCGATGACGGGAATGAAGCGCAAGGTCGATTGCGACGCCGCACGTGTAATGGAGGGGCTCCCGATAATCGTCGCGGCCGCAGCGGCCTGAAGGAAAGTTCGGCGTCTAAGCATGTGTTCCAGCCTCTTTAACGACGCAAGCCAACTCGCGCGCAGAGCATGGCTCTGCACGAGTGATCAGGTCGCGCCTTTGTTGTTATGACTTGGAAAGAATGCCGCAGGGGGGCAGCACAAAGCAATGGACGCTGGTATGAAATATCGAGGCGTTCTATTCATCTTCTGAATAGCCCGGTAGATCAGAATCTCATCGATATTCTGGACGTAGTCCGCCTCCGGCTGGTGCCGGGTACCTAATCTCTTGCGAGAGCGCCTTCCCTGTTAATCCATTGCGTGAAAAGCCGCATGGACTGGCTTGTGGGAAGACTGCGCGGACGCGCGAACCAATAGCCGTAATCGCTGCGGTAGCCGATACCTGCGGGGTTCACGAGACGGCCGGAGACAAGTTCCTCAGCGATCAGCCCCTGCGGAATCAGCGCCATGCCCTGGCCAGCGAGAGCGGCACGTATCACCATTGTATAATAACCAAACCGCATCGTATGGCGTGCTTCGAGAGTTGGACTACCGTGAAAGGCCGCCAGAAATGGCCAGTGAAATGGTGTCTGGGGATGTTCAAGCATTACACCTTTCGAAGCAGCTTCGACCGATGCCGGCTCGCCTATTTTTTCCCAATAAGAGGGCGCACTGACAAGACGGATATCGTGACCAAACAGATAGTCTCCCTCCTCCTCATCAGACGGCTTTACAACGAAACGAACCATACCATCGGGAACTTCGGTCTGGGTCTTGGAGACGAAGGTCGTGAACTGAACCTCGATTTCCGGATGAGCCTCGGTAAACTGAGCGAAGCGCGGCAGGAGCCAGCGATCCCCGAAGATCGGCGGCACCTGAAGGCGAAGCACGCGAGGCCCGGGTTTCAGACGTGAAACTTTCAGGGCTGCGTCTTCCATCGCCTTGATGGCAGTGCGTGCATGCTCGATATAAATGCTTCCCAGCTCCGTCGAGATCATGCCGTTCGGCGTGCGAATGAAGGCGGGGCCGCCAATGGCTTCTTCAAGATTTATCAACTGCTTGCTGACTGCACTCTGTGACAGCGACATGGGCTCGGCTGCGGCGCTGGTAGACCCTCTTTCAGCCACGGCCAGCAGCACTTGCAGTCCCGTCATGGAAGGGAATTGTTTACGACCTGCCACTTCGACCTCATGCAGCATTTGGCGCTCCGTTGCACGCACATGTCGGACAAAACGGAATGCGGAAAGAGAAGGGATATGGGGCGCATCTCATGTGAACCCGCATCACCTTACCATAGCTGTTTTCAGAATAGGCACTATACCATCCACTGGCTAGTCGCTTTCTTCATAGGGCAACCAATTATCTTCGCTTGCCTCTTTATAGGCCCAGTGAGACCGTTGCCTAAATTTTTGACAAATAAGGGAACACTGATGTCTGAACCGACACAGCTTTGGGGTGGGCGTTTCAAGTCCGGCCCGTCCGAAGCACTTGCCAATCTCTCTCGCGCACATCCCTCGTATTTCCGTCTCTATCGCGAAGATCTGGCCGGTTCCCGCGCGCATGCTTCCGAACTCAAGCGCGCTGGCGTATTGGACGAGACTGAATTCACCACGATTCGTGCCGCACTCGATCAGATCGAGCTCGACATTGCCGAAAAACGCGAAGAGCCGATCCCGTCGGACGAGGACATTCACACCTTCATCGAGCGCCTGCTGATGCAGCGTCTCGGCGCCCTCGGCGGCAAGTTGCGTGCCGGACGTTCGCGCAACGACCAGACCGCCAACAACACCCGCCTCTATCTGCGTCGCATGGCCCGCGAAATCTCGCGAGGCATCATCGATGTCGAGAAGTCGCTCGCCGCACAGGCTGCAAAGCATACCGAAACCGTAATGCCCGGCTTTACTCACCTGCAGCCGGCACAGCCTATCGTGCTCGGCCATCATCTTATGGCGCATGCGCAGAGCCTGCTGCGCGATATCGAGCGTTTCGAGGATTTCGATCGCCGCTTCGATCGTTCTCCGCTCGGTGCAGCCGCTCTTGCAGGTTCAGGCATCGTCAACCGGCCGGATCTGGCTGCCATCGAGCTCGGTTATTCCGCTGCCTGCGAAAACTCGATCGACGCCGTCGCAGCGCGTGACCATGTTGCAGAATTCCTGTTCATCTGCTCGCTGGTCGGCGTCAGCCTGTCGCGTCTGGCGGAAGAAATCTGCATCTGGGCCTCCAAACAATTCAGCTGGGTCAAGTTGCATGACAGTTATTCAACCGGCTCGTCGATCATGCCGCAGAAGAAGAACCCGGATATCGCCGAGTTGACGCGTGGCATGAGCGGCACGCTGATCGGCAACGTCGCGGGCTTCCTGGCGACGATGAAGGCCATGCCGCTTGCCTATAACCGCGACCTCGCCGAAGACAAGCGCGTCCTGTTCGAGAGCCTCGACGTTCTCGAACTCATCCTGCCGGCTTTTGCGGGCATGGTTGAAACGCTGGAATTCGACGTGGCCAAGCTGCGTGAGGAAGCGCCTAAGGGTTTCACGCTGGCAACCGAAGTTGCCGACTGGCTGGTCTCGCAGGGCGTACCGTTTGCCCAGGCTCACGAAATCACCGGTGCTGTCGTCCGTTACTGTGAGGAACACGGCCACGATCTGGCCGGCCTGACGGAAGCCGATCTGCCGAATATCGATGATCGCCTGAACTCTGGCGTTCTAAACGCCATCACGATCGAAGGTGCGCTTGCAAGCCGTACCGGTTATGGTTCCACCTCGCCGGCAAGCGTGCGCGATCAGATTGCGCGCTTCAATGCCGCATTGGAGGCCAAGGCCGCTTTCGCTGCCGCCGAACTGCTTCAGGCGGGCGCAGCAGCCGTACCGCAGCAGACGCGAGGCGCGCGATGAGCACAGTAGACGTAACATCTTCGACGACTGACCAGAAATACGAAATCGCCCATCTGAAACTGGTGCCGAAACGCCATATCGGGCGGATGATCGCAGCAGCCATCGTGCTGCTGATCCTCGCGGCGATCGTGCGCGCCTTCAGCGTCGGCCAGATCGAATGGAGCTATGTTCGCGACTTCCTCTTCGCCCCGGCCATTTTGGACGGATTGAAGAGTACGCTGATCATGACCGTTGCAGCAATGGCGCTGGGCATCGTCCTCGGCGTCGTCATTGCGATCATGCGTGTATCCGGCAATCCGGTGCTTTCCTCGATCGCGATCGGTTACGTCTGGATCTTCCGTGGAGCGCCTGCGCTGCTGCAGCTGATGATCTGGTTCAACCTGGCGCTGATCTTTCCGACGATGGGCATCCCCGGTTTATTCGAGTTCCGCACCGTCGACATCATGACGCCGTTTGTCGCCGCCATGCTCGGTCTGGGCATATCGCAGGGTGCCTACACGTCGGAAGTCGTGCGAAGTGGTCTTCTGTCGGTTGACAGCGGCCAATATGAGGCCGCCCGCGCGATCGGTATGACGCAGTTCAAGATGCTTCGTCGTATCGTGCTGCCGCAGGCCATGCGCGTCATGGTGCCGCCGATCGGAAACGAGGTGATCGGCATGGTCAAGCTGACTTCGCTTGCCAGCGTCATCCAGTATTCGGAGATCCTCCACAACGCCCAGATCATCTACTTCGCCAATACCCGCGTGCTCGAACTGCTTCTGGTCGCGTGCTTCTGGTACCTCGTCGTCGTCACTCTTCTGTCGATCGGCCAGTACTATATCGAGCGCTATTTCGGCCGTGGCAGCAAGTCCATCACGGCGTCGATGTGAGGTGTGAGATGACCAAGGATATTATTGTAAAGGCCGTCGACGTTACCAAGCTCTACGGCCCGTTCACCGCCCTCGACAAGGTCAATCTGGAGATCGCCAAGGGCGAAGTCTGCTGCATCATTGGCCCGTCGGGATCGGGAAAAAGCACGTTCCTCCGCTGCATCAACCAGCTCGAGAAAATGAACTCGGGTGCGATCTGGGTGAATGACGAACTGGTGGGTTATCGCCGTGAAGGCAATAACCTTCACGAGATCAACGATGCGGACATGGCGCGCCAGCGCCGGCGTGTCGGCATGGTGTTCCAGCGGTTCAATCTTTTCCCGCACATGACTGCGCTGGAAAACGTGATGGAAGGCCCCGTTCAGGTTCTAAAGGAGCCTGTGGCGGAAGTTCGCAAGCGCGCCGAGGATATTCTCGTTCGCGTCGGGTTGAGCGACAAGATTGGTCATTATCCGTCGCAGCTTTCCGGTGGGCAGCAGCAGCGCGTGGCAATCGCCCGTGCGATGTGCATGCGCCCCGATCTGATCCTGTTCGACGAGCCGACGTCTGCACTCGACCCGGAACTCGTTTCGGAAGTGCTGGACGTGATGAAGGATCTCGCCGCGAGTGGCATGACGATGATCGTGGTGACGCACGAACTCGGCTTCGCCCGAAATGTCGCCAACACCGTGGCCTTCATGGAGGCGGGCAAGATGGTTGAGATCGGCCCGGCATCGGAAGTCCTGACCTTACCGAAAAGCCCGCGCACTGCGGAATTCATCAGGGCTGTGCATAGCTGAGACAATCGGGCAGGCAGGAATTTTCCTGCCTGCAAATCAGAAAACAAACATCAATCCAATCCAGGTTCAATAAGGGGAACTTACATGAAGACTGCATTCATTGCCCTCGCGGCAGTTCTGGCATCGACGGCCGCACATGCCGAGGGGCTGCCGGACCGCGTCAAGACAGCCGGCAAGGTTGTCGTTGCCAACCAGCCGAACTACCCGCCGATGGAATACAAGGATCCGGCCACCAACACGCTGATGGGTGTTGACATCGATCTCGGCCTGGCGCTGGCAAAGCAGCTCGGCACCACCGTCGAATGGGCCGATATCGGCTTCGAGCAGATGGTCTCCTCGCTGGAAACCGGTCGCGTAGACCTTATCCATAGCGGCATGAGTGACTTGCCGAAGCGTCGCGAGACGCTCGACTTCGTCGATTACATGAAGTCCGGTGCACAATTCTACACCTCGGCTTCACGCAAGGAAGAGTTCAAGACACCTGCCGACTTCTGCGGCAAGACGATCGGCATGAGCCGTCGTACCTCCTTCCCGGATGAAACGGCGAAGTGGAGCGCCGCCAACTGCGAAGCAAAGGGACTGGCAGCCATCAAGGTCGTCGGCACTGAAGGTTCGGCGGATGCGCGCGCCCAGCTGAAGCAGGGCCGCCTTGACGGCGCAGTCCAGGGGTCTGAAACCCTTCCATACCTGACCAACCTGGAGAAGAACACCTATGCCATCGTCGGCGAGCCCTTCACGGCTGTCTACCAGGGTATTGCCTTCTCCAAGAAGGATCCGGCCCTGCGCGATGCCTATGCAGCGGCCCTCAAGGCTCTGATGGCATCCGGCGAATACAAGGCCATCTATGCCAAGCACGGTCTCGAAGGCACGATGCTCGACGGCATCTACATCAACGGCGAAGCCGTCAAGTAACGCCCATATCAGGATGTCCGGACGCGAAATCTCGCGTCCGGACGCTTCTGCGGCATCTGCCTTGAAGATGGCCGCTTCGTCGAGCATCTCCAGAGCATCCCATGAACCGTTCTCTCGCCGACTCGCCGGTCGACAGGCTGGCCCGCTTCGTTTCCTCTCTCGACTATGACGCCCTGCCGGCGAATGTCGTTGCCAAAGCCAAGATCCATGTTGCCGATACGCTGGGCGCCGCCCTGGCTGGCGCGCGCTCCAACGAGTTCGCCATTTCGGTAAAGTCACTTCGACCCGCCGGTCCCGTCCCGTTGTGGGGAACCGGTCTTGCTGCCTCGACCCGTGACGCTGCAATTCTCAACGGCTGTGCCGCGCATGCTTTCGAGCTGGACGATTCCGGCGGCTGCGACCATTCCGGCGCCGTGGTGCTGCCGGCCCTGTTCTCGGCGTTGCACGAGATAGGTCGACCAATGGACGGCCAGCGGATGATCACCGCTGTGGTCGCAGGCTATGATGTCGGGCGACGCGTCCTGGAGGCGACGGGCGGTTATGATGCCCATAATAGTCTCGGGTGGCACTCGACCGGCACCTGCGGCACTATTGGAGCGGCGGCCGCATGCGCCAACCTGCTCGGTCTCGATGCAGCCGCGACACGGGATGCCATCACTCTGGCCACGAGTTTTTCCTCCGGCCTTTGGGCCTTCATTCATGACGGCTCGCAGGCGAAGAAGCTTCACGCCGGCCGCGCTGCCGAAGGCGGCCTGCTCGCGGCCTTGCTGGCCTCAAACGGCTTTGCCGGCCCATCCCGCGTTTTCGATGATGTATGGGGTGGTTTTTTCAAATCCTATAACAAGTCCGCCTGCCAGCCCGAATTGCTTGCCGAAGGCTTGGGCGAAGTCTGGAAGGTCAATCGAGCTGTGCTGAAGCCTTATGCATCCTGCCGCGGTGCGCATTCGGCCGTTGATGCACTTGAAGACCTCCTGTCGGAAACCGGGCAAAACGCCTCCGATATTCAGCATATCGACCTTCGCATGAGCGCCATGCTCAAAGACATGTGCGGCGCCAAGGTGGGCGCTGCGATGGCCCCGACACAGATGAGCCTTCCCTATGCGCTGGCGGCGCGCTGCACATTCGGCACGGCCGGTCTGCAGGCTTATACCGAAGAGCATCGTCACCATCCTGATGTCCATGCGATGATGGACCGGATTGATGTTGCGGTCGATGAGGCCATGGATCCGATGGCCGAGCCGGTCGTGACGCTTCGGTTCAAGGATGGCATGGTGGTCGATCGCATGGTTCCCCGCGCGACCGGTTCCGCCGAGCGGCCAATGCAGGCAGCTGTCGTCGAAGCCAAGTTCCGCGAACTTGTGGCGATGAGCCTGCCATCCGATCAAGTCGAAGTCTTGTGGAAAACCTTGGGCTCGCTCGAACAAATCGAAGACTGCTCTGAAATCGAAGCGCTGATGGCAGGCAATGCCGACAGCATCCCCACCTTCCGTTGAAAGCTCAAGAGATGACATTCGATCTTTCCCCACGCCCGCTGAACCCCGCTCCAGCGACACCGAAGATGATCTGGCCGAATGGTGCAAAGAGCGCCTTGTTCATCGGCTTCGACGTTGATGCCGAGACCGCCTGGATCGGCAACAATCCCTCCAATGTCGACCGGATGGTCACGACATCGCATGGCGGTTACGACGCGCGCGTGGGCATCGCCAAGATACTCGAACTGATGGCGGAACTGGACCTGAAGGGCACGTTCTTCACGCCCGGCTGGACGGCACTCGCCCACCCAGCGCAATGCGAGGCGATGGTCGCTGGCGGCCACGAAATCGGCCATCACGGTTACCTTCACAAGCTTCCGGACCGGACCAAGCTCGATGAGGCCTTTGAAGAGATCGACCGCGGTTTTGACGCGCTAAAATCGGCTCTCGGCATCCGCCCGGTCGGCTACCGCGCGCCATCCGGCGAAAACTTTCCCGAACTGCTCGCTTATCTGAAGAAGGCCGGAATTCGCTATTCCAGCTCTTTCCGCGACGACATTCTCCCCTATCGCCACGCCGGCACAGATGGTGCGGTCGGGCCTGTTGAAATCCCCGTCAATTTCGCGTTCGACGACTGGAATTTCGGTATGTCGAGCCGCACCAGCTCGCGTCCGCTCTTCGGCCGCGATCCCGTGCTCCAGCTGTGGAAAGACGAATTCGAGGCGACCCATGCCTGGGGTGGCGTTACCACGCTCGTGCTTCATCCGCAGGTCTCGGGCCGGCCGATGCGTTGGCATATCCTGCGCGATTTCCTCAAGCACGTCATCGACAAGGGCGACGTCTGGATTGCCACTGGAGCTGAGATCACCGATCATTACGAGACGCTCGAGGCGGCTTCGGCCCGATAAACAGTTAGCATAGCGAAGGATTTGACCATGGCTCTCGATGAAGAAGCGCTCAAGCGTCTGCGCGAACGATATGGCGAAGGCCATGGCGGAAGCATCCACGACCCGGAATTTCGCGCGGTCGCCGACCGCATTTTCTCGGCTTCCGGAACACGGGCAGCGCCGTTCAGCGGCATCCCGACCTTGCTCGACGCGACTTACCGGCAGATCGATCCGGCAAAGCCGGATCTCTCCGATCTCGATGTAGCGCTGATCGGCGTTCCGATGGATCTTGGCGTCACCAATCGACCTGGCTCTCGTTTCGGGCCGCGCGCCTTGCGATCGATCGAGCGTGTCGGACCTTATAACCACGTGCTGAAAACCGCACCACTTTTCGAGATCAACGTGGCCGATATCGGTGACGTGCCGTTCCGCAGCCGTTACCGGCTGGAAATGAGCCACGAGGATATCGAGGCGCATTTCAACAAGGTCATCGATGCCAATGTCATCCCGCTGGCCGTCGGCGGCGACCATTCCATCACACACCCGATCCTCAAGGCTGTTGGTCGTGACAAACCGGTCGGCATGATCCATATCGATGCCCATTGCGATACCGGCGGTGCCTATGACCTGACGAAGTTCCATCACGGCGGACCTTTCCGCAATGCTGTTCTCGACGGCGTGCTTGATCCGACCCGCGTGATCCAGATCGGCATTCGCGGCGCCGCCGAATATCTCTGGGAATTTTCCTATGAGAGCGGCATGACGGTCATCCATGCCGAGGAAATCGGCAGGATGGGCATCGAGGCGGTCATTGCAAAGGCACGCGAAGTCGTTGGCGACGGACCGACCTATCTCTCGTTCGATATCGACAGCCTCGATCCGGCCTTCGCTCCCGGCACTGGCACACCGGAAATCGGCGGCCTGACCAACCGTCAGGCGCTCGATATCCTGCATGGACTGAAGGGCCTGAACTTTGTCGGCGGCGACGTCGTGGAAGTCGCACCGCAATACGATGCAACCACGAATACGGCCCATAATGGTGCACAGATGCTTTTTGAAATTCTGAGCCTGATCCGATTTAGCCCGGCTGTTTCGCCGCGGTCCTGATCATCGTTGAAGCATGTCTCCCGAAGCGGATTCCTGCTTCGGGAGACATGCTCTAAACAACACAGAAGATAATGGCCGATCCCATATCCACGCCCTCAACCAGCCCTACAGCTTCGGTCATCGAAAGCCTCAAGCAGGTCGTTGGCGCGCAAGGCTGGAAGGCCGACGAAGCCGAGCGCCGAAGCCATGCGACCGACTGGGTCGGACGCTTTTTTGCCGATCCTCTCCTTGTCCTGAAACCGTCAACCACCTTCGAAGTCTCGGAGATAGCAAGGATCTGCAACGACAACGGGCTGAAGATCGTGCCGCAAGGCGGGAATACCTCGCTGGCCTGCGGTTCCATTCCGACAGGTCAGGGTGACGAGATCATCGTCAACCTGTCCAGGCTCAATCGTATCCGTGGCATCGATATGTTCAACGACACGATTTCAGTCGATGCCGGCTGCACGCTTGCCTCCGTACAGCAGGCAGCCGAGCAGGCAGATCGACTATTCCCCTTAAAGCTCGGATCGGAAGGCAGCTGCCAGATCGGCGGCAATATTGCCAGCAATGCGGGCGGAACGAATGTGTTGCGTTACGGCAACATGCGCGACCTCGTTCTCGGTCTCGAAGTCGTACTCGCGGACGGTCGCATTCTTGATGGAATGCGGGCGCTTCGCAAGGATAACACGGGCTATGATCTCAAGCATCTCTTCATCGGCAGCGAAGGAACGCTCGGCATCGTCACAGGAGCCGTTCTTAAACTTTTCCCCATGCCCAGCAGGGCTGTCGCAGCAGTCTGCACCGTTTCGTCTCTGCAGTCTGCGCTTGATCTTCTAATCCTGTGCAAGAAGCACGGAGGTGAAAGCCTCACCACTTTCGAACTGATGCCACGCGCCGGGCTCGAACTTGTGTTCAAGCATTTTCCATCAACCCGCTTTCCACTCGGGGAGCTACAGGACTGGCAATTGCTGATTGAGTTCAGATCGAATGACGGAGAGGAGAGAGTTCGCGAACTGTTCGAAACCATTCTGTCTCAAGCGTTTGAATCAGAGTTGGTCGTCGATGCGGCGATTGCCCAGTCCATCCAGCAAAACAGGGATTTCTGGGCACTGCGCGAAGGATTAGCGGAGGCGGACTTCATGGAAGGGGCTGTGATCACCACAGATATCTCCTTGCCTCTTTCCGCCGTTCCGGCATTCATGGATGCCTGTTCGCGTGCCGTGCTCGCACTTGTTCCAATGGGACGCGTTATTGCCTTCGGCCATCTTGGAGATGGAAATATCCATTTTGGCCTGCTGCAACCGCTGGGTTCTGACTCTGAGCAATTTCTTAGCCGTAGCAATGAAATCCAATCCATCATTCACACCATGGCGCTGTCGATGAACGGCTCCATGTCTGCCGAGCATGGGTTGGGTTTTGTGAAAAACGGTGCGGTCGCCCAATATCGCAGCCAAGTGGAACATGATCTCATGCTGACGATGAAAGCAGCCTTGGACCCGAAGTCGACGCTCAATTTGGGCAAGGTTCTGACAATCGAAAATGGCGCGTTTAGCGCGTGCAAGACCTAGGTGACAAACAACATTTCCGCACGGATCATGAGCGCGCAAAAACAAGCGCTTTGATTTTTGTTCGGATAGATTGGGTCACAGCATTCTTTAGAATGCCGGCAAAACCGCGGCCCCGATGCGTATCAATGCGATCGGGGCCTCGATTTTATCAAGCCAGATCGTCCGGCAGGACGCCGGCCGGAATGTTCTGATAGCTCACGGGCCGCAGAAACCGTCGGATAGACATGGTTCCGACCGAGGTTGCGCCGAAATTGGTGCTAGCGGGATAAGGACCGCCGTGAACCATGGAGTCCACGACCTCGACGCCCGTTGGAAAACCGTTGACCAGAACCCGTCCCGCCTTGCGCTCAAGGATAGGAAGCAAATTCCGAGCAAGAGCGGTGTCTTCATCCGCCATCTGCATTGTGGCCGTAAGCTGGCCCTCGAAATTCTTTGCCAATGCAGGCATTTCATCAGCCGAAGCGACGCGCACGACAAGGCCAAGCGGGCCGAAGACTTCCTCGGATAGAGCATGATCTTCGATGAATGCCTCGGCCTGCACCTCGTAGAGATTTGGGCGGCATTCACGTCCGGTGCTTTCGGTTGCAAGCACTGAGCGAACGGAATTGCGGCCATCAAAGCGCGCCTTTCCGTCGTGATATGCCTGCGCTATCCCTGACGTCAGCATGGTTTGCGGGGCGGTCTTGGCAAGAGCTTCGGCCGTTGCCGCGACGAAAGCATCGCCTTCGCTGCCGCGAGGAACGATCGCGATGCCCGGATTGGTGCAGAATTGCCCGGCTCCCATGACAAGCGATCCCGCCCAACCGGCCGCAAGTTCTGTTGCCTTCTCCTTCAGCGCGCCTGGAAGTACGAACATCGGGTTGACCGATCCGAGTTCACCAAAGAACGGGATCGGTTCGGGGCGCTGTGCGCAAAGATCGAACAATGCTCTACCGCCCGCGAGTGAGCCGGTGAAGCCGACAGCCTTGATGAACGGGTTTTTGACCAGAGCGTGGCCGACGTCCCGCTTGCCGCCCTGGATAAGCGAGAAGGTTCCCGGATGAATGCCGCAGCTTTTGATGGCGGCAAAAATGGCCTCTGCGACGATCTCGCTGGTGCCTGGATGCGCCGAATGGGCTTTGACCACAACGGGGCAACCCGCGGCAAGCGCTGCAGCCGTATCGCCGCCGGCTGTGGAAAACGCCAAAGGAAAGTTTGATGCGCCAAATACGGCGACCGGCCCAACTGGACGTTGCATCAGCCGTATTTCCGGTCGAGGTGCAGGTTTGCGATCCGGCTGAGCCTCGTCATGTCGGCGATCGAGATAATCGCCCTTGAGGATATGGTCGGCGAAAAGCCTCAATTGTCCAGTCGTTCGACCTCGCTCACCCTGCAGGCGGGCGGCAGGCAAACCGGTTTCGGCACTACCGATTTCGGTTATCGCTTCGGCGCGCGCCTCGATCTCGTCCGCGATCGCGTTGAGAAAGGCCGCGCGTTGCGCCCTGCTGGTATAGCCGTAGGACCAGAATGCCTCTTCTGCGGCCGCGCAAGCGCGGTTGACCAGATCTACTGTTCCGACCGAAAAATTAGATATCTCGCCATGTGCCGGATCGTTGGAGAAGGTTTCGGCTGTTGCTACCCATTCTCCGGCGACCAGATGCTGGCCATGTGGTTTAAACACGATTTTCACTCCAGTTCATTGAAATCATGATGCTAAAGATTGAGCGCGCAGGTTTTAAGTCTGTACGCTGTGGTCGCTCAGCGTCCGTGTTTCTTGCGCCAAGCCTCATATTTTTCTCGGTATTCGTCCTTTGTTTGAGGGTATAGGCCGATGATCGCATCACCGGCTTTGACCTGTTCAAGAACAAAATCCTCGTAGCTTTCCATTCCGGTGCATTCGTCAGCGAGCTCATCTGCCAGATGCGCCGGAATGACCATAACGCCATCGCGATCTCCGACCAGCACGTCCCCTGGAAAAACAGGGGCGTCGCCGCACGAAATCGGCACATTGATGTCCAAGGCTTCATGCAGCGTCAGGTTGGTTGGTGCAGAGGGCTTGGCATAATAGGCCGGCATGTCCAGTTCGCCTATGCCGTTGGCATCGCGAAAACCACCGTCTGAAACGACCCCGGCAGCGCCGCGAAGCGCCAGGCGGGTGATAAGAATAGATCCAGCAGTTGCAGCTCGTGCGTCCTTGCGCGCGTCCATTACCAGGACCCAGCCTGGAGGGCAGGTTTCCATTGCGACGCGTTGGGGATGCTGGGGATCACGAAAGACGGTGATTGGATTGCGGTCCTCGCGTGCAGGGATGTATCGCAACGTGAAAGCCTGGCCAACCATGTTTTCGGCTTTTGGAGAAACCGGAATGACACCCTGAATGAACTGGTTTCGCAGCCCGCGCTTGTAGAGCGCGGTCGCAATCGATGCCGTGGAGATTTTCTTGAATTTGGCGCGTGTCGCCTCGGAAAGGATATAGTCTGTCATGATGTCCTCAAAAGATATCAGGTTCGCCAGGTGCGCAACTCATTTCTCTCTGCCAAAGATATACTGATGCATTAGTGCTCCAATGGCAATGAGTCTATGGCAAGAGCATTCCGTCGTGCCGCCGAGCCGGTTGCCACTGCGCGAAAAGACCTCGAAATGCGATCGCCATTACGGTCAGCAGCGCCGTGCGCCCCTCGACGGTAACGCCTTCGAGCCGTTCCTCGGCGGTTTGTTTCTCGATGAGTTTCTGTGTCTCCATCCCATGGCTTGCGAGATCCAGAATGCCAGGTTGACGGGTGATCGATACTCGTCTTTTCCCGCGCCATGCTCGGACAAGCCGGTCCCATCACCCTAGCAATTGCAGTTACGCCGCTGATGAACAATCGCAGAACTATCCTCCCGAAAATGATGGGCGCTTGCCCTGGCTTCGCGTTACTCCCAAAGCGAATAAATACATTGAAGCACTAAAACATCAGTGCATCAAAGCGAGATTTATGTTCTAGATGTGCTGGCGTTATTGGGGTTAATGGAAACGATAAATGGGTGACGTTATCAGGCGTGGTCAATTGGACCGTTCTAGGCCGGTGGCACTGCAGGTGCATGAGATCTTGCGCGAACGGATCCTGAAAGTTGAGCTTGTGCCGGGCACGGTACTTTCTCGGGCCTCACTCCAGCTGGAATTCGGCGTGAGTCAGACGCCTGTTCGCGATTCGCTGATGCGTCTGCAGGAGGAGGGACTTGTCGAAGTTTATCCGCAATATGCAACGGTTGTCGCCAAGATTGATGTCGATCACGCGAGGCAGGCGCAATTTCTACGGCTGTCCATTGAGCTTGAGGCCGTGCGGCGACTGACCGGCAGCGCTCCCATGGAAACGGCCGATGAATTGCGCGAGATTTTGTCACGGCAGAGAGCTGTGGCAAGCCCCGTGACTTATGACAAGTTCGATGCAATCGATCGTGAGTTCCATCGACGGCTCTATGAGAAGGCCGGTATTGCGCAGCTTTGGGCGAATGTCCGCAGGCAGAGCGTGCATCTTGACAGGCTTCGACGGCTTCATTTGCCAATGCCGGGTAAGATGGAAACAGTTCTCGCAGACCATCAGGCAATTATCGATGCCATTGCGTCTGGGGATCCGAATTCAGCAGCCGAGGCCTTGCGCAAGCATCTTTCGGGAACACTATCGATTATCGATGTGATCAGCGCCGAATTTCCAGAATATATCGAGGAAGTCCTGTCTCGGAGCTAGGACGTTCTCAATGACCGGTCATAATTAGCTTTATAGAGAAAATACCTTCGGGGTGTCGGCTGATGCGGTGGAAAGCTAGCCCGAAACAAGTGTAAGCCACATCCCGATTGAACCTTGATCCCGGTTCCTGGGGCGGTTCTCGATCAACGGAAAATTGCTTCACGCCTGTCCGTTACAGCACGTAAGACCGATGCACGCGATGCCAATAGGTTCTGGATTTCGGCGCTACGCATGGCCAGATCCTTCTGACGATCGCCATCTGGATCGGTTCGACTGCCTCGATGTCTGTCGGAGCAGCTTGTCTTTCAGCTTTTGACGACGCCAGCGACAGTTCTGTCGATGCGGGGATATCTCGGAACCTTCTCGGTCGTTGAAGTCCAATGTCGTCTGTTCCGAAGTCGTTCGGAGAAAACATCTTGCTTGCAGCTAGAACGAACTCCTGCGATAGCTAATCGAACGTGCCTGACAGGTTGGTAATAGCGAGGCGATATTGGAAGACATTACCGCGACAGCTGGACTGGATACATCCCACGCATCAAGGATCAGTTCGGATCTCCGCAAGCAACTGACGAGCGGTGTATTTCAAGCTGGTGACCGGCTGCCCAGTGAAAACGCACTTGCCAAGCAATATTCCGTCAGCCGAACAGTCGTGCGCGAAGCGATCGCCATTCTACGTGCAGACGGTCTCGTTCAGGCGCGTAAAGGGGCGGGGGTTTTTGCGCTCGAGGCCAGGCGCGAAGAGGAACGCCCGTTCAAAGATCTGAAAACCGAGCGTATCTCGTCGGTCATCGAGCTGCTCGAATTGCGAACGGTTTTTGAAGTTGAGGCCGCTGCACTGGCGGCGGCGCGGCGTTCGGCCGCTCAGATCGAAGCCATACTCGAGGCGCATAATCAGGTCAGGATCTGCCTTGCAAACGGAACACCAACCCGCGATGCGGATTTCGGCCTGCATCTGGCTATTGCCCAGGCAACGCAAAACCGGCGGTTTCCCGAGTTTCTTCAGTTGATCCGTTCAGGGATCATTCCTCGCGGAGAGCTTCAGGGGGCTGCGCCGGGATCCCGTCCAAAGGATTATAATCTTCATCTGCAGGAAGAGCATGCGCGAATTGTCGATGCCATCATTGAAGGTGATGCCGATGCCGCGCGCGAGCACATGCGCGCCCACCTGCGTGGAAGCCTGGAGCGTTACAAGGCTCTGCTGCGTGCGAGAACCTTGCCCATGGACGACGTAGTCACTTCGGCATAGACGTGTTGTCATACAGAAGTTAAACCTTATATGGTGACATTGTGATTGTTGTCAGTGAGGTTTCATGTCTCTACCTGTTTTTCCCATCATATCGCCCGATAAGGGTGTCCAGCGGCAGGTCCTTTCCGAAGCGCCTGAGCTGATGGTTGTGTCGTTTCGCTTCGAGGCTGGGGCCGAGGGCAAGTTGCACAGCCATCCACACGTGCAGTCGACCTATGTCGCTCGTGGTCGCTTTCGGTTTATCCGTGGAAACGAAGCTTATGAGCTGGCTGCGGGTGACAGTCTCGTCATTCCCGGCAATGTCACGCATGGCTGCGAGTGCCTTGAAGAAGGCGAGTTGATTGACTGCTTTACGCCTCGGCGCGAAGACTTCCTCTGATCAGTGCTTGACAGTACGAACAGCATGTGACAACTTTCATTAAGTTGTCTGACAGGATGGGAGCCTGTCTCCGCCGATGACCGGCGGCCGACATACGGAGGATACATGTCGACAAGACGCCCCTCAATGCAGGGCGCTTTAGGGCAAATCGGTACCATTCTGGTGACTTTGCTCGGGCTGCTCGTACTTACCTTCATCATTGGCCGGATGATGCCTGCGGATCCCGTGCGCGCCATGGTCGGCGAGGACGCGACCCGCGAGACCTATGAGCAAGTTTTCCGCTCGCTCGGTCTCGATCGGCCGCTGTGGGAACAGTTCTTCTACTATCTCGGCGACGTGCTGACAGGCAATTTCGGCACGTCGATCCGCACCGGCCAGCCGGTCATCCAGGACATCCTGCATGTCATGCCAGCAACGATGGAGCTGGCGACCTTCGCCATTCTGATCGGTGCTGGCCTTGGCGTGCCGATGGGGGTCATCGCTGCGGTCAACAAGGACCGCTGGCCTGACCACCTTGTGCGCGTGCTCAGCCTCTTCGGCCATTCGATGCCGATCTTCTGGACCGGCATGATCGCGCTCATCGTACTTTATGCGAAGCTCGACCTTGTCGGGGGCAGTGGCCGCATGGACCAGTTCTATATCGGCCTTGTTCCTGAAACGACCGGCTTCCTGTTGATCGACAGCCTGCTTGCGGGCGAGATGGACGTCTTCTGGTCGGCGGTGAACCACCTGATCCTGCCGGCGTCGCTGCTCGGTTACTCTTCGTCCGCCTATATCACGCGCATGACGCGCAGTTTCATGCTCGACCAACTCGGGCAGGAATACATCACGACCGCCCGCGTGAAAGGACTGTCGAAACACCAGACCATATGGCGTCATGCGTTCGTCAATATCCGCGTGCAGCTCGTCACCATCGTGGCGCTTGCCTATGGTTCGCTTCTGGAAGGCGCGGTGCTGATCGAAACGGTATTCGCCTGGCCGGGCTTCGGGCAATACCTGACCAGCAACCTGATCATCGGCGACATGAATGCCGTGATGACCTGCGTGCTGATCGTCGGCGTCATCTTCATCGCGCTCAACCTGCTTTCCGACATGCTTTACCGTCTGTTCGATCCGAGGACCCGCTGATGTCAGTCACAACCGCTTCCAAGCTGCGCGTGCCGGCCTCGGTCAATGCCCTGCGCAACATCGTTCTCTTCCTGATGAAGAGCCCGACCTCGCTTTTCGGCCTTGCCGTGCTCGCGCTGCTGATCCTGGTCGCCATCTTCGCGCCGCTCATCGCAACGCATGATCCCTATGCGCAGGATCTCGCCAACACGCTTCAGGCGCCCGGCAACGGGCATCTGTTCGGGACCGACGAACTCGGCCGCGACATCTTCAGCCGTCTGGTCTGGGGATCCCGCATCACGCTGACGATCATCTTCCTGGTGTCGATCGTCGTCGGGCCTATCGGGCTCGCCGTCGGTGCGGCCTCGGGTTATCTGGGTGGTCGCTTCGACACGGTGATGATGCGCATCACCGACATTTTCCTGTCCTTCCCGAGCCTGATCCTGTCGCTGGCCTTCGTCGCTGCACTCGGCCCGAGCCTCAACAACGCGATCATCGCCATCGCGCTGACATCCTGGCCGCCGATCGCCCGGCTTGCGCGCGCCGAGGCGATGACTTTTCGCAATGCGGACTACATTGCCGCTGCACGCCTTCAGGGGGCTTCACCGACCCGCATCATCGTCAAGTCGATCGTGCCCATGTGTCTGCCTTCGGTGCTGATCCGCCTGACGCTCAACATGGCGACCGTCATCCTGACGGCGGCCGGTCTCGGCTTTCTCGGCCTCGGCGCACAGCCGCCGCTGCCGGAATGGGGGGCGATGATTGCCACGGGGCGTCGTTACATGCTCGACAGCTGGTGGCTGGTTACCTTTCCGGGCGTCGCCATCCTGTGCGTCAGCCTCGCCTTCAACCTACTTGGCGACGGACTGCGCGATGCGCTTGATCCCAAGCAGATGAACCGGAGGTAGGCCATGACCCGTCCAATCCTCGACGTTGAAAATCTTCACATCCGTTACGGCGGTGCTCCGACCGATGCCGTGCGCGGCGTGTCCTTCACGCTCGGGCGCGAGCGGCTGGGCATTGTTGGCGAAAGCGGTTCGGGCAAGTCCACCGTTGGCCGAGGGCTGCTGAGACTGCTCCCGTCGGCCAAGATTACCGCCGACAAGATGCGGTTCGAAGATGTCGAACTGCTATCGCTGACGGAAGAACAGATGCTCGGCGTGCGCGGGCGGCGCATGTCGATGATCCTGCAGGATCCGAAGTTTTCGCTCAATCCGATCCGCAAGGTCGGCGACCAGGTGGCCGAGACCTATCTGCGCCACTTCAAATGCAGCCGGAAGGATGCCCTTCAAAAGGCGATCGCCATGCTGGAAGCGGTCAAGATCCGCGATCCTGAGCGTGTCTGCGAGCAATATCCGCACGAGATTTCCGGCGGCATGGGCCAGCGCGTAATGATCGCGATGATGCTGCTTGCCGATCCGGATGTGGTCATCGCCGACGAGCCGACCTCGGCGCTGGACGTTACGGTGCGGCTGCAGGTGCTGAACATTCTCGACGGCCTGGTGCGGGATCGCGGGATCGGTCTGATCATGATCAGCCACGATCTCAACCTGGTGCGCAATTTCTGCGACCGGGTGCTGATCATGTATGCGGGTCGCGTGGTGGAAACGCTTGCCGCCCGCGACCTCGACAAGGCGCAACACCCCTATACGCGGGGTCTTATTGCGGCCCAGCCGCGCATCGGCGGCGCGCGTGCGCCGCTGGCGGTGCTGGACCGCCGCCCCGAATGGCTGGAGGAGGTTTCCCGATGACGGTATCAGTCGAGACACGCAATCTCTCCATTACTTTCGGCCACGGGCCAACAGCGCTCAAGGTCCTTCCCGACATATCCTTCCTGGTGGAGCCGGGAGAATGTTTCGGCCTGGTGGGCGAAAGCGGATCGGGCAAATCCACCGTGCTGCGCTGCATCTCGATGCTGACCGACTTCTGGAAGGGAGAGATCCTGATCAACGGAAAGTCCGTGCGCGACATGCCGCTCATCGAACGCTGCCGCACGCTGCAGATGGTTTTCCAGGATCCCTACGGTTCGCTGCATCCGCGCCAGTCGGTAAGAACCGTGCTTTCGGAGCCGCTGAGAATCCACAAGCTCACAAATCACGAGGAGCGGATGCAGAAGGTGCTGTCCGATGTCGGACTGCCCGGGTCCTTTCTCGATCGTTTTCCGCATCAGCTTTCCGGCGGGCAGCGCCAGCGTGTCGCAATTGCGCGGGCGCTGATCCTCGAGCCTTCGCTGCTGCTTCTGGACGAGCCGACATCGGCTCTCGATGTTTCCGTGCAGGCGGAAATCCTCAACCTTTTGCAGCGCCTGCGCGAAGAACACGGATTCACCTACATCATGGTGACGCATGATCTGGCGGTGGTCGATCACATGTGCGACCGGTTCGCCGTGATGCTGCGCGGTGAGATTACCGAGATATTGCCGCGCGAGGCGATCCCAGGCTGCGAGGCGGTTCATCCCTATTCCCGCGAGCTGATCGGCGCGTCTCTGGAATATGAAGGGCATGTCTGACAGGCAGTGCGGTTAAAAAAACTCCTCCCTGGCCCGGCCTTGAGTGCCGGGCTCTTTTTTTGGCTGGAGGAGAGGGGAATGAGAATTACAGAGCCATCTGCGCGCGCAGGCGGGGAGAGATCCAGTCGAGGAAGCATCGCACCTTTTGCGGCATGGGGTCTGCTGGGTGATGGATCACGTTGACCGGCAGGGGTTCTGGCGCAAACTCCGTCAGTAACTCTTGCAGTGCGCCGGAGCGCAACTCATCGGAGATTTGGTAGGAAAGCACGCGAATGATGCCGATACCGGCCAGCGCCGCCTGAATGGCAGCCTCCGTCGTGTTGACGGAGAGCTTCGAGCGCGGCTCTATGGTGAAGGCGGCGCCATCGCGGCGATAACGCCATTCCGGAGAGGTCGCGAACCCCTGAAAGCTTATGCCGTCATGCCGGGCGAGGTCTTCCGGCCGGCGCGGCACACCCCGGCGGGCAAGATAGTCGGGGCTGGCGCAGATCACCCGACGCACGGCGCCCACACGCGTCGCGATCAGTGCGCTGTCCGCCAGATGCCCAATCCGAAGGGCCACATCAACATGCTCTTCGGCGAGGCTAAGCTGCCGGTCGGCCAGGGTCAGGCGCAGGTCGATTTCGGGTTGTTCCTTGAGGAATTCCAGTGCGATCGGCAGAAGGTGGCGCTCGCCAAAGGCAATCGGAGCCGTCACGTGCAGCCCGCCGCGCAGAGCGCCATGATCGCTGCCGGCCTGTTTCTCTGCGGCATCCAGCGCCTCGAGAATGCTCCGGGACGCGGCGACGAAGGCGCGGCCTTCTTCCGTCAGGGCGAGGCCGCTGCGGGTGCGCAGAACCAGCCGCACGCCGAGATGCTTTTCAAGATCGGCGACCTTGCGGCTGACCGTGGCGAGCGGTGAACGCAATCGCCGCGCGCCGGCCGAGAGGCTGCCAGCCTCGACCACGGCGAGCAGAACCGACATTGCTTCGAAACGGTCCATCTAAACCTTCCGGAATTTGAGAGGGCAGCTTTCCGATCGGCAGAGTATCTTATCGGTTGCGTGTGTCATAGCCTGCACGCGTTCTTGGGGCGGCGGCTGTCGCCCGTATTTTTCAATTTTCCGGGGGGCCGCATCATGGCTGAATTTTCACGCAGATCCTTTGTCTCCACTCTTCCTCTCGGCCTCGCCGGGGCAAGCCTGATCGGAGGCGCGCCAACAACGGTCATTGCGGCGGCGCAGGCGGCCACGGGCTCGCCGGTCAGCGTTACGCCGCTCGCGCAGATCCGCATCGGCCGCTTCACGGTCACGGCCCTGACGGACGGTTATGCCGATATGCCCTTCACCTATTTTCCGGGACGCGAGGCGGCCGAGGTCGAAAAGGCGGCTACCGCGCAGTTCACCGCCCGGCCGAGCGGCGTGCGGTTTCTGTTCAACCAGTATCTCATCGAGGATGGCCAGCGCCGCATACTGATCGATGCCGGTGCCGCGGGCTCGATCGGCCAGACGGGCCAGTTGCCGCAGGCTCTATCCGCGCTGGGCTTGAAACTTGACGAGATCGACGCCGTGATCGTGACGCATCTGCATCAGGACCACATGGGTGGGCTGATCGCCGGCGGTAAGAACAATTTTCCGAAGGCGGAACTCTATATCGATCGCCGCGATGTCGCCCATTGGACAGACCCCGCCAAGCGCAACGGTGCGCCCGATTTTCTGCAGCCCAGCTTCAAGATGGCGGAGGAGGTCGTGCGGCTTTATCCGAAGCTTCAGGCGATCGACGGCGAGCGCGAGATCTCACCGGGCGTTTCGATCGTTGACCTGACGGGGCATACACCCGGCCATATCGGGGTGCGGGTCGAAGAAGGCGGGCAGAGCCTGATCATGGTTTCGGACATGATCTTCCCGGTCGTGCATCCTGCCGCAACCGATGTGTTCTTCCTGTTCGAGCAGGACCGCGAAGCCGCCAAGGCGATGCGCGACCGCTTTTTCCCCATGGCTGCTTCAGAAGGTGCGCTTATTGCCGCCACGCACATGCCTTTCCCAGGTCTCGGCCGTGTCGTCGCCGATCGCGGACAAATGCGCTGGCAGGTGGCGGACTGGGCGCTGCAGAACTGAGGCCCGTTCGGCACGATGTGGGCATGCGGTGCAATTTCGACCTTCCTGTCTGGGCCAACCACCTAGAGGATGCCCCGTGCGAAAAGAGGCGCATGTTGCCATGCGCCTCTTCATCGAAACAGCTGCCTGGAGGGGTTAGCGCTGTTTCGTGATGCCCTCGAAACGGGAGAGCCAAGGATTTACGATCATGCCGCCGACATCGCTGCGGAATGCGGCGGTATCGAACACTTCCGAGAACGGCTGGAGCGACATGACGATCTCTTCCATGTAGGCTTGGATGTCTTCATAGGCCTTGGTCTGCTTTGCCGGATCGCGCTCGACAAGCGCGTCGCCGATCATCTTGTTGAGCTTTTCGTCATAGAAGCTCGTACGCCAGCTCTGATAATTGGTGAGCTTGGCTTCATCCGAGTTGTCCGGATTATAGGCAAGCGCGCGCAGGTTGTTGTCCGGGTGAGGCTGCTGGCCGCCGCCGCCGCGGCCGACAAGCAGCTCGAACTTGCGCTCGCGCATTGCGCCATAGATCTGGTCGCCGGAACCGGTGATCAGTTCGGCCTGGATGCCGGCCTGGGCGAGCGTATTCTGGATGGCGGTTGCCGCCTTCATGAAAGGATCTTCCGACAGGACGCGGAGCGTTGTCTTGAACCCGTTCGGATAACCGGCTTCCGCCAGCAGTGCCTTTGCCTTTGCAACGTCGAGCTTGTAGCCCGGATCCGGCAGCGAGCCCATGACGCCGGTGCTGATCTGGCGCTGGCGAACCTTGCCGTAATAGGGCATGACGGCCTTGTCGAGACCTTCATAATCGATGAGGTAACGCAGCGCCTCGCGCACCTTCGGCTTGGCGAAACGTTCGTCCTTCATCGATACGCCGAGATAATAGAAGCCGGAACCGGGGGTCGATTCTATCTTGATCTCGGCATTGGTTTCGAGCGACTTCAGGTCTGGCGCCTGCAGCGAATAGGCGACGTCGATATCACCTTTTTCGAGCATCAGGCGCTGCGACTGCGATTCCGGCAGATGGCGCATCAGCACGCGCTTCATCGCCGGAGCCTCGCCCCAGTAATCGCTGTTTCGGGTGAGGATGATATATTCGTTCGACTTCCACTGGCCGAGCGTGAACGGACCGGAGCCGGCCGAATTCAAGGTCAGCCATCCGGCGCCGAGATCGCCGTCCTTCTCGTTTTCAAGCGCCGTCTTGCTGTCGATGATCGAGCCGGGACCGTTCTGCGCCAGCACCATCAGCACGAGGTTAGGGTCATCCGGCTGGGGCAGGTTGAGAACGAAGGTCTGTTCGTCTTCGGCGACGAAAAGCTTGTCGGCGGCATCCGCTTTAAAGCCGCGGGTCTTGAGCAGCGATGCCTGTGCAAGGTTGCGGGTGAGCAGGCGTTTAAGGCTCCAGACCACGTCATTGGCGGTGACCGGATTGCCGGAGGCGAAGGTCGCCTTGCGCAGGTGGAAGCGGATCGACATCCGGTCCTCGGAAATCTCCCAGCTTTCCGCGATGCGCGGCTGGATCGAGCGATCCTTGTCGCTCAGGACGACCAGCGTATCGTAGATATTGTTGAGTACCTGAACAGTCTCGCGGCCGGTAATGGCGGCCGGATCGAGCGTCAGGATGTTGTTCATCGTGGTCGCCACGACAAGCTGGTCTTTCGGCGTTTCCGCCAGAGCGTTGAGAGGCATGGCGCCGAGCAGGAGCGCTCCGACGGCTGCAGTTGCAAAAAAGTGTCGCATGTTTCCTCCGTTTGATGCCGCTTCGCGTGGAATACGGCCCCTCCATGATTTCTATCCTTTCGGCCTATCGCTCTCCCAAGCCAGGCCGATCACCCGAGAATGTCTGCCACCGGGCCCGACAGCGCCCTGCCCAAAGCCTCCGTGTTTGCGATATCCATGTGCACGCCGTCGATCGGCGAAGCGCTTGCGGCACTGCCTGCATCGAAGAAGTCGTGTCCGAGTTCTGCGGCAAGTTTGCGGTAGAGCGGCGCAAGTCTTTGTGATTCCGCAATGCTACGGCCGCCTGCCACCTGGCCGTTGTCGTCCGTCACGCAGGGTGGTGGAGCAACCAGCATCAGCCGCGGACGTGCCGAGCGCGGCTTATAGGGAAAGGTCTCGACGATCTCGGCAAGCCGGCGCATGCCGGAAAAAGCCGCCTCGGCGCGGCCACCATGGACCGGCTTGAGGTCGTTGGTGCCGAGCATGATCACCACGAGATCGAGCGGCATGTGGACTGCGAGCGCCACCGACAAGGCCCGGGCGCCGTTTCGGCAGGCCGGCCCCGTGTGATCGTCATAACAGGTGGTGCGACCGCCAAGCCCGTCGGACAGGACATCCACCCGAAAGCCGAGTTCAGCCTTCAACACTTCCGGCCAGCGATGCTGACGCGGATGGCGCAGGCCCGTTTTCGGATCTGCTCCCCAGGTCAGGCTGTCGCCGAAGGCCAGAAGTGTTTTCATGATTTCACCTCACCCGGTTGTTTTCGATGAAGGCGAAATCGATGTCTTCACCGAGGCCCGGACGATCGGGGACATGCACGTAGCCGTCCCTGTCCATCGGATCCGAAAGCGACTTGAGATAGTCGTGGCCATCATCATATTCGAGGAAGGGATGAAGCAGGCCGCGCTCATACCAGCGGCAATTTTTCACCGCCGCAACGACATGCAGGTTCATCGCCGTGTTGCCGTGCACCTCGCATTCGATTCCGAAGGATTCGGCCATATGCATCGTCTTCAAGGCCGGCGTGATGCCGCCGACATCGTTGACGCCGGTGCGCAGGATGTCGCAAGCGCCGGATTTTACCCACTCGGCACGATGCCAGTGCTTGCCGGCGGCGCTTTCCGGGCCGACGACCGGGATATCCAGATTGTCGGCAAGCCACTTGTAGGAAGACATTGACTGCTCGTCCATCGGCTCCTCGATCCAGTCGAAGCCGAGCTTTTCAAGACCGCGTCCGAGTTCCAGCGCATCGGTGCGCGAATACCAGTGGAACGCATCGATCATCAGCCGGATATCGGGGCCAACAGCTTCGCGTACAGCGGCGCAGGCCTTGATGTCCATCTTCACATCCGGGGCCCAGCTGACCGGCGGCATCCAGGTATGCAGCTTGATGCCCTTGTAACCGCGCTTTACCAGCGTTTCGGCAAAACGTCCGTAATCTTCGGGCGTTGCAAGGCCGCCCTCGATCTCGTCGCCGCACATGATGGAGCCATAGGCGAGCACCTTGTCGCGATAGGCGCCGATCAACTTGTAAACAGGTGTGTTGGTCGCGCGGCCGGCGAGATCCCAGAGCGCGCAATCGACGACGGCAAGGGTGCGATCGGTCAGCTGTGCGGCGGAGCCGCGCTGCCAATGGGCAAGATCCTGCCACAACCTTTCCCGATCCCGGTAATCCTGACCAATCAAGACCTTCTTGACGAATTTCTCGATGACATGCGGGCGAACGATTTCCGGCGCGGTGAAGGAGTGGCCTTCGTGGCCGTCCTCGGTACGAATGGTCAGCATCGCCTGTTCCACCTGATGCGGCGGACCGGGATGCGCGTGACCGGCGCTGTCGGAATGCCGACGAGTGGTCGTGCGGAAGACGCGGACTTCGACGTCGGTGATGATCATAGTTCCTCCCAGAAATATTCTAACTTGCCAGACAGATTTACGCATGTTGTTGACAGCATGTCAAATGCGTTCTGCATATCCGTTGCCTGATCGCCAATTTGATCGTTTCTGGCAGACAGGTGCTGTCACCTCATCTGCTCGGCCACGAAGATGCCTTGACCTGAATGAGGTTGTCGTACAGATATACGCAACACGTAGGATGAGATGGCTGCGGCCAATAGGAGGAGATGTCTATGCTAAACGTCGAGACGAGGCACGCGGTGCACCCCGCTCAAGCGAAAGCCATGGGCACCGCGGAACTTCGTGCGCATTTCCTTGCCTCGGATATGTTTCGCGAAGGCGAAATCCGGCTGATATATACGCATTACGACCGTTTCATTGTCGGTGGCGCTGTTCCTGCCGGCGGAACGTTGGTGCTCGATAAAGTGGAGGAAACCAAAACCCCTTCCTTACTTGATCGGCGGGAAATGGGCATCGTCAATATCGGTGACACCGGCACGGTAAGCATTGCCAGCGAGAGCTGGGAGCTGCAACACGGTGACGTGCTTTATATCGGCGCGGGCGCAGGTGCTGTTACCTTCAGCGGTGCAGGGCGTTTCTATATCACTTCTTGCCCGGCACACCGTTCCTGCCCCAACCGATTGATCACCAAGGCGGACAGCAAGGAAGTGAAGCTTGGCGCGTCCGAGACTTCCAACAAGCGGACCATCAACCAGTTCATTCACCCGCTGGTGATGGAAAGCTGCCAGCTCGTTCTTGGATATACGGAACTCGAAGACGGCTCCGTCTGGAACACGATCCCCTCACATATCCATGATCGCCGTATGGAAGCTTACCTCTATTTCGGCATGGAGCCGAAATCCCGGGTCCTGCACCTGATGGGCGAACCGCAGGAAACCCGCCACCTCTTTATCGGCAACGAGGAAGGCGCGATTTCTCCGCCGTGGTCCATTCATTCCGGTGCCGGCATCGGCAGCTATACTTTTATCTGGGCGATGGCCGGGGACAATATCGATTACACCGACATGGATTTCATCCAGCCTGAGGATCTTCTCTAGGCATGCGGCCAAACTCGAGGGCCGCAGGGCCCTCGTTTCCAAATGGAACAAGAACCATTCTCTTTCAAAACGAAGCCAGTTCGGGTGCTTGCGCCGCAAGCGCGCTGGAGAAGTAAAGATTATCGGGCGGCGATCGTTGGTGATCCGTCACCTCATGATTCAACTGATAGACGATGCGAGAGACAGGTCTCTCGCATGCGTTCCAGTCAAACGTAGTGCAAGACTACGACAGGGTAGCGACTGCCTGATCAGCCACCGAGCACAAAGCGTGAGAAAGCGAGCGCATTGCGTGCGTCTTCGTCCATCTTCGCCTCGTCTGCACCATTGGTCAGGTCGCGCCAGACCTTGATGTCTGATCCGATCGTTCCGCCGGTCTTGACGAAGGGTTCCATCACCACGGCGCCCGTGTAGTTGATCTCGCGCAGCGCAAGACCGATCTCATGCCACGGCATTCTGCCGACACCCGGCACGCGACGATTGCTTTCGCCCGTGTGGAAATGGCCAAGCAGCGGGCCGGCGGTGCGGATGGCTTCGCCAAAGCTGTCTTCCTCGATGTTCATATGGAACGTGTCGAGCATGACCTTGACGTTCGGCTTGCCGACTTCCTTGACGAAGGCCACACCTTCGGCTGCAGTGTTGAGAACGTGGTTCTCAAAGCGGTTGAGCACTTCGATGCACAGGTTGATGCCAAGGTTATTGGCGAAGTCGGCGATGCCGTGGATGCCTTCGACGCCGCGGGCGCGATCGCCTTCCTTGTCGACCGGTTTCGAATAATCGACCGGCCAGTAGGAATGAAGCGCGCCGCCGATCGTCTTGATGTCGAGCTTGGCGACATTGGTCAGCGTCTGTTCGAAGAATGCCTTGCCGGCCTTGCGCACGTCGGCATCGGGCGACGAAAGGTTCTTCGTCTTTGATGGGCCGATACCCGCGGTCAGGATGATACCATTATCCTTGGCGCTCTGCTTGATGGCGGCGAGATCGGCATCGCTATATTCGTTGATGTGATGGGCCGCGACTTCGATAATGTCGAAGCCGAGCTTGGCGACCTTTTCGACATAGGGGCCGAATTTGGCGCTCCATTCATGTTCCCAGTAGGAGTAATAGATGCCGTGTTTCATGGGAGCCTCTCTCAATTTTCAGCTGTCGCTGTCGGGGTTTCGATAAAGCGGCCAAGGGCTTGCCTCATTCGGCATCTCCTCCCTCTGACCAGTGTCGAAGGCATTTGGAGCGTCAGTCCTTTGTCTGACTGCTCCCCGGATTTTTCACGCGAAGGTCGGGCTCACTGCTGTTGGCGATGATCGACAGGCCGTTGGGAAGATCGTTTTCCTCGACCTTCCTGTTGATCTCGGCCTCATCCAGACCAAAGCCGCGCCAGCGATCCTGCAACCTGGTTCGCAGATCGCTTTCATCGACATCGACGAAGACGGTGAAGTCGAAGATCGGCTTCAGACGATCCCAAGGTGACTGGCTGGCGAGCAGGTAATTGCCTTCGCAGACGATGATATCGATGGATTGCGCGATCAGACGACCGCCGGCACGGGCGATTTCAATCGAGCGATCGAAGACCGGCACGGCGATCACGTCATCCTGATTGGCCCTGAGGCGCTCCAGCATATGTCGAAGCCCATGCGCATCGAATGTATCGATAGCGCCCTTGAACGGTCGACGTCCCATGTCTTCCAGCACCAAGTCATCATAATGGTAGCCATCCATCGGGAAGAGCGCTGCCGAAATATCGCCCTTGCCGTTCAGCTCATCCACGACCCGCTCGGCGATCGTCGATTTACCCGATCCGGGAGCTCCGGCGATCGCGATCATCACCCGTCGGCCTTTCTCCTGGCCGAAGCGATGGTGGGCTTGTGCGGCGATCTCGCGCGCATTGTCTTCTATCTTGCTCAAGGTGGTCCTCACCACGGTCATTGAAGAATAGGGCCGGCCGTCTCAAGGGTGGGCGGTCGCTTGGAAAATCCGGTATTGTTCCGCCTTGTTGCGCAGGAATGACAGGCCATTGTCGAGCACTTCGTCAACATCACGGGCGACGGGGCGCCAGGTCGAGATATCGCCCGGCATCACAGCCTGCATGGCCACGAAGCTTTCAAGCGTCAGCAGGCCCTTGAAGCCGATCGCTGCGAGCGCACCAAACAGTTCATCCCAGGCGATGTTGCCATAACCCGGCGTGCCGCGGTCGCTTTCCGACATATGCATGCATTTCAGATGATCACGCGCGGCAATGATGCCGTTGGCAATGCCCTTTTCCTCCATGTTCATATGGAATGTGTCGAGGTGGACAAAGACATTGTCGAGGCCGATCCGCTCGACCAACGCGACGGCCTGCTCGGCGGAATTGATCAAGTGGCTCTCATAGCGGTTGACTGCCTCGATGCCGAATTCCAGCCCGAGCGCCTTGGCATGTTTGGCGGCGGTACCGAGCGCACGGGTCAGGTTGTCGTATTCGCCTTCAGTCGGCGGAAAACCGGTCCGCTCATTGGTGCCACCGAAGGTCACGCCGGTGAGTGCCTCGGCGCCGATCTCCTTGGCCTTATCAAGGGCCGCCGTCAGATGCTCGATCGCCGCATCAGGGCGAACCGAGGCCCAGGCTCTTTCCGGCAGCACGAGCGAGCAGACGGAACGGAGACTATGCTTTTCGAGCAGCGCACGCGTATGGCCTGTATCGACAGACGCAAGATCGATCAGCGGGATCTCGATATAATCCTGGCCATGCTGGGCAGCACCGGCAATGGCGCGCTCGGCACCGGCATGGTCCCAGACGGTGGACCAGACCATTGCATGAATACCGAAACCTTGCATGTCAGATCTTCTTTCTACGGGATGCGAAATAGGAGGAAACGATGGTGCGGGCCGCCATCACCACGATCATCAGCACGCCCCAGAGCGCCGTTGCCAGATGCTGGTTGGCGCCCATCAGGTTGAGGCCGGAAGAAAGAAGCTGCAGCACGACGAGCGCGACGAACACTGGCAATACGCGACCAAAGCCGCCGAACGGATTGATACCCCCGAGAAATGCCGCAAGCACGGTGATCAGCAGATAGGATTCCCCGTGGCCGATACGAACCGAGTTGAAACGGGCAAGCATGATAATGCCGGCGACGGCACACATGACACCCGACAGCGTGTAGACGAGCATGATGATGCGGCGGGTGTTGAGGCCCGAATACTGCCCGGCCTCGACATTGGAGCCGATCATCAGCAGCCCGAAGCCGAGTTTGCTGCGGGTCAGGAGAACCTGCCAGATCCCAACACAGACAATGAAGATCAGAAGCGGGATCGGCAGACCGAAGATCGATCCATGACCGATCGGCTCCATATAGCTCGGGAAGCCCGAGACATCGCCGCCACGCGTCAGGAACTCGCCAAGACCGCGCAGGAAGATCATCATCGACAGGGTGACAAGGATCGGGTGAGCGCGTGTGTAGGCAATCGCCGCGCCGGTCATCAGGCCGGCCGCGGCACCGGTTGCCACGGCGGCCGCAACCGCAATCACGAAGGCGCCACCCGACGCATCGACGCCGCCAAAGGCCTGCAGAACGCTTGCGGCGGCAAGGCCGGAGAGATTGGCGGTGAAGGTCACCGACAGATTGATGCCACCGGTCAGGAGAGGCAGCAGCATGGCAAGTGTGAGCAGGCCGAGTTCAGGAAGCTGGAACGCAACCGAACCAAATGTGCCAAGCGACAGGAAGTTGTCTGCGCCAAGGCCGAAGATGACCATCACCACCACGAAGGCGATGACCGGGCCTGCCATGTCAGCGCCGAACGTTTTGTTGAACTTCTGTATCAGCGACGACATCAGTGCGCCTCCCTCTTCTGGGCTTGACCCTTCTGGATATTGCCCTTGGCAAAGAACGGCAGAAGCTTGTCGATCCGCGCGGAGGAGAGCGTGATCGCGACGAGGATGATGGCGCCGACGATCATCTTGAAGGCGAAGGGCGAAACGCCCATCAGGTTGAGACCGTTCTGGGTAATCGACACCATCAGCACGCCAAGCACACAACCGATGACCGATCCCTTGCCGCCGCCAAGCCGCGCACCGCCGAGAACGGTTGCGGCAAGCACGTCGAGTTCACGGCCGTAAAGGGCGTTCGGCACGACTTCTTCGGCATAATGCGCCTGCATCAACCCGCCGATTCCCGCCATCAGGCCAAGCCATCCAAACGAGATGTAATGCATGGCGCCGATATTGATGCCGAAGCGGCGCGCACCTTCCGGATTGTCGCCGAAGGCATAAAGCTGGCGGCCGATCGTAGTGCGGGACATCATGAACCAGGTGGCGACGCAGCAGAGGATCATCACCACGACCGGCAATGTCAGTTCCAGCCAGGAGCCGTCACTCATCTCACGTTCGTAGAAGACGACACGCGTGGTCAGCCATTCCGGCAGGTCGTAGATCGATACGCCCTTGGTGAAGAACATCAGCAAGCCGAAGAAGATATTGAAGGTCGAGATGGTCGCGACGATCGAGATGATCTGCAGCTTGTAGACAAGCGCTGCATTGATCAGCCCGAGCCCGATGCCGACCGCACCAGCGATGATGAAGCCTTCGGCCCAATTGCCGCCGCCCAGATACGCAATTGCCAGCGCGGTCACATACTGCACCACGGAGGCCGCCACCGCGAATGAGATGTCGATGCCGCCGGAGATCAGCACGACAAGCAGGCCGACCGCGAAAATGATGTTGACGGCCGAGACGTTCAAAACGTCGAAGGCATTGGAGATCGTGAAGAACCTGTCCGTCGCGAACGAAAGCGCGATGCAAAGGACGATCATCACGGCGAACAGTGTGAACTCGGTCGTGTGGCCAAGCATCAACCTACGCATAGACTTTTCCTTCCAGGTCGGTCAGCGACATCTGCCGCGGGTCATAGGTCGCCTTGATCCGGCCTTCGGCCATATGGATGATGCGATCCGCGTTGAAATAGACCTCCGGCGGCTCGTCGGAGATGAGGATGATCGACAGACCGTCGGCAGCAAGCTTGCGTACGATCTCGAAGATGCCTGCGCGGGCGCCGACATCGACACCGACCGTCGGCGCATCGAGGATGAGAATTTTGGGTCCGATCGCGAGCCATTTGGCGATCGCGACGCGCTGCTGGTTACCGCCCGACAACGTTCGGATTGGATCTTCCGGCTTGCCGATCTTGACGCCGAGCGCGGAAATCCAGTGCGCGACGACATTTTCCTTTTTCGGAGGCGAGATGAGGCCACCCGACAGGATGCGATCAAGCGAAGCCATGACGAGATTGTCAGCGATCGACTGCGGCTGGTTGAGGCCGAGCGACAGCCGATCCTCCGAAAGATAGGCGACACCCGCACGAATGGCTTCCCGGTTGGAGCCGAAGTGGACCGTCTCTCCATCGAGCACGATCTCGCCGGAATGCGGTTTGCGCATGCCGAAAAGGGTGAGCGCCAGTTCTGTACGGCCGGCACCCAGAAGCCCGGTCACGCCCAGCGTTTCGCCGCGGCGTAGATCGAAGGAAATATTCTCGAATTCGTTGGCACGGGAAAGGTTCTTCACCGACAGAACGACCGGCTGATCGTCGTGATCGGCAGCGATGACGGCGCTGTCGAAATTGCGGCCGGTCATCAGCTCTGTCACTCGTGACTGGGTCATGCCTTCGACGGGGAAGACGCCGACCAGCGCGCCATCACGCAGGACGGTCATGCGATCGGAAATCTCCAGCACTTCGGCCAGGCGATGCGAAACGAAGACAACTGCCACGCCGGATGCTGAGAGATTGCGGACGATCTCGATCAGGTAATCGGTTTCGGATTGGGTCAGTGACGCCGTCGGCTCGTCCATGAAGACAAGTCGCGCTTCGCCGACCAGCGCGCGGGCGATGGCGACGATCTGGCGCTGCGCGATCGGCAGCTCCTTCAACGGCAGATGCAGGTCGAGCGAGACGCCGAGGCGGGCAAGCGCCTTTTCGGCGGCCTTCTCCATCGCGCGCTTGTCTACAAGGCCATATTTGCCGCTCACTGCGTATTGGAAGCCGATATTCTCGGCGACGGTCATCTCGCCGAACAGCGCCAGATCCTGCCAGATCACCTGAATGCCGAGCGACTGGGCCATGCTCGGCGTCATGGCGGTGATCGGTTGCCCGTCGAAGTAAAACTCCGCGCCGTCTTCAGGCTTGTAGACACCGGTAATGATCTTGATCAGCGTACTCTTGCCGCAGCCGTTTTCGCCGGCAAGGCAATGCACTTCCCCGGGATTGACCTCGAACGAGACGCCTTTCAGGGCGCGAACGCCGCCGAATGTGATCTTGATGTTCTTGAGGGACAGGAGCGGTTCGGCGCTCATCATGGCAAATCTCTTCGCTCAGCCGCCTTTGTGGGCGGATGCTGTGGACGACGGAATTGTCGAGGATGGGTCGCGCCCGGCATGTCCGGGCGCGACCCGTTGGGCTTGGGGAGGATCAGAGGCCCATGGAAACCAGCTTGTCGATGCTTTCCTTATCGATCTTCAGCAGCTGATCGACGACGATCGTGTTACCTTCAGGATTGATCTTGCCGAGGCCCGGAATGTCGTCGCCAGCCTTGGGATCCTGACCCTTGGCGATGCGATCGGCAAGCGTGATGAACACTTCCCCGGCCTGTTTGGGATTCCACATGAACCCGCCTGTCAGCGCACCGGACTTGATCAGCTTTGCACCCTGTCCCGGCGAGAACGGACCGATCACGAAGACCTTGCCGTCCTTGCGGCGTTCTTCCACCGCGCGGCCAGCGCCAATCGGTCCCTGCGAACCGAAGGCCAGGAAGCCCTTGAGATCAGCGTTGGCCGACATGAGATCGAGTGCCGTCGAGCGGCTCTTATCCAGATCCTCGGCCACGCCGTAACGATCACCGATGAGTTTCATGTCGGGATAGTTGGCCTTGATGTACGCGATGGCTCCATCCGCCCAGGCATTGTGCAGCGGCACGGTCAGCGAGCCGACAAACACCGCGTAGGAACCCTTGCCGCCCATCTTTTCGGCAAGCAGCTTGCCATGTGCCTCACCAAAACCCTTGGCGGATGCAAGTTCGAAATCCCAGGTGGCCCCGGCCTGATTGGGCGATTCATGGGTGATGACCTTGATGCCTGCGTCCTGCGCTTTTTTCAGCACGGGCTCCAGCACCTTGGCATCGTTCGGGACGACGCCGATGAAGTCAACCTTCTGAGCGATCAAGTCTTCGATGGCGCGCACCTGAAGCGCCGGGTCTGCGCTCGTCGGGCCGACCATGAAGCCCTGGACGCCGAGCTTGGCGCTCTGCTCCTTGATACCGGCTTCCATGGCGTTGAACCACGGAATGCCACCGATTTTCACGACGACGCCGACCTTCGGTCCATCGGCAAATGCCGCGGATGAAAGCAGCGCCAGCGACAGGCCGATAGCGGCCGCGATCATTTTCTTCATGGATGTTCCTCCTCCAAAGACACTGCGGCAAGCAGATCCGCGCAACAGCTCTTCCCCGCTGCGCTTGAAAATCTCCCGTCTCGCCCATTCGAGACGCTCCCTTGCCACTCCCATAGCAATCTACATACGCACAATCGATATTGCATTTTTGCACAATCGATGGTGCAATAACCATAGCACGAACATGCCTTTCGTCAAGTGGACTAATATTCTACCAATCAGAATCATTCGGGAGATGAGGATGACGGTTCAGAATTCCAAGAAAGCCACCATTTACGACCTGTCAGTCCTGTCCGGCGCTTCGGCCTCGACCGTGAGCGCGGTTTTGAACGGGTCATGGCGCAAACGGCGGATTTCCACGGAGACGGCCGAGAGGATACTCTCGCTTGCCAAAGCGCAGCGTTACACGACAAATCTTCAGGCGCGTGGCTTGAGAAGCTCGAAGTCCGGTCTCGTCGGGCTATTGGTTCCGGTTTACGATAACCGCTTCTTTTCCTCCATGGCGCAGACGTTCGAGGCGCAGGCGCGTTTGCGCGGTCTGTCCCCCATGGTTGTCTCCGGGCGTCGTGATCCTGACGAAGAGCGCCGGACTGTGGAAACCTTGATCGCCTATTCGATCGATGCGCTGTTTATCGCAGGCGTTACGGACCCGGACGGCGTCCATCAAGTCTGCGCGCGGGCCGGCCTTCCCCATGTGAATATCGATCTTCCCGGCAAGCTGGCATCCTCGGTGATTTCCGATAACAGGAACGGAGCCGAGGTGCTGACCTCGGCAATTCTGCGGCATGCGGCCCAAGGAGGCGCACTGGTTCCTGATGATGTCGTCTTGTTCGGCGGCCACGACGACCATGCCAGCCGCGAGCGTATTGCCGGCTTTCATGCGGCGAAGGATGCGTTCTTCGGCATTGAAAGCCAAAACGACATCGAGATTACTGGTTACTCGCCGCGTATGACGGAGCTGGCTTTTGAACGGTTTTTCGCCCGCGAGGGCCGGTTGCCGCGCTGTCTTTTCATAAACTCGTCCATCAATTTCGAAGGCCTGCTTCGTTTCATGGGACGGCACGATGAAGCGGTCTTCGCAAACATCGTCGCTGGCTGCTTCGATTATGATCCGTTCGCATCGTTTCTGCCTTTTCCAGTCTACATGGCCAAACCGAATATTTCTGCGATGCTGGAGAAGGGGTTCGAACTGCTCGAGGCGGCGCCGGTTCATCCCGTCGTTACCATTATCGAACCGCAATTGATCCCTCCGCGGACGGCGCTTGAAGGCCCTCTCGATGATATCAGGGATCCGGTGCCTGCATCACGCATCCCTGCGCCCACATCCTGAGAGCATCCATCTCCAGGCCGGGTTCATGGTATGGGCTCTCTCGTTCTGCGTGATCGTTTTTCTGTAACGACAGGCACAAGTAAGTAGGTTTGACCCCGCATGTCTTTCGACAGCGGGGTCAGGTAGTCGTATGACAAAAGTCAGCCGATCGAGAATGGAACGGTGACAAAGCTCTGGTTGTCGCCACGCTGGATCAGCAGCAGCACTGCCTTGCGTCCGGCCTTGCCGGCATCAGCGACCGCGGTCTTGGCTTCGTTTGCAGAATTGACCGCATGTTGGTTGACCGACACGATGATGTCGCCCTCTTGCAGGCCTGCGTCCGCCGCGGGTTTGCCGGATACAACGCTTGCGATGACAGCACCTTTTTCTTTCGCTGGAAGGTTCAGGGCCTGCCGTACCTCCGCCGTGATATCGGCAAGCCCAACTCCGATGTTTGGGATTTTGTGAGCTGCCGGGCCGGATTTTCCTTCATCAGACGAAGCTTGCTGCTGATCCTCGCTGTTTTCACCGATCGTCAAACGCAGGTCTTTCGGTGTGCCCTGGCGCCATACCGTCAACTCCTCTTTCGATCCGGGAGCAAGATCGGCAACCATGCGCGAAAGATCACGTGGTGACGAGATTGGTTTACCGCCCAGCGCAGTAATGACGTCGCCGGCCTCGACGCCGGCCTTGGCTGCTGGCGTGTTGTCGTTGACGCCGGCGACCAGTGCGCCTTCAGCCTTGCCGAGGCCAATCGCGTCGGCGATATCTGCAGTTACCGGCTGGATCTGTACGCCGATGAAACCATGATCGATCGAGCCGTCTTTCATCAGCTTGGCGACAACCTGCCTCGCCTGATCGGAGGGGATGGCGAAGCCAACCCCGACACTTCCGCCATTCGGGGAGTAGATGGCCGTATTGATACCGACGACATGGCCGTCGTGATCCACCAGAGGGCCGCCGGAATTGCCATGGTTGATCGGCGCATCGATCTGGATGAAGTCATCATAAGGGCCGGAATGCAGGTCGCGGCCGCGGGCTGACACGATGCCGGCCGTGACTGTCGTGCCGATCCCGAAAGGGTTGCCGATCGCCAGGATCTGGTCCCCGAGTTTCAGGGTGTCGGAATCACCCCAGGTGACGGTTGCGAGCGGTTTCTTGGCTTCGATCTTGACCACGGCGAGATCGGACTTCGGATCGGCGCCAATCAGTTTGGCGGGAAGTTCGGCGCCGTCATCCAGCGTCACCTTTATGTCCAGTGCCTTGTCGATCACGTGGTTGTTGGTAACGATATAGCCGTCGGGAGAAATAATGAAGCCGGAGCCGAGTGCTTCGGCACGTTCGGACTGACGTTGCCGAGGCGCTTCATGCGGCATCGGAATTCCGTTCTGGCCGAAGAACTGTCTGAATTGCTCATTGAAGGGAGAGTTCTCGCCAAAGGGAGATGTTTCGTCGCTGGCAGCAGCCTCTGCTTTCATCGTTGTGGTGATGGTGACAACTGCAGGTTTGTCAGCGGCGACGATCGAGGCAAACGACCCTGCCGGCGCGATAATGCCGCCTACGGCTGCGGCGGGAGACGAAGATGCGGCAAACGCTGCGTTGTTGCCGAGAATGATCGGCGTCGCCAGGGGAACTGCGATGATTGCAGCGCCAACGAGAGCCAGGATGCGTTTTCTGCGAATGATGTTGGACATGGCGTTTCACTCTTCAGGTAAGTTGAGAGATGTAAGGGCGCGAAAGCCGAGAAAGCGGCGCGCCGGAACTTGAAGTTATGTCGGGAGGGGGCTGTGATACCGCCTGTGTCGGCTCAGTCGCAGACGCGGGTGCGATACATGTCGCCCCAGTGGTCCTGATGCCAGATAACATGGCAGGAAGGGTAATAGGCAGCGACCGGTGGAGGTCCGTATCGCATAGGAGGAGGGCCATAGGGTGCTGCAGCATAGGCAGGCGCGTGGCTGGCGCCGGCAATCAGCGCTCCGCCGATGACTGCGCCCGCTATGCCAGCGGCGAAGCCGCGGCCGAAATTGTTATGTGCTTCAGCCTGGGAGGCGGTGGCGAGAGCCGTTCCGGCAATCGTCAAGGCGACCAGACCGGTGGTGACGAATTTACGTGCTGTGATCCACATGGCTCTGATCCTAAGTTGCGGTCTGTATTCGCCTGTTTCAGGCGTCATGACCATGAAGCCACGTTAGTCCTCGCTTGATTACCGTTGGATATCCGTCTCGTTAAAGCTTGGTAAGCTTTGCGCGAAATCCCGTGTCTGCACATCTAGTGGTGAAGATCGGCGCCGCACTTTGTGCGGATCGCCCTCATCGTTGCATGAGGTCGTGAAGAAGAGAATGAAAATCTCTCAGCATACATGCCGTTCTGTGCGTATCGTGTCGGAACGCGTGAATGTAAATGCGATTGTTCAACGCGTTATGGTGTCTGTTTTTACCGATGAAAAATCGGGTTTGTTGAAAATGTTCGTATTTTTCTCTTCTTCCCATCAATACTTCGATGTCTCACGGATTCACTTGGACATGAATCTGTATTAGCGTCGGTTTTGCGAGATGATTCGCAGTAACGCTGATGAATAGCGAGGCTACATTGAACGCGCAAAGTCATGCACTGGATCATGGCAGTTCAATTGAACACTGGGCCATGAATCGCGCGCACCAGATCGTAGTGCATCAAGGCATGCGGCTCATAGAGGCCGCCCAAAGCCTGGACCGGAAACAAACAAGTGCCAATACTTACGCCCTGCGAGCGGCGATCATGGATTGCCTGATCGAAGCGATGAAGGATGGTCCGCACCCCGCGGCTGCAGAATAAGACATCACTGAAATTTGAGCCACGCGCTGCCCTTGCGTCAGGGGAGGGGATCGCGCTGGCAATATCCTGTGTTACAGTCCGGCAATCGACACTGCAGTGAATGGATTGCCATGCTCACAACACTTGCAATGTTAATGACCCTGAACGCGACCAATACCGCAATCGTGCAAGGCGGGCAGGAAGTGGATGTCGAACTCGTACTCGCAGTCGATACGTCCCGATCTATGGACACGGAAGAAGCTCGCATCCAGCGCGAAGGTTACGTGTCGGCACTCAAGCACAAAGAGTTTATCGATGCGGTCAGGAACGGGCTGACCGGGCGCATCGCCATCAGTTATTTCGAGTGGGCAGGCGATGTCGTTCAGGGTTCGGTGATTGACTGGCAGATCATCGAGAACGAACAGGATGCGATCGCCTTCGCCAACAAGGTCGAGGCACGGCCGGTCGAGATGCAGCGCAGGACATCGATTTCGGCCGCCATCGTGCACGGTGCGACCATGCTCGTCTCCAATTCCTATCATGGTCTTCGCCAGGTGATCGATGTCTCGGGTGACGGGCCGAACAATTCAGGCAACCCGGTCACGCCGGCGCGCGACAAGGCTGTCGAGGCGGGCATCGTCATCAATGGTCTCGCCATCATGCTCAGGCCGTCGGGAACGCCGGGCGGGCTCGACCAATATTACAGCGACTGCGTTGCGGGTGGGCCGGGGTCTTTCGTTCTGCCGGTTCACGATATCGATGATTTCGGTGTTGCGGTTCGCCGCAAGCTGGTGATGGAAGTCAGCGGTATCGAAGCCCAGCCGCTCATTCGCCGGATTGCCGACAAGCCGGTCAAAAGCGATTGCATGGTCGGCGAAAAGCAATGGCAGGACATGTTTGATCGTTGAGTGAAAACCTCAAGAATTTCCGCCGAAAAGCCTTGCCGGACACCGTTTCTGCAGGGCGAATCGGGAATGCCGGTCGTAGTTAAATCGATGGCTTCCGGCGCGTCGATCCGCTAAGAACGCGCTCGGTCATCGTCAGCCGATAAATGCTGGAGCCGAAGGACTGCATTTACCGAATTGCGGTATCTTGTCACACGGGCTCGGTTGACGTACTCCAAACCCGAAGGCCTTGGGCCGCATAATTTTCCGGTGGCGCTGCGTTTTTTTTCAGCGCCAAAAAGCTAATGACGTTGGGACTGTGATGAACCTGTACTCGGAATACCTGGCTGAAATCAAAAGCAGAGAACCCCAAGGGCTTGCCCCCAAGCCGATCGATGATGGCGCGCTGATCGCTGAAATCATCACATTGATCGAGGATGCCGGTAACGAGCATCGGGCGGATGCCCTGAAATTTTTCATTTACAACACGCTGCCGGGCACGACGAGTGCCGCCGGCGTCAAGGCCGCCTTCCTGAAGAAGATCATTCTCGGCGAAACGGTCGTTCCGGAAATCACACCGACATTTGCGCTCGAACTCCTGTCGCACATGAAGGGCGGTCCTTCGGTAGAAGTGCTGCTCGACATCGCGCTTGGCGATGACGCGGCAATCGCCAAGGAAGCCGGTGACGTCCTGAAGACGCAGGTCTTCCTTTATGACGCCGACATGTTCCGCCTGCGCGATGCCTACAAGGCCGGCAACGCCATCGCGAAGGACGTGCTGGAAAGCTACGCCAAGGCCGAGTTCTTCACCAAGCTTCCCGACGTCGAAGACGAGATCAAGGTCGTTACCTTCATTGCCGCCGAAGGCGATATCTCGACCGACCTTCTGTCGCCGGGCAACCAGGCGCATTCGCGTTCCGACCGCCAGCTGCATGGTCAGTGTATGATCACGCCGGAAGCGCAGGCGGAAATCGTCGCGCTTCAGAAGCAGCATCCCGACAAGCGGGTGATGATGATCGCCGAAAAAGGCACGATGGGCGTCGGCTCGTCGCGCATGTCCGGCGTCAACAACGTCGCCTTGTGGACCGGCAAGCAATCCAGCCCTTACGTGCCCTTCGTCAACTTCGCTCCGATCGTCGCCGGCACCAACGGCATTTCGCCGATCTTCGCGACCACCGTCGACGTGACCGGCGGTATCGGCATCAACCTGAAGAACTGGGTCAAGAAGCTCGACGAGAACGGCAAGCCGATCCTCAACAATGACGGCAACCCGATCCTCGAGCAGAAATACTCGGTCGAGACCGGTACCGTTCTGAAGATCGATGCGAAGAACCGGAAGCTGCGTGACGAAAACGGCGAAGAGCTGGTCGACATCGCCTCCTCCTTCACGCCGCAGAAGACGGAGTTCATGAAGGCGGGCTCGTCCTACGCGATCGTCTTCGGCAAGAAGCTGCAGACTTTTGCCGCCCAGACGCTCGGCGTCGAAGCAACGCCGGTTTTCGCTCCGAACAAGGAAATCTCGCTCGAAGGCCAGGGCCTGACCGCGGTTGAGAAGATCTTCAACCGCAACGCCGTCGGCGTGACGCCGGGCAAGGTTCTGCATGCCGGCTCCGACGTTCGCGTCACCGTTAACATCGTCGGCTCGCAGGATACGACCGGTCTGATGACGGCGCAGGAACTGGAAGCGATGGCGGCAACCGTCATTTCGCCGCTCGTCGACGGCGCATACCAGTCGGGTTGCCACACGGCTTCCGTCTGGGACAAGAAGGCTCAGGTCAACATTCCGAAGCTGATGTCCTTCATGAACAACTTTGGCGTCATCACCGCGCGTGACCCGAAGGGCGTCTATCACTCGATGACCGACGTCATCCACAAGGTGCTGAACGACATCACCGTGGATGATTGGGCGATCATCATCGGCGGCGACAGCCATACGCGCATGTCCAAGGGCGTCGCTTTCGGTGCGGATTCGGGCACCGTTGCTTTGGCGCTCGCAACCGGCGAAGCGACCATGCCGATCCCGCAGTCGGTCAAGGTGACCTTCAAGGGCACGATGCAGCCTTACATGGACTTCCGCGACGTGGTGCATGCCACCCAGGCGCAGATGCTCAAGCAGCATGGCGACAACGTCTTCCAGGGCCGTATCATCGAAGTCCATATCGGCACGCTGCTCGCCGACCAGGCCTTCACCTTCACCGACTGGACGGCCGAAATGAAGGCCAAGGCGTCGATCTGTATCTCCGAGGACGAGACGCTGATCGAAAGCCTGGAAATCGCCAAGTCGCGCATCCAGATCATGATCGACAAGGGCATGGACAATGCCGCGCAGACGCTACAGGGCCTGATCGACAAGGCAGATGCCCGCATCGCCGAAATCCGCTCCGGCGCAAAGCCGGCGCTGAAGCCGGACGATAACGCGAAGTATTTCGCCGAAGTCGTCGTCGATCTCGACTTGATCGACGAGCCGATGATCGCCGACCCGGACGTCAACAATGCCGACGTCTCGCGCCGCTACACCCACGATACGATCCGCCCGGTTTCCTATTACGGCGGCACCAAGAAGGTCGACCTCGGATTCGTCGGTTCCTGCATGGTGCACAAGGGCGACATCAAGATCGTCGCCCAGATGCTGAAGAACCTCGAAAAGGCCGAGGGCAAGGTCGAATTCAAGGCACCGCTCGTCGTTGCCGCGCCGACCTACAACATCATCGACGAGCTGAAGGCCGAAGGTGACTGGGAAATCCTGCAGAAGTATTCGGGCTTCGAATTCGACGACCTGAAGCCGAAGACGTCCAACCGCACCGAATACGAGAACATTCTCTATTTGGAGCGCCCGGGCTGCAACCTTTGCATGGGCAACCAGGAAAAGGCGGAAAAGGGCGATACGGTTCTGGCCACCTCGACCCGTCTGTTCCAGGGCCGCGTTGTTGAAGACACGGCGGAAAAGAAGGGTGAATCGCTTCTTGCTTCGACGCCGCTGGTCGTGCTTTCCGCGATCCTCGGCCGTACGCCGAGCATCGAGGAATATCGCGTCGCGGTCGAAGGGATCAACCTGACGAAGTTCGCGCCGCCGAAGACGACACCGATCGACAGTCTGTCGGTCCACTACTAAGCTTTCGAGCCTGACTTACGATGCCCCGGTAAGGTGACGCCTTGCCGGGGCATTTGCTTTTCTGCCTGCGGTCTTTTGGCCTATTCCTTACTTTCAGCATAAACGGGATAATCGAGCTCGTAGTAGGAAACAGGTTCCTCGTCTGGTTACAGGCGGGGAATGCGCCATGAGACTTATTCGCAATCTCTTTTTGATCATTGCATTGCTCGCAACGGCAACCGGCAGCCAGGGCGTGACGCCGCTTGCCGGGCCTGATACGCTGCATTCGTCTCATATGAACTCGGATCAGATGCAGGTCTCGATGGTTGGCGATCACGTCAACTGCGAACAGCCGTGCCCTTCTGATGATCAGGGCTCCGATAGCCAGCGCCATCATTCCTGCCCATCGGCGCTTCTTTGCGCACCGCCTGTCGCTTCGATACCGGCCGCCACAACTTCGGACATGGAGTTTGCCTTCAAGCACGTCCGCTACGATGCGGCCCCTGCGCGACAGATGATATCTGCAACGATCGTTCCTGCCGGGCCGCCGCCCAAAGCCTGATCTCCGCTGAAATCGAACTGCCCTCTGACCAAGGCCGAGCGCATACCGCGCGGGCAGTGTCGGATGGCTCGTAGTTTCACCTCGCGACGCAAGGACAGACGTCGCAGCGAGATCCAGAACCATGAACAGAACATTGTCTTCCGGGAGAGCCGTGCTCCTCCTCGGCCTTTTGGCCATGAACCCGGTCAGTGCCGGTGCCGCCGCACAGGATTATGAATTCACCCTCCTGAAAAGCGATATCAGGCAAAGTCGCAATGCGATGGTCGAACTTCGGATGACGGACCGGCGCAGCGGCGCGCCCGTTTCGGACGCCATCATTTTCAACACGGCGCTCGACATGGCTCCAGATGGCATGCCGGATATGGGCGCGGCGATCGAGCCGGTCGGGTCGAGTGAACCCGGGGTCTATCACTTCAAGGCGGACCTTTCGATGGTAGGCGCCTGGCGCTTGCGGATCGGAGCGATGATCCAGGGCGAGCCTGAACCGGTCGAGCGTGATCTTATCCTCAAGGTGTCGCCATGAACTGGCTGCCCCGTTTTGGAATGATCCTCGCTGCTTCCGCCGTTATCGGTTCCAGTGGTTATCGGGTGTTTGCCGAGGAGCGTCATTCGGGTGCGGCGCATGGCGCTGCTGCCGGCGCGGCACATGAACATTCGCATGAGGATGGACGCATCCTCTACTATCGGCACCCGGATGGATTGCCGCAATTTTCGGCACAGCCGAAAACCACGGATGACGGCAGGCCTTATCTCGCAGTGAGGAAAAAAGCGGGTGAGGCAGGCGGAAATGCTGAGGCCGCCAAACCTGCCAAGGCCATGCTGGCGGAGCTTGGCTCCACCGCGCCCCGGCGCATCCTTTATTATCGCAATCCGATGGGGCTGGCCGACACGTCGCCGGTGCCGAAGAAGGACAGTATGGGCATGGACTACCTGCCCGTTTTTGCCGACGAGCAGCAGGACGGGGCGACGATCAGGGTCTCTCCCGGAAAACTGCAGCGGACGGGGGTGAAAACCGCGACCGCCGGGATGGCCCGGATCGGTCGGGCAGTCCGGGCACCCGCCACCGTGACCCTGGACGAGACCCGTGTCAGCGTGATCGCGATGCGCACCGATGCCTTCATCGACACGGTTTCGACCGTGACGACGGGCGACCGGATCGGGAAAGGGCAGGTGCTTTTCGGCTTCTATTCCAAGGAAATTGCCACTGCCGGAACGGAATATGCCGCGCCGGGAGGAGATAAGGCAGGTTCGGCGCTTCGCCTGAAAAATCTCGGCGTGCCAGATGAGGCGATCAGCACAATCGCTGAGCGGCGGCAGGTGCCGGCGACCATTGATTACACCTCGCCGCGGGATGGCATCGTTCTCGAACGGCTTGCCATTGCGGGCATGATGGCCAAGCCGGGCGATGTGCTGTTTCGCATCGCGGATATGTCGCATCTGTGGGTGCTGGCCGATCTTCCGGAATATGACTTGGCCGCCGTCCGGATCGGCGCCGACGTGCGTTTGACCGTTCGTAGCCTGCCCGGCCGCGCATTCCATGGCACTGTCGACCTCATCTACCCGCAGGTCGATACCCAGACGCGGACAACGAAGGTCCGCATCGAACTTGCCAATCCGGATGGTGCGCTGCTCATCAACATGTATGCGGAGGTGGAGATCGATACGCGCTCCGAAGACCCCGTCATCGTGGTTCCGAACAGCGCCGTGATCGACACGGGTGATCGCAAACTCGTGTTCCTCGACAGGGGCGAAGGGCGGTTCGAACCGAGAGACGTCAAGCTTGGCGCGCGCGGCGACGCGCAGACCGAAATAGTCACTGGCATCAAGGCCGGTGATCAGGTCGTGGTCGCTGCAAACTTTCTGCTCGATGCCGAGAGCAATCTCAACTCGGCGCTGAGCGCGATGACAGCGGAGGGCGCGAAACAATGATCGCCCGTGTCATATCCTGGTCCGCCCGCAATCTTGTCCTGATCTTTGTCGCGACCATGCTGGTCGTCGCCGGTGGAATTTACGCCTTGCGGTCGCTGCCGCTCGACGCCATTCCCGATCTCTCCGATGTTCAGGTGATCGTCTACACCGATTATCCCGGTCAGGCGCCGCAGGTCGTCGAGGACCAGGTGACCTATCCGCTGACGACCTCCATGCTGACAGTGCCGAAATCCAAGGTGGTGCGTGGTTTCTCCTTTTTCGGCGCTTCGTTCGTTTATGTGATTTTTGAGGATGGCACCGATCCGTACTGGGCGCGCAGCCGCGTACTTGAATATCTCAATGTCGCACAAGCCCGCCTGCCGGATGGGATCACGCCGACGCTCGGCCCTGATGCGACAGGTGTCGGCTGGGTCTATCAATATGCGGTGGTGGCAAAGCAGATGTCGCTTGCGCAGCTGCGGTCCCTGCAGGACTGGGTCGTGCGGTTCGCGGTATCGAAATCCGAAGGTGTTGCCGAGGTCGCCAGTGTCGGCGGTTTCGTCAGGCAATATTCCATCGTGGTCGATCCTGTCCGGCTGAAGGCGCAGGACATTTCGCTCACCGACATCGCCGATGCCGTGCGCGCCAGCAATACGGATGTCGGGGGCCGCACGGTCGAGCTTTCCGAATTCGAGTTCATGGTCCGTGGACGCGGTTATCTGAAGGACATAACCGATATCGAGAATATCGTCCTGAAAACCATGGGCGGCACGCCGCTCAGGCTCGGTGACATCGCAAGGGTCGAACTCGTTCCGGATGAACGGCGCGGGATCACCGAGCTCAACGGTGACGGTGAAGTCGCAAGCGGCATCGTGCTTCAGCGGTTCGGTGCCAATGCACTGTCGGTCATCGATAATGCCAAGGCAAGCCTTGAGTCCATCAAGGACAGCCTGCCGGCTGGTGCCGAGATCGTGCCGGTCTATGACCGCTCGCAATTGATCGAAGCAGCGATCGAAACCTTGAAGGGTACACTTGTCGAAGAGGCAATCGTCGTTGCGCTCGTTACGATCGTCTTTCTCCTGCATGTCCGCAGCGCGCTTGTCGCCATCATCATGTTGCCGGTGGGCGTTCTGATGGCGTTCGTCGCCATGCACTTCCTCAACATCGGCGCCAATATCATGAGCCTCGGCGGCATTGCGATTGCCATCGGAGCGATGATCGATGCGGCGATCGTGATGATCGAAAACGCCCACAAGCATCTGGAGCGTGCACCGCCGGACAAGCCGCGTATCGATATCCTCATTGAGGCGGCGAGCGAGGTCGGTCCGGCGCTGTTCTTCAGCCTGCTGATCATCACCGTCTCCTTCCTGCCGATCTTCACGCTGGAATCACAGGAGGGGAGGCTGTTCAGTCCGCTTGCCTTCACCAAGACCTTTGCAATGGCGGCGGCTGCGATCCTGTCGGTGACGCTGGTGCCGGCGCTGATGGTCGTCTTCGTCAGGGGGCGGATCGTTCCGGAGCATAAAAACCCGATCAATCGTTTCCTGATCTGGATCTACCGTCCGGTGATCGCCGGGGTGCTGAAGGCGAAGGTTCTGACGATAGTGGTGGGGCTTCTCGTCCTCGGGGCCACGGTCTGGCCGATCCAGCATATCGGCAGCGAGTTCATGCCGGATTTGGACGAAGGTAAGCTGATGTACATGCCGACGACCCTGCCCGGCCTGTCGGTGACCAAGGCAGCGGAACTGCTGCAGACCCAGGACCGGATCATCAAGTCCTTTCCGGAAGTTGAAAGCGTCTTCGGCAAGGCCGGGCGTGCCTTGACGGCGACCGATCCCGCGCCGGTCGAGATGTTCGAGACGATCATCACGCTGAAGCCGAAATCCGAGTGGCGGCAGGGCGTGACGACGGCAAGCCTGAAAAAGGAGATGAACGAAGCTCTGCAGTTTCCCGGCGTCGCCAATGCCTGGACGATGCCGATCCGCGCCCGCATCGACATGCTGTCGACAGGCATCCGCACTCCGGTCGGCGTGAAGGTTTACGGTACCGATCTGAATGAGCTGGAGACGGTCGCCCGGCAGATCGAAACCGTGTTGAAGGATGTGGAAGGCACGTCCAGCGCTTATGCGGAACGGGTGATCGGCGGTTATTATCTCGATATCGTGCCGGACCGGATGGCGCTCGGGCGCTACGGGCTGACCATCGGGGATGTGCAGGACGTCGTGTCCATGGCGCTCGGCTCGGAAGTCGTGACCTCTACCGTGGAGGGCCGCGAACGTTATGGCGTGGCGATCCGCTTTCCGCGCGCGTCGCGCAGCGATCCGCAGTCTATCGCAAGAGACGTGCTTGTCTCGCTGCCCGGTGGTGGAACGGTTCCACTGGGCGAAGTTGCCGAGGTCAGCCTGACGCGGGGTGCAACAACGGTGCGGACAGAAAACGGCCAACTCGCGGTCTATATCTATGTCGACATCACCGGCCGCGATCTCGGTGGTTATGTCGCCGAGGCCCGGCAGGCGGTGGCGACACGGGTGGAGCTTCCAACGGGTTATTCCGTGGCATGGAGCGGCCAGTTCGAATATCTCGAACGGGCGGCAGCACGGCTCTCCATCGTCGTGCCGCTGACGCTTGCGCTGATTTTCCTCCTGCTCTACCTGAATTTCAGGGCGCTGACGGAAACCCTGATCGTCATGCTCTCCCTGCCCTTCGCGCTCGTCGGCGGCATCTGGCTGATGTGGTGGCTCGGGTTCAACGTGTCGGTTGCGGTCGCTGTCGGTTTCATCGCTCTTGCGGGTGTTGCGGCGGAAACGGGCGTGATCATGCTGATCTATCTCGACCACGCCCTGAAGGAGCGGCAAGCCTCATGTGCAAGCGAGGGGCGGGCGCTGACGAGAGAGGATCTCCATCGCGCCATCATGGTCGGCGCTGTCGAACGTGTTCGGCCGAAGATGATGACCGTGGTTGCCATCATGGCCGGTCTCCTGCCGATCCTGTGGAGTACCGGCACGGGAGCGGAGATCATGCAGCGCATAGCGGTGCCGATGATCGGCGGCATGGTGTCCTCGACGCTGCTGACCCTGATCGTCATTCCGGCGATCTATGCTCTGGTCAAGGGGAGGAGGCTGGGTAGCGAAAGTTCCAGTTCGGCCAATGTGGCTGAAGCCGATCTCGGCATCAAGGCGCCGGCAAGATGAACTGAACGCGATTGAAAAATTCGGGAGCCGGGTACAGCCCGGCTCTTTCCGATCGCTGAAGTCAGCGTTTTCCAGCCGAGGTGACCGCTTTTTCGGCGCCGCCATCTTGCTCGAGTTCCTTGACCAGCATGGCAAGGAGGCCGGGAAAGCGTGCCTCGATATCTTCGCGGCGAAGCGAGGAGGCGCGACGGTTTCCGTAATCGATCTGGCTGATCAGGCCTGCCTCGCGAAGGATTTTGAAGTGGTGGGTGAGCGAAGCCTTGGCGACCGGAAAGCCGAAGGAAACGCAATTGCGCTCCATGCCGTCCGGCAAGGTCGCCAGGATGGCGATTGCGGTGCGGCGAAGCGGATCGGACAGCGTCGAGAAGACAGTGCTCAGGTCGATCTCGTCGCGTGCTGGCTGGGGAAGCAGTTCTGACATAGGGTAATTCTACGAAAATTGGCATCTCGATGCAAGTAACAGGTATGTCTTGACGCATACCTTTGTAAGGCATAGGTATGTCTTACACCATACCAGCACTTCTATTGCACCTGCGGATATCGGTCGAATCTATAAGCAGCCGGCGGCGTCTCGATATTGAATGCGGCGTCGAACCCTATCATTCCGAAAGTGAGCGACATGCCTCAGCCACAGCTTTTCACACCGTTCAAGATCCGCAATCTCGAGCTTGAGAACCGTATCACCATCGCACCGATGTGCACCTATTCCGCGGTGGATGGATGCATGACCGACTGGCATCTGATCCATCTGGGGCAATTGGCGCTTTCCGGTGCCGGTCTGTTGACGATCGAGGCGACGGCTGTCGTTCCCGAAGGTCGGATCAGCTATGCCGATGTCGGCTTGTATGATGACGCGACGGAAGCGGCGATGCGCCGGACGCTGGAAAGCGTCCGCAAGTGGTCGAACATTCCGATCGCCGTTCAGCTTGCCCATGCCGGGCGCAAGGCATCGTCAAACCTGCCGTGGCTCGGTGGTGCGCAGCTTCCCGCCGATCACAAGGATGGCTGGCAGACCGAGGCACCGTCCGCAGTTCCGTTCAAATCGACCGACACGGTGCCGACCGAACTTTCCCGCGAGCGGATGAACGAGATCCGCGACGCATTTGTCCAGGCCGCAATTCGCGCGGCGCGTATCGGCATCGATGCGGTGCAGATCCATGCCGCGCACGGCTATCTGCTGCATTCATTCCTGTCTCCGCTCGCCAACCAGCGGACCGACGAATACGGCGGAAGCCTCGAAAACCGCATGCGCTTCCCGCTGGAAGTGTTCGACGCGGTGCGGGCCGCTTTCCCGGCCGACAAGGTCGTATCGGTTCGCGTCTCGGCAACCGACTGGTATGATGGCGGCTGGAACCTGGATGAAACGATCGAGTTTGCCAAGGCATTGGAGAGCCATGGCTGCGACGCGATCAACGTGTCGACCGGCGGGCTGCATGTCGACCAGAAAATCCCCGTGTCGCCGAGCTATCAGGTGCCGTTCGCGCGTGCCGTCAAGGCCGCGGTGAAAATGCCGGTCGTCGCCGTCGGGTTGATCACCGAACCGTCTCAGGCAGAAGCGATCGTTGCGACAGGTGATGCAGATCTTATCGGCCTCGCCCGTACGATCCTCTATGATCCGCGCTGGCCGTGGCATGCCGCTGCCGCTTTGGGCGGCGAGGTTTCCGCCGCCCCTCAGTATCACCGCAGCCAGCCATCGACGCTGAAGTCGCTGTTCAAGGCGTGAGTGAAGAATGACGCAAAGGCCTTCGCTCCGGCATGGATCGAGGGCCTTTTTGCAAATCAAGGAGAGCGATCCCGGCTCTTCTGGCTTTCGTCAACAGCTTGCGGGCATGAGGTGGAATTTCCGCGGTTCCGCCAAAGGTCGTAACTTCGTTTCCGCTTGTGGGCGGCAATAGTATATAATTTTTGTATACTGCCAGAGTCGGCCGGCGGTAAGCTCCTGTGCCCGGCGGTGTTCATCTGAACAACGGCCGGTTCATCGATCAGGAGACGAAACAGATGTCGACATTGAAGGATTACCTGGCTCAAAAGCGGGCGGCACTGCTTGAGCGGCGCAGGCGTATCAAATCCGGCGAACTTGGTGTCGCAACACTGAAGGCGAGTGCGAGTGCGGAAGGCCGCAGCGGTGTGCGCCGTATTCGTATTCGGGATTTCCAGGTCGTCTCCGACAGGCCGCCGGATTTTGCCGGTTACAATCTCGGACCGGCGTCTCCGGAGTTGCTGGTCGGTGCGCTTTCTAGTTGCCTGACCCATACCTGGCTCATCCACGCGGCAGATCAGCAGGTCGCTCTGGAAGAGTTGCATGCGGAAGTCTCGGCAAGGATCGACCCGCGAGGCGGCTCCGAAGGGCATGAGGATATTCCGGTCTATCCGCATGATTTCGAATACACGGTTTCGTTGGTTTCGGACGCCAGCCCGGATGCGATTGCCCGTGTTGCGGCGGCTGTCGAAAAGGCCTGCCCGATCCTCAATCTTCTCAAGCGCGGTACCAATGTTACCGGTCGTATCGACCACAAGTCTCCTGCATCCGTAGCTGCCGCTTAACTTCCAACGCGACCAGGCAATGCTCGAAAATAGGTGATCCGCAAGGCGATTGGTGCGGATTGCTTTTCCGGTTTCGATATTATGGAACATAATTATGAGTGATATTGCATCCCCCGATTTTCCTCCTTCACTCTGGAACGCGGTAACGCGCCCGCGGACCTCCAATTCCAGCCTCTCAGGCGAGGCGAGGGCAGGGGTTGCGATCATCGGAGCCGGCTTTACCGGCCTTTCGGCCGCTCTTCATCTTGCCGAGCGTGGCCACAAGGTGATCATGCTCGAGGCCGTTCAGGTTGGCTGGGGGGCGTCCGGCCGTAATAACGGTCAGGTCATTCCCACCATGACCGGTGCCGAACCGGACAGCATTGCGAAAACCCATGGGGAGGCCGGGGAGCGGTTCGCCCAGCTGGTCAGCGATAGCGCTTCCTATCTTTTCGACCTCGTACGTAGACACGACATCGATTGCGAGGCGCAACAGAACGGCTGGTTTCAGCCGGCGCATTCGCCCGGGCGTGTGCGGCTTTCGGCAAGTCGCGTGGAAGCCTGGTCGCGCCGCGGCGCACCGGTTCGCCTGCTCGATGCGGCAGAGACTGCCGATCTAATCGGCTCGCGAGACTGGTATGGCGGCATGCTCAACAGCAGTGGCGGGCACATCAATCCGCTGGCCTTTGCCAGAGGGCTTGCCGATCGCCTCACCGCCGCCGGCGCAGTGCTACACGAAAACACGCCTGTCCGGTCGATCGAGAAAACATCGTCGGGATGGGTGATCTCGACCCCCGCTGGGCGCGTCATATCCGATCAGGTCATTTTAGCCTCGAATGGCTACACGGACTGGTTCGAAAGCCGGCTGGCGCCGAAGGTCGCGCATTCGCTCGTACCAATCCTGTCGTGGCAGATGGCGACTGAACCGCAGCCGGACGCGGTGCGCGCCAGTGTTCTGCCAGGGCGACAGGCATTGTCGGATACCCATGGTGACCTGCGTTTCTTCCGCTGGGATGCCCGTGGTCGGCTTGTGACCGGTGGGGCGCTGATGTTTCCGTTCAACGGTGCGGAGCGGCTGAAAGAGCGGATCGGCAAACGATTGGCCGGGATCTTTCCGCAGATGGGCAGGCCGAAATTCGACTTCGTCTGGAATGGCCGTATCGGCATGACGGTGGACCGGATGCCGCAATTCTATAATCCCGCGCCCGGGCTGTGGACATGGAGCGCCTGTAACGGCCGCGGTGTCGCCTTGGCAACCTCGCTCGGCAAGGTCTTTGCCGACGCGATCGAAGGTGTCGGTCAGCGGGATCTGGCTGTTCCGATAACCCCGGTCCGCACCATTCCCTTCCATCCGATTGCAAAACGTGTCGCTCCGGCCATGCTCGGTTGGTACCGGCTGAAGGACAGGCTTGAGCCTGCCTATAAGTGAACTGGGAGACGATCTGCGTCATGAGTGAGAACAGCAAAACCGGCCATCTGGTGCCGATCGAATGGCTGCAGGCGGCTTTCAATATGCGCGCCGCAGCCTATGCCAACATATTCGACGTGCTGCGGGACGCGTTCGGCACGCAAAAGTCCGTCGAGCTTCTGTCCGAAGCGACGCGCCGTATGGGTATTACCGCCGGCGCCCGGTTTGCCGATCTCGGCCCGGATAGATTGATGGCCCTGAAGGAGCGGTTTCTCGGCACCATTCCGGCAGGTGATATCCTCTTTCAGCCGGAAGTTCGTTGAAACGACGACGAGCGCCTGGAAATCAAGTTTCATCGCTGTCCGCTGAAGGAAGCATGGCAGGCGATGGGGCGGTCCGATGACGATCTCGAACTCTTGTGCAAGGCGGGCGGAGCGATTGATGGCGGCCTGTTCAAGGCGGCCGGTTTTGTCTTCAAGGGGGAAACCTGGAGGCCAGGTGAAGAGGGGTGCTGCAAGCTTGTGGTGGAACCGGGGCCTGCCGCCTGATCAAGGCTCTTCGATTTTTCGCGAATATCGGGCCCGACAGAGAGCGCTTCTCTTTGTCGGGCCTCAGCCTCTAATTCTCAAGGAATGCCGCGGCGAGATCGCCACGGCATTCCTGTGATCTCAGATGAACTCGACCACTGCTCCGCTCGCATCCGCCGGTGAAACGGCAATGCCTCCGGCAGATGTCCTGATGAACGCGATGCCCTGAGCGGAGAGAAGCTCTGCTGTCTTTTCGCGATCCTTCACCCGAATGCGCAGCACGGCAAAGCCATTGGCGGGTGTCCTGGCAATATCGAGACCCGGGTAAAGCGCGGCAATCGCTGCCGGTTCGAAGAAGAACAGCGGTGCCGAATTCTGGCCGGTCTCAACACGAAAACCGCCTTCGATTTCCTCGACACGACCTGCGGCATAGAAGCTTGCATAGGTTTCCGCCGTCTTGCGAGGATCGTCGCTGATGCCGGTTATGCCGCCAAGACCAATCGCGCCATTGGCATGGTCCTGAAGTTCCGGCCTCCACACCATGTCGCGCGTTTCGTGCTGGCAAAGGAAGAAGTGCCCGAGCGGTACTTGCTCAGGGTCGAAGCCCAATGTCCTGAAGCTTGCAATGCCTTCGCCGCCGCCGGGCAGGGGGAGTGGACGTGAAAACGCGCTGATCTCTCCCGTCCTGATGCCGAGTTCGGCAAGCGCAGGCTTGGCTGCGTCCGCACTTGCGGTGCGATTGGCAATCGCCTGCAGGCCCTGGCCATAGGTCGCGAGCGTCTTGCGCTGCGGTGCATTGAGTTCGGTCTCGGCGACCAGTCCAAGAAGCTCGAGATAGTCGTCCTGAAAAATGATCGTGTAGTTGGCCGATCCTTTTTGCGGACTGTGAAGCCCTCGGGGAGAAAGCGTGAAGCCAAGGCGGCGGTAACGTTCGGCGCTGTCATCGAGATCATTGACCAGCAGATAGCTGTGATCCACGCCAAGCACGGGGTGGGACATGATTTTCCTCATCGGATCGAAGGATGGTACCCGCCGGCGGCAAGCCGGCCGAGCGATTGATCGATGATCACGAGCCTATCTGGTCCCGACAGATTTCTACTGACTTGGTATTCTATTTTCAGGGCAAGTGCGGAAGTTTCTTTGCGGCCCCGGTGCGTCTGGAACAATCGTGTTCCAGACATAAAACCGGCGACGATCGATGGACAAATCCCTAGAAAGCTCCGGTCTCTCAGTCACGATAACGCAAGGCTTCGATCAGCAGGCGGAAGGCGGGAGATACCTGTCGGCGGCTGGGATAATAGAGGTGATATCCGGGGAATGGCGGGCACCAGTCCTCAAGCACACGTTCCAGCTTTCCCTCATCGAACAGCTTGCCGAACTGATCGTCCGGAAGACACACAAGGCCGAGGCCGTTGACGGCTGCCTCGACCAGCATGGGCACATCATTGCAGGTGAACTGGCCCTGGACGCGCACATTGAGCGGTCTGTCGTCCTTCTCGAATTCCCAGGCATAAAGGCCGCCAAGTGTGGGAAGCCGAAGGTTCATGCAGACATGCTGTGTCAGGTCATGCGGCGATAGCGGCCTGCCTTTCCTCTCGAAATAGGCGGGTGATCCGGCAACGACCATGCGCAGTTCCGGGCCAATCCGTACCGCCACCATATCCTTCTCCACCCGCTCGCCCAGCCGAATGCCCGCATCGTAACGTTCGGTGACGATGTCGGTGAAACGCTGGTCGACCGAGATTTCGATATTGATGTCGGGATATTCCGCCATAATCCGGCTTGCCGCGGGCATGACGATGCCGACCGCTGGCTGGCGGCTCGATGTCAGACGAATGGTTCCGGCGGGCTTGGCACCGAGCGCGCTTATCGCATCGACGCGAGTTTCGATGTCATCGAATGCCGGGCGCAGCGTTTCAAGCAATTGTTCGCCAGCATCGGTCGGTGCGACGTTGCGCGTCGTGCGGGTGAGCAGGCGTACGCCCATCCGCTCCTCCATCCGCCGGATCGTGTGACTGAGCGACGATTGCGACGTGCCCATCCTTGCGGCCGCGCGGGTAAAGCTCCGTTCCTCTGCAACGGCCATGAACGCCAGAAGATCGCCGATTTCATCGCGCCGCATTTATTAATCTCCAGCATATGTCCATGTAGGATTTAGCGCATGGATGGCTGGGTGCGCCAATGACAAAGCCGAGAGCATAAAGGCGCTCAGACGCGCGAGAGTGATCGGCCACGACCGATCTTCGTTGACGAGCGCGATCTGCTTGCCCATGGTTTTCAAATCAGGTGATGTATTGCGGCATCGCACGAAGCCGCAGCAAGGGAGAGATCGGTGCAGCCCGAACAACGCAAGCGGCAGGACGCCGCACAGCCGCAAAAATCTCTCAAGGTGGGTTTCATTCTCGCCCGGTCGTTCACACTGTCGGCGTTTGCCATGTTCGTCGACACGTTGCGTCTTGCCAGTGATCAAAAGGATCGATCCGGCAGGGTTCTTGCCGACTGGCAGGTTCTCAGCAGCACCCGCCATATGGTCACGTCAAGCTGCGGAATACAGGTTGCTCCGACCACGGATTTCATCGACCCGGCCCGATTCAATTATATCGTCGTGGTCGGCGGGCTCCTGTCGGTGTCGCAGCCGGTGGACAACGAGACTGTCTCCTACCTGAAACAGGCGTCCGCCAGGGGCGTGCCGCTTATCGGCGTCTGTACCGGCTCCTTCATTTTGGCCGAGGCCGGCCTGATGGCGAACCACGAGAGCTGCGTCAGCTGGCTCCATCACCAGGATTTTCGCGAGCGGTTTCCGGATTTGAAGGTTCGCTCGGATCGGCTTTTCCATATCGACGGTGAGCGTGGTTCCTGTGCCGGCGGCAGCAGTTCGGCGGATCTGGCTAACGTTCTGGTTCAGCGCCATATCGGCAGAGACGCAGCCAGGAATGCTCTTGAAGTCCTGCAGATCGATCAGGCCAGATCGGCTACCCATTCGCAGGCCCGGCGCCCGTTTGTCGTTGAAGCGAGAGATCCGCGTATCATCTCGGTGCTGATTACCATGGAGCAAAATCTGGAAGGCGACGTGTCGCTGGAGGGGTTGGCAAAGTCGGTCGGGCTTTCCCGGCGTCAGCTTGAACGGCTGTTCGAGGAGCAGACGGGGCTTTCCCCGGGAGCGGCCTACCGCAAGATACGCCTGGAGCGCGCCAGAGAACTGCTTCAGAACACAAACCGCGCCGTGATCGATATTGCCTTCGACGTCGGATATTCAAGCGCATCGCATTTTACCAAGGCGTTCAGGCTTGCCTTCGGCAAAACGCCGTTGGGTATGAGAGAAGGCCAAGCTGCAATCCATTGAGGAACAGGGATGTCGAACCATTCGCCCTGTCGATTACGACTGGTCTGGTATGGATAGTGCGGGGGCGCGGCCAGAAAGCCGCACCCCCGTCAAAATTTGTTTGATATCTCGACTTAGCCGAAAGGTCGGTCGATCGAATGGGCCGGTTCGGTGAAGAAGACCGGGCCTTCTCCTGACATGTAGATAATGTCTTCGAGACGCACGCCGCATTCGCCGTATACGCAGAGCATCGGCTCGTCGGAGAAGACCATGCCGGGCTGAAGTTTCGTCTTGTTGCCGCGAACGATGAACGGGTTTTCGTGCAGGTCCATGCCCAGCCCATGACCGGTGCGGTGCGGCAGGCCGGGGACCTGATAGTCCGGTCCGTAGCCGGCATCCGTCAGTACCTTGCGGGCGGCTGCATCGACATCCTCGCAAGGGCAGCCGAGCCGGGCTGCCTCGAAGGCGGCGCGGTGGGCTGCCTTTTCCATGTTCCAGAGTTCGCGCTGACGCTCCGTCGCTTCACCGAAGACATAGGTGCGGGTGATATCCGAGCAATAGCGGTGGATATGCGCGCCGAGATCGATCAGCACCATGTCGCCTTTGGCAAGCGTCTGTGCGTAGGGCACGCCATGCGGATAGGCGGTCGCCTCGCCGAACTGGGCGGCGGCGAAGACATGGCGCATGCCGAGTTTCTGATGGGCGCTCGCGATGAAATCCGTCACTTCGGTGGTCGATACACCTTCGTAAAGTCCTTCCCATACGGCCTTGTGGACGCGCAGGCTGGCGGTCATCGCCGTCTGGATGATGGCGATTTCGGTGGCCGACTTGATCTGGCGGCAGGCTGCGATCAGATCACCGGCGCCGATGACCGTCAGACGCGCGCCGATATGGGCGGTGATCGGGCTTGAGAACATGAAGGGCGTGGCGGGATCGAAGGTGAGTGTCTTGCCCTCTACGGGCAGATCGCAGATCAGGTTTGCGACGAGCAGGGCCGGGTCTTCATGCTCTTCCCAGGTGGCGATCTCGCCCTGGATCCTGATGAGGGTTACCGTCTTCGGCTCCTCGAAGGCCGGGCTGATATAGATCGGCGCGCCCGTGGACGGGATGATCGCGCCGTGCAGGCGCTCGCTGGCGCCGAGCGACATGCCGGTGAAATAGGTGAGGCTGGTCGAGGTATCGAGATAGACGGCCTTGACGCCCGCCTCCCGCATCAAGGCCTGCAGCTTGGCGATGCGGGATTGAAGCTCTTCGACGGAGATCGGAGCAATTGCGGCGGCGATGTTTTCAAATTCGGCAAGCGATTGTTCGAAAGATTTGTAGACGGGGGCACTCATGGTCTTGTTCCTGAAACGGACTGGATTTCACATATTCTGACTAGAAGACAACGGGGTGGGTGGCGCCGGTCTCGACATTGACGAGGCCCTGCGGGGCATGGTCGCTTGGCGCGACCAGAACCCAGCGCCACGGCGCGCAGGTGAGCGTGGCAAAGGCCAGCCGCTCCGGGAACCCGGCGAACCAGCGCGGATGAAAACTCGGCTCGTACATCCAGTCGACCTTTTCGCCCTCGGCATAAAGCGCCTGCATCTCTTCATGTAGGTCTTCCGCCGGGCGGCAGCTCATCAGGCCGGCGACTTCGTAGCGCACGCGGGCGACGACCTGTCCTTCGCGCACAAGCGCCCAGCCGCCGTCATTGTCGGCGACCGCGTTGACGGCTTTCGCCATGGCTTCGTCGGAAGAGCCGACGCACCAGATATTATGCTTGTCATGCGCCATGGAGCAGGCGAGTGCCGTATCGGGTGTCGACGGGCCGCAACCGAGCCAGAACATTTTCGACACGGCAGCCTTGCCGGAAAAACGGTCAATGACCGAGAATTTGGTGATGTTGCGGGCGTGGTCGCGCTCCACGAGACCATCTTTGACCTGCAGGTCAAAGGTCAAAAAGTCGTCGGTCCAGTGGAAGGGGCGCAGAACAGCGGCGGTCATCGTCTCGCGGCCGGGTTCGGCCTTGATGGCGAAATCCTTGGCCGTCAGGTCGCGGCCGATATTGATGGTGTTCGTCGCCCATTCCGGCCAGTCGATCTTTGGCACGTCCGGCAGATAGGTATTGCCGTCGGAGACCTGTTTTCCATCTGCCCAGACCTTTGCGATCTCGAATTTTTCGACATTCGACAGAAGCACGATATCGGCATAGCGGCCCGGCGCGATGGAGCCGACCCAGGGGGTGAGGCGCATGTGGCGGGCGGGGTTGATGGTGACGCACTGGATAGCGATTTCCGGCGCAAGGCCGGCCTCGATCGCAAGCCGCACATTGTGGTCGGTGGCACCGAGTTTCAGCGTGTCGGACGCAGACCGGTCGTCGGTGGTGAGCGCGATCTGCGACCAGTCGGCAAGGCCACGGTCGAGCAGGCCCTTGATCACTTCCGGCAGGCTGTGTGGGCGAAGTTCCATGAACAGGCCGTGGGTGAGCTTGTCCCAGAACTCTTCCGGCGTCCAGGCTTCATGGTCGGAGGCAAGGCCTGCGGCGGCGAAGGCGTTGATTGACGGCAGGTCGCGGATGCCGGCGGCATGGCCCTCAACGACGGCGCGCTTTTCGAATGTCGCGCGGATCATGCCCCAGAGGCGTTCATGCGACGGATTTTCCGGGTTCCACACGGCCGGCCAGTCCATCACCTCGTCGAGGCCTGCCGTCATCAGGCTCTGTTGAAGAAAGGCCTTCTGCTCGTCATACCCGAGATAACCGCCGCCATGCTCGTAGGCTGTGGGTGGGACGGCGGAGCCGGGCAGGGGAAAAATCTTCAGCGGCGAACCGGCCTCACGGGCCTTCAGCCAGAATTCCAGCGTCTTTGCGCCGTTGACGTTGGAGAATTCGTGGCTCGCCTCGCAGGTCCAGGTGTTTCCGCGCGGAAGAACCAGGGCTGCCTCCCATTCGGGCGTCAGATGCGAGCTTTCGATATGCTTGTGCACTTCGCCAAGGCCCGGCACGGCGGAAAGATCCGGTTCGTGAACACGGGTGCTCACTTCGCCCGGATAGGAGCCGGCCTTGCCGACATAGGCGATGCGGCGATCCTTGATGATGATTTCCTGGTCTTGCGACCATGTGCGGGTCGCGACATCCAGCAACCGCCCGACACGCAGAGCCACATCGGCCTTTTCCTTGCCGAGCGCGACCAGCGTCAGGCGCTGGCGGATCCGCACTTCGCTGTCGGCATCGATGATGGTGTCTTGAATTTCAAAAGGCATGGTTTTCTCTGCGTCGTATTTCCGGGTCGCGGGCCCTGCAGTGATAGTCCGTGGCGGGGGCCAGTCAACCGTTCAAATCCATCGGACCGGATTGTGAGCCAAGCTTTCGCCGCTATGCTCGGATCGAGCGAAAATTGACATATGTCATTGTAGGTTTTCGAGACCGCGACATAGTTTCCGGGAGGCCGCGAAAGGCTTGCTTCCTGGCCGCATTGGTCCAGAATTTAGTCTTCTAAATCGATTTAGTACGCGTGATGAGCGCGACTTACCACGCACCATGATTCAATTTGAGGTGGAATTATCATGACAGTTAGCACGATTGCGGAGCTGGACGCGCTTGTGGCGCGGGTTGAAGCTGCACAGAAGGCTTATGCGAGTTTCAGCCAGGAGCAGGTTGACGAAATCTTCCGCAACGCCGCACTGGCGGCTGCGAATGCTCGTATCCCGCTTGCCAAGATGGCGGTTGAGGAGACCGGCATGGGTGTGATGGAGGACAAAGTGGTGAAGAACCATTTTGCCTCCGAATATATCTACAACAAATACAAGGACGAGAAGACCTGTGGCGTTCTCTCCGAGGAGCCGGAATACGGGATTGCAACGGTTGCTGAGCCGATCGGCCTGATCTGCGCCATCGTGCCGACCACCAATCCGACCTCGACGGCGATCTTCAAGGCGCTGATTGCGCTGAAGACCCGCAACGGTATCGTCTTCTCTCCCCATCCGCGCGCCAAGCGCGCCACCTGCGAGGCGGCTCGCCTCGTTCTGGAAGCCGCCGTCAAGGCCGGTGCGCCGAAGGATATTATCGGCTGGATCGACGAGCCAAGCGTCGAGCTTTCCAATGCGTTGATGCATCATCCGGCGATCGACCTGATCCTGGCAACCGGTGGCCCCGGCATGGTCAAGGCCGCCTATTCATCAGGCAAGCCGGCAATCGGCGTGGGTGCCGGCAATACGCCTGCCGTCATTGATGAATTTGCCGATATCAAGCGCGCTGTTGCCTCGATCCTGATGTCGAAGACCTTCGACAATGGCGTCGTCTGCGCCTCGGAACAGTCCGTTGTCGTGGTCGATGCCGTCTATGATGCGGTACGCGAGCGTTTCCGCACCCATGGCGGTTATGTTCTGTCGAGCAACGAGGCGGGTGCGATCAAGAGCCTGATCCTGAAGAAGGGCTCGATCAATGCCGAGATCGTCGGCCAGTCAGCGCACAAGATTGCCGAGATGGCAGGCTTCGAGGTTCCGAACGGCACCAAGGTTCTGATTGCCGAAGTCGAGGCGATCGACGAGACCGAACCCTTTGCCTATGAGAAGCTGTCGCCACTTCTGGCCATGTACAAGGCGAAGAACTTCGAGGCTGCCTGCGACAAGGCCGAGGCGCTGGTTGCCTTCGGCGGCGTCGGTCACACCTCGGTTCTCTATACCGACCAGGATCTTCAGCCCGAGCGCATTGCTACTTACGGCGCGAAGATGAAGACCTCGCGCATCCTGATCAACTCGCCGGCCTCGCATGGCGGTATCGGCGATCTCTACAACTTCCGTCTCGCGCCGTCGCTGACGCTCGGTTGCGGCTCGTGGGGGGGCAATTCGATCTCGGAAAATGTCGGCCCGCAGCATCTGATCAACAGGAAGACGGTGGCCATGCGCGCAGAGAACATGCTCTGGCACAAGTTGCCGCCATCGATCTACTTCCGCCGCGGCAGCCTGCCGTTTGCGCTTGAAGACCTGAAGGACAAAAAGCGTTGCCTGATCGTCACCGACCGCTTCCTGTTCGAAAACGGCAATGTCAACGACACGATCCGCATCCTCAAGGATCTCGGTCTCGAGGTCGAAGTCTTCTTCGAAGTCAGCGCCGACCCGACGCTTGCCGTCGTGCGCAAGGCGACAGCACTCGCCAACGCCTTCCAGCCGGACCTGATCCTTGCCGTCGGTGGCGGTTCACCGATGGATGCGGCCAAGATCATGTGGGTCATGTACGAGCATCCGGATGTCGAGTTCACCGATCTGGCGTTGCGCTTCATGGATATCCGCAAGCGCATCTACCGCTTCCCGACGCTCGGCAAGAAGGCCATGTTCGTGGCCGTTCCGACGACCTCGGGCACCGGTTCGGAAGTGACCCCGTTTGCGGTGGTGACCGACGAGAAGACCGGCATCAAGTATCCGATCGCCGACTACCAGCTGACGCCGCATATGGCGATCGTCGACGCCAATCTGGTCATGAACATGCCGAAGTCTTTGACCGCGCATGGTGGTATCGACGCGGTTACGCATGCGCTTGAGGCCTATGTTTCGGTCATGGCCAACGAGTATTCCGATGGCCAGGCGCTGCAGGCATTGAAGCTGCTCAAGACCTATCTTCCCTCGGCCTACAAGAACGGCGCCAAGGACCCGAAGGCTCGCGAGCAGGTTCATAATGCCGCAACGCTTGCCGGGATTGCCTTTGCCAATGCCTTCCTCGGCGTATGCCATTCGATGGCGCACAAGATCGGTGCGGAATTCCACATTCCGCATGGCCTGTCTAACGCGCTGCTGATCTCCAACGTCGTCCGCTACAACGCAGTCGACAATCCGAGCAAGCAGGCGGCGTTCAGCCAGTATGACCGGCCGAAGGCGCTATGCCGTTATGCCGAGATTGCCCAGCATCTCGGCCTCGGCGGTAAGAACGACGCGGCATCCGTCGAGAACCTCGTCCAGTGGCTGGAACAGCTGAAGAAGGATCTCGACATTCCGGCCTCGATCCAGGCAGCCGGTGTCGGCGAAGCCGACTTCATGGCCAAGGTCGACAAGCTCGCCGAAATGGCCTTCGACGACCAGTGCACGGGTGCCAACCCGCGTTATCCGCTGATCGCCGAAATCCGCGACGTTCTGATCGCCAGCTACCACGGCGAGGCTTATGTCGAGGAACAGGACAAGCCGGCCGCCAAGGAACCGCGTGTGGTTCCGATGAAGGCCAAGGGCTGACACTGACGTAAAACAACCTGCGCGCTGGCGGTCGCCGGCGCGCAGGGCCGCCTTAAATCTGGGTTGCGACTGGCTTGGGCAGGGTCACCAAGCCTGATGTTGTTGGCCGGTATCCAATGGATCAGGCTGGAATCGCATTCAGGTGAAATGGCGCTGGGTCGACTCGCGAATGATCAGCGCAGGCTCCAGCGTAAGATCCGTGGGTTGCGGCTTTTCTTCGATCATCGCAATGATCTTCTTCATCACCACTTCGCCGGTTGCCTGGCTACAAACGTCGACAGTTGTCAGCGGTGGCGTGACGTAGCGGCTGATCGGAATATTATCGATCCCGGCAAAGGCCACGTCATCGGGAACCTTGAAGCCAAGCGAACGGGCCTCGTTCATCATGCCGATCGCCACAAGGTCATTCCAGCCAATGATCACATCCGGGCGATCCGGACGCAGCAACACGCGGGCCGCGGCGCGTTCTCCTGCTTCATTCGTCGGTTCATCCACGTCGAAGATCAGAAGTTCCATCCCTGCCGGCTCCAGGATTTGCCTCAAGCCCTGAATGCGGTCGGCATTCGATGGTGCGCGCGAGTAGCCCATGTAACCGAACCGCTTGAATCTCTGCCGAACGAGATATTGCGCGAGCAGTGCAGCAACCTGAACGCTGTCCGTCCCCACTGTCAGGACATCATCGCGCTCTGGCTGTCCTAAAAAGGCGACCGGTTTGTCGAGTTCGGCCAGCCAGTCAGTGACGTCTTTCGGAATGCGGGCGCTGACGATCAAACCATCCGTGCGCGGCGCCAAGGCCTCCAATAGCGGGCGAACTGCCGCAATACTCTCCTCCATGTCCACGACGAAGAGATAGTAGCCGTTTGCCAGCGCCACCCGATTGGCACCCTTCACGACATTGGAATAATGAGGATTGGCGAGATCCATCACCGCAAGCCCGATTGCGGTCGTACGGCCGGTGACCATGGCGCGGGCAAGAGAATTCTGGCTGTAGCCCAGATCCTCGATCGCTTCGCGCAGCTTCTCTTCCACTGCCGGTGAGAATGACTGCTGGCCATTCACATATTTCGACACCGTCGCGATCGATACGCCGGCTTTCTCCCGCAACATCCCGGATGGTCGGTCTTTTCGGGCGCTTCATGCAGATAAACGCTTTCCTTGTTTTCTTCTGTTTAACGTAACTGCCGGCGATGCGGATTTCGTTCTCATTTCGGGTGTTGACAATAACACATTATTTTCCGCGATTTCGGTTGATCCATATCATTCTATCAAGCTCCTGCCGCGCTAAAAATATCAGTTAAACGTTTTCCTTTTATGGGAAGCGTGCCTTTGAGCCGCTGGCTTAGAGGAAAGCGGCTCTGCCGGGGACAGACGTTTGGCATGTTCTGGAGGCGTGCAGGGCGAATGGCTATTTTAGAGGAGGTTTCCCATGAAGAAGGTAAGGGCGTTCGCGTTTGCAGCGCTGGCAAGCACGACGATGGTGTCTACGGCCTATTCGGCAGAGACGATCAATGTCTGGATGCGATACGGCGATGCCGAACGGCCGACGATTGCGCGCATCGTTGACGGGTTTACGGCCGAGACAGGGATCAAGGTGGACCTCTTTCTCGCAAATATCGATTTTGAAACGCGTCTCACACGTGCCGCTGCGGGTGGCAGCCTGCCGGATCTCTGCTCGAAGCCGTGCCTTCCCTCTACTATCGCATACAGGGCGAGATCGATCGCCGTGCGTTGAAGCTTCTCGAAGGGCCGAAACATTACGGCTGGTATCTGGGCCGGAACAACTGGACGGCATGGTGCGCGCACAATCTCTTGCTCGCCGCCTGCTACACGGTCGAAGACGACCAGCGCCTCGCAGCTATCGCGATGAAGCTGATGGTGCCGATGCAGCGCTTCTTCGATACAATCGAGCCATCCGGCGCCTGCATCGAGGGACCGGGCTACTGGGTGGTCAGCGCCGGACGGCTTGCCGGTTTCGTCAGCCTTGTCGAAGAACGTTTCGGCATCGATCTGAAGGCGGGGGATAATCAGAAATTCCGCAATTTCGGGGAGCATATCCTGCCGCTCAATATCGGGGGCAACCTCTTCGTCAACTTCGCGGATGGCAGTCTGAAGATCGATCTGGATCAGGGACTGCTCAGCCGCTATGCGAGCCTTATCGGCTCTGACCAACTATCCGGTCTTGTCGCCGATGATATCGACCGTTCGGCGCGGCACAAGCTCGCCAATCCGGGCCGGGGCCGTGGGCGCAATGACTATGCCCGCCAGTTTCTCGTTCACCTGACCCGACTGCTTTTCTGGACACCGGAAAACAGAAAGTCGGCGGCAAGGACATGTGAGAAAAGCGTCTGGCTCGCCGACATGCAGATGATGATTGCCCGATCCGAGAAAAAGGCCGGAGCCGGGCTGATGCTGAGCGCGATCGCCGGCAGCAATGACCCGGAGGTCAACCATCACTCCCATAACGACGTTGGCCATTTCAGCGTCTATCTGGACGGTGAGCCGATGATTATCGATCTGGGGCAGGGGCCTATTCGCGCGCTACTTTCACCGAGACGCGATATGATATGTGGCATATCAGTTCGAAGGGGCACAACGTTCCTGCCGTGAACGGCCATCTGCAATATGCGGGAAAAGGCTCGCAAGCGCGCGATGTTGCGTACCGCCACGAGGGTACCAGCAGCTATCTGTCTCTCGACGCAAGCCCGGCTTATTTCCCTGATCCCGGATCGCGGCGAATGACCCGACACCTCAATTTCAGCCATGACACGGCAAAGATAGAGATCAGCGACGAGATCGATTTGGGCGAGCCGCTCACCCGCTTTGAACTTCCTCTTTATGTCTCCGATCGAAAAATAGTGGTTGGGACTGACGGAGTGTGCCGGCTCTACGGGAAACACAGCGTACTGGTCATCACCCCGGAAAATCTTCGCGTCACCGGTTTGGAGCCGATCGAGATTACAGATCCGCGCCACCTCGATGTCTGGGGAAACCGGGTTTTCAAGATCGGCTTCGAGGCGATTGACATCGAAAAGGCGATCTTCGGTTTCTCGATCGAGATCGGTTGATCTCTGTTGAGTTCTGCGCAGCGCTTATCGCTGATCCATCAGAGGGTGAGTGAAAGCGCTGCCGATGTTGGCCCCGAGCTCCGTGCCGGATGCTGGCAGATAGCATATCGTGAGAGATGTGGCATATGTTGTCGGAAGCGGAAGATCCGGCCTGGCAGTCATTATCGAAATCACGAGATCCAATCCATGAACATCAAGCAACTGGAAGTGCTTCGCACGCTTCTGGCAACCGGCTCGACGATTGCCGCTGCAAAGACGATGGGCCTTAGTCAGTCCGGTGTCAGCCGCATGCTGCAGCAGCTGGAGCAGGATCTCTCGATCACCTTGTTTGCGCGTGACAAGGGCCGTCTCATCGCGACGCCCGAGGCGCTTGCGCTGGGCCATGACGCGGAAAATGTTCTTCTTGCCGTGGACCGTATGTCCAGCCATGCGGAAGATCTGCGCAGCGGTGCATCCGGCCCGGATATCGTACGCATCGGGCTGCCAAGCAGCATGTGGGAAAATTTCGCTCCGGCCATGCTGGTGGATTATATTCGTGACTTTCCCGGTGTGCGCATCGAGACTTTTTTCGAAACCACGACGGCGATCAACAAGCTGGTTGGGGAACGTATCATCGATCTCGGTTTCCTGCGCATGGAAGGGGAGACAGGACCGGGGATTGTGGTCGACAAGGTGGCAAGCGGCACGAGTGTCTGCGTCGTGCCCAAGGACCATCCATTGGCGCAACTGGAAACAATCTCGGCAAAGGACCTGCGCAATGTGCCGCTGGTTCTTATCGGCCGGCAGAGACCGAACCGGATGGCACTCGACCAGCAGTTTGCACGCGCCGGTGTGAAGCAGATGGTGAAGATCGAGACGCATACCAACAGCTCGGCCTGTGCCTATGTTGCGCAGGGGTTGGGTGTGTCGATCATCAGCAGTTTCTACGCCAATCTGTATCGGCATCTGCCTGTCGTGCAGCGCCCTTTCGTTCCACAGGCCAGGCAGGATTTCGGCCTGGCGCGGGCTGCGGGCTTTCCGCTGTCGATCGCGGCGCAAGCCTTGAGCGATGCACTGCAGCGGCAAATTCGGCTTTCTCAAAAAATCGAATGAGATTAGCTAATTAATCCTGAAACTCGGGCTTTCCGGCCGACGAGATGCGGCCCGCGAGATGCATAGACATATGACAAAATCACATAATATTGCGTATCAAAAGTCATTTCGTCATAGTCTTAACTAACGAAACCGATGCTGGCGGAATGGAAAGCCGCCTTCAATCGTGGGGAAACAATGCTAAGATTTATCCTGAGCCGTCTTCTGATGGCGCTGCCGACGATCGTGCTTGTCTCGATTACAGTGTTTGCGCTGATCCGCTTCATTCCCGGTGACCCCGCAGCCCTGATGCTGGGCGACATGGCGCAGCCCGACCAGATCGCCGCCATGCGCACCGAGCTTGGCCTCGACAAATCGATGCCGCAACAATTCGCCATCTGGGCCGGAAATGTCCTGCAGGGTGATTTCGGGCGCTCGATCGTCAATGACGAGGAAGTCCTGCCGCTCGTCGTCTCGCGCTTCATGGTCAGCGCGGAAATCGTCGTGATCGCCGTTCTGCTGGCCAGCCTGATTGCGGTGCCTGCCGGTGTGATTGCAGCCTGGCGGCAGAACAGCGCAACCGATCTGGCGCTGGTCGGTACTGCGACGGTGCTTTTGTCGATCCCGACATTCTGGCTCGGCCTTCTGCTGCTGCTTCTGTTCGGGCTGAAACTCGGCTGGCTGCCGGTTCTCGGTTACGTGTCGATCGGCGACAATGTAGTCGGCGGCCTGCTCTATCTGGTGTTGCCGGTGATGACGCTTGTCATCCATGAGGCGGGCGTGCTGATCCGCATGGCGCGTGCCTCGACACTGGAAGTGCTGCGTCTCGACTACATCACCCATGCCCGCGCCAAGGGTCTTTCGGAAAGCGCCGTGTTATGGCGGCATGCATTCAAGAATGCATTCGGCCCGACATGGACGATGATCGGCCTCATTCTCGGCAACCTGCTTGGCGGCATTGCGGTCATCGAGACGGTGTTCACCATTCCCGGTCTCGGCCGCCTGATGGTCGACAGCATTTTTGCCCGCGATTACCCGGTTATCCAGGGCTGCCTGCTGTTCGTCTCCCTCTCCTACGTGCTGGTCAATCTCGTCGTCGACCTGCTTTATCCCCTGTTCGATCCGCGGGTTGTCGCCGAATGAAAAAGTTCACTCTCAACGGCCTTATCGGCGGGTTTCTCATCACCGTTCTCATCGCAACCGCCGCACTTGGCCTGTTCTGGACGCCGTTCGACCCGATGAAACTGTCGTTCACCGCCCGTCTTGCCGGGCCGAGCGCCACGCATCTTCTCGGGACTGATGAATTCGGCCGCGATGTGCTGAGCCGCCTGATGGTCGGAGCCCAGGCGAGCGTCTGGATCGGCTTTCTGACCGTCAGCTTCGCCACGATCTTCGGCACTCTCATCGGCCTTGTCAGCGGTTATGCCCGCGGCTGGATGGATGGTGTCATCATGGCCGTCAACAATGCGCTTTTGGCCTTTCCCGGCATTCTTCTGGCGCTTGGCCTGCTTGCCGTCTTCGGCGCCAACCAATACGGCATCATCTTTGCGCTCGGTATTGCCTACACGCCGTCGATGGCACGCGTGGTGCGCGGCGCCGTGCTGTCGCTGCGCGAACGCGAGTTCATCGAAGCCTCGCGGGTGATGGGCAATGGGGAGCTGTTCACGCTGTTCCGACATGTCCTGCCGAACTGCCTTGCGCCGATCACCGTGCTTGCCACCTCGATGTTCGGCTGGGCGATCCTGTCGGAAAGCGCGCTTTCCTTCCTCGGTCTCGGCGTGCCGCCACCGGCACCCACATGGGGCAATATGCTGGCCGCCGGCCGTCCCTTCATCCAGCAGGCCGTCTGGCTGGGTCTTTTCCCCGGTATCTGCATCGCGCTGACCCTGCTCGGCATCAATCTGCTCGGCGACGCCCTTCGCGACCGCCTCGACCCGCGCATGAGGGGCCTGAAATGACCAAGGACATGTCCGCAGAAACGCTTTTGAGCGTCAACAGCCTTTCGCTTGAAGTTGCCCATACCGGTCTCGAGGTGGTCAAGGGCATCTCCTTCGACATCGCGCCGGGCGAAATCTTTGGCATCGTCGGCGAAAGCGGCTCCGGCAAGACGCTGGCCACCCGTGCGCTGATCTCGCTTCTGCCTCCGGCGATCAAGGTTACGGGTGGCTCCGTCCGCTACAAGGGCCGCGATGTCCTGACAATGAAGGACAGGGAGCTTCGGCATCTGCGCGGCGGCGAAATCGGCGTGGTTTTCCAGGAGCCGATGACATCGCTCAACCCGTCGATGACCATCGGCCGGCAGCTGGAGGAGGGGCTTGTCCTTCACACCAAACTGTCGCCACAGGACCGTCGCGCCCGCATTCTCGACATGCTGAAGCGTATCGGCATCAAGAATCCGGAGGGAGCGCTTGCCGCCTATCCGCACGAGTTTTCCGGCGGCATGCGCCAGCGTATCATGCTCGCGTCGGTCATGCTGCTGAAACCGGCGCTGTTGATCGCCGACGAACCGACCACGGCGCTCGATGCCGTCATCCAGCGCGATGTCATGGAGCTTATGGTCGAGCTGACGCGGGCCGAAGGCACCGCCGTTCTTCTGATCAGCCACGACCTGCCGATGGTGGCGCGTTATACGAGCCGCATCGTGGTGATGGAAAAGGGCTCGATCGTCGAACAGGGGCGCACCGAAGATCTGCTCGATGCCCCGCAGCACGATTATACGAGGAAGCTTCTGTCCTCTCTGCCCTTCCGCGGCGAGGCGCGTGCGCTCGATACGTCGAAGGCACCGATGGTTTCGGCCCGCAATATCGTTGTCGATTATGCGGGACGCAAATCTTTGCTCAAGAAGGCGAAACCCAAGCGCGCCCTGCATGGCATCAGCATCGATATCCACGAGGGCGAGGTCGTCGCGCTGGTCGGCGGCTCCGGTTCCGGCAAAACCACGCTTGGCCGCACGATTGCCGGTCTGGTCAAGGAAAGCGAAGGCGATATCCGCTTTCAGGGGCGTTCACGCGACGAGGACTGGCGCGACTATCGCCTGAACTGCCAGATGGTGTTTCAGGACCCGTATTCCTCGCTCGATCCGCGCATGACGATCCTGGCGCTGGTCGAGGAGGCGCTCCGACTGGTGCCCGATCTCGACGCTCAGGCAAAGCGCAAGCGGGCGCTGGAAACGCTGGAGGAAGTAGGCCTTAACGCCGATTACGCCAGCCGCTATCCTCACGAGCTTTCCGGTGGCCAGCGGCAGCGTGTGGCGATTGCCCGCGCGATTGCCCGCCGGCCGCGCTTCCTGATCGCCGACGAGCCGGTCTCGGCGCTCGACGTGACGGTGCGCGCACAGGTGCTCGACCTCTTTTCCGACCTGCAGAAACGCTACGGCTTTTCCTGCCTGTTCATCAGCCACGATCTCGGCGTGGTCGAGCAGGTGGCTGACCGTGTCGTCGTCATGCAGGACGGCCGGATCATCGAAGAGGGAGATCGCGACACGATCTTCGACAACCCCAGGCAAGCCTATACCCGCCGCCTGCTCTCGGCCATTCCCGCGCTCGGCCACAACGAGCGGGGCGGCGTGACACTCAAATGGCGGCTCGAAAACGATGCATAACAGGATGAATACGATGACTACTGCCGACCAGCTGTTCGCGATCTGCGACGCCCAGCCCTTTGTCACGCGCTTCATGGTGCGCAATCTGTTGACGGGTGAGGAAATCCGCCGTGGCGCCGACGAAGAAACGCCTTCCGGCAGCACCCGCAAGACGTCGATCATGATGGCCGCACTCAAGGCGGCACATGAAAGGCGGCTCGATCTGGATGAACCGGTGACCTACGAGGAAAGGTTGGCCAAGGAAGTGGCGAGCGGCATGTTCCGCTACATGACGCCGGGTATCGTGATTTCGCTGAGAGACGCGATCACCGGCATGATGACGCTGAGCGACAATGTCTGCACGAAAATGGTGCTGGAGCGGCTGACGCTGGAAGAGGTGGATGGCTATTGCAAGGCGCTCGGCATGGCCAATACACATCATCGTTTCCTCATTCCGCCGCTCGCCCTGCCGGCCGACCATGCGCTGACGACGGTGACGACGACATCGGCCGCCGATCAGGTTCTGCTGCTGCAGACCATTCTCGATGCGCAATCCTCGACGCAGGCGCAGGAGAAGCTCGGATGTAGCGCCGAACTGTGCTCCTTCGCCATGGAGACGCTGAAGCACCAGATCCTGCGTTACGGCATCCGTTCACGCCTGCCGTTCGAAACGCTGGTGGCGAGCAAAAGCGGGCGCGGCAAGCGCGGCCGCATGGATGCCGGCATCGTTTACAAAGGTGGCGCGCCGTTCTTCATCATCACCGCCTATACCGATGACGTGCCGCAGGTCATGGCCGATGGCACGCCGGGATACACGCTTTCGCTCGAAACGATCGGCCGGTTGGCGCAGGCCTGCTGGAACGGGTTCCAGTCGTAGACATCAACAATAGCAAAAAGAGGGTAGAACAATGAAAAAGCTTCTTCTGGCAGGCACGGCTCTGCTTGCAATGACCAGCATAACCAATGCCCGCGATATCACGATCGCGCAGAGTTCCGATCTGCGCAGCGCCAATCCCGGCGTCAACCGCGATGGCAATACCGATGGCGTCATCCTGCATATCGTCGAGGGGCTTGTCGGTTACAACAATAGCGGCGAGGTGAAGCCGCTTCTGGCCAAGAGTTTCGAAACCTCCGCCGACGGCCTGACCTATACGTTCAAACTGCGCACGGATGTGAAATTCCACAACGGAAAGACGATGACGGCGGAGGAGGTCGTCTGGAACTGGACGCGGTACCTGAAGCCGGAAACCAAATGGACCTGCCTCAACGACTTCGCCAAGGGCGGTGCAGCACCGGTTACGGACGTGAAGGCCGCGGATGCTTCGACCGTCGCAATCACTCTTGAAAAGCCATCTGCGGTTTTCCTCGGCCTGATGTCGCGTCCGGAATGCGGTTATACCGGCATGATCTCACCGGATTCCGTTGCTGCCGATGGCAGCTTCGTCAAGCCGATCGGCACCGGACCGTTTCAATGGGACGAGTGGAAGAAGGGTGAGTATATCCATCTGAAGAAATTCGCTGATTACGTCTCGCCGGAGAATGACGGCAAGCCGGATGGCATGGTCGGCTCCAAACGGCCGCTGGCCGACGGCATCAAGTTCATGATTATCCCGGATGCATCGACCGTGAAGGCCGGTCTGGAGTCCGGTGTACTCGATACGGCCGAAATTTCACCCGATCTTATCCCGGAGTTCAAGGCCAGCGATAAGACGCAGCTGATCGTTTCGCGCAACAACGGCAAGAACCTTTTCTATATCCAGACCCGCGACAAGGTCTTGAGCAATCCTGGCGTGCGTCGCGCCATGGCAATGGCGCTCGATCTCGATGAACTGGTGGCCGCTGCATCGAACGGGACCGGCGAGGCGAACGGCTCGATGGTATCGCAGGACAGCGTCTATTTCGACGAGGCCCAGAAGACGCGTCTTCCCTACGATATCGAGGCTGCCAAGAAGGAACTGGCAGATGCCGGCTACAAGGGTGAGCCGATCTCGATCATCGCCAACAAGCGCGGCAACGTGCCGAGCTTCCCGGCGGCCGTCATGGCGCAGGCGATGATGCAGCAGGCGGGCCTCAACGTGCAGATCGAAGTGCTGGATTACGCGACCCAGGTCGACCGCCGCCGCTCCGGCAATTATCAGGTGATCTCGCAGTCGGTCGCGCCGCGTCTCGACCCGGCGCTGATGTATTCTTTCTATGTCGGCAACAAGGACAAAAACGCATCGCTGATGTGGGACGATCCGAAAGCCGTCGAACTGATGAACGCCGCTTATGCTGAAGCCGATCAGGAAAAGCGTCAGAAGATCTTCGATGAGTTCCATGAGCTGATGCTGAAGGAAATGCCGGGCATCTTTCTCTACGACATGGTGGACGTCTGGGGCGCGACGAAGAAGCTGAAAGGCCAGCCGGTCTGGCAGTCGAATGCCCGCCTCTGGGAAGTCTCGGTCGAAAACTGAGTCTTGAGCGCGCCGGCAAGGATCGGCGCGCCTGTCTACCTTTTCAAGGAAATTCAACCGACGGGAGATCGCCGGATGTTTTTCTGCGTCCTGAGGGCGCTCACACATTCATGCGAGGACAGGCCATGAACCGCGATGCCGTGACGTCGATTGCCAACGCGATCGAAGAGATGAAACCGGAATTCTCCGAACTCAGCGACAGAATCTGGGATTTTGCCGAGTTGAAGTTCGAAGAAAGGCGTTCGTCGGATATGCTGGCAAAGGCGCTGGAGAAGAATGGGTTTGCTGTGCGTCGTGGCGTGGCGGGCATGGACACGGCCTTCATCGGCGAATTCGGCAGCGGCAAGCCGGTGATCGCGCTGCTCGGAGAATTCGACGCCTTGGCGGGAATGAGCCAGGCTGCGGATGTGGCCGAGCCCAAGCCGATCGTTTCCGGCGCGACCGGCCACGGCTGTGGCCACAATCTTTTGGGTGTCGGTTCCCTGATGGCGGCCATCGCGCTCGCCCGGCATATGAGGGACAACAACCTAGCTGGCACCGTGCGTTATTACGGTTGCCCCGGGGAAGAAGGCGGCTCGGGAAAGACGTTCATGGTGCGTGCGGGCCTGTTTGATGACGTCGATACGGCGCTTACCTGGCATCCGGCGCCATTCAACGGCGTACGCTCCACCAACAATCTGGCGGTTCTTGAATATTTCTATCGCTTCAAGGGCCTCGCCGCCCATGCCTCGAATGCAGCGCATCTCGGCCGTTCGGCGCTGGATGCCGTTGAACTGATGAACGTCGGCGTCAATTTCCTGCGCGAACACATGCCGCAGGATTGCCGCGTGCATTATGCGATAACCGATACCGGAGGGCGCGCCGCCAATGTCGTGCAGGCCCATGCGGAAGTTGTCTATCTGGTTCGCGCGCCGGAAATGTCGCAGGCGCTCGATCTTGCCAAGCGTGTCGACAAGGTCGCCCGCGGCGCGGCAATGATGACCGAGACAGAGGTCGAAATCGTCTTCGACACGGCCTCCACCAATCTTCTGCCAAACATCACCCTTGAAACGGCCATGCATGACAACATGGTGGCGCTCGGTCCCATCGCTTTCGATGAAACGGATCTCGCATTCGCCAAGTCTATCCAAGACACATTTACTGACGAAGCTATCAGGAGCAGCATCCGCCTTTATCAGATCAAGGGCGATGTTTTTTCCAATGCAAAGGTCGATGGTTCGACACCGTTGCATCTGGGTCTGCGCGACTTCGAGGGGTCTTCGCATTTCCGTGCCGGATCTACGGACGTGGGAGATGTAAGCTGGGTAACGCCGACAGCGCAATGCTGGACGCCCACCTGGGCAATCGGCACCAATCCTCACACCTGGCAGGTGGTGGCACAGGGAAAAAGCGCGGGGGCTCACAAAGCCATGGCACATGCAGCAAAGACGCTGGCGGCGACTGGCCTCTCGCTTATGACGTCTCCCGAACTTCTGGAAGCCGCAAAGGCGGAATGGACAGAGAAGACCGATGGCCGGAAATATGTGTGCCCGATCCCCGACAATGTGATGCCCGCCACACATTCCTCTGTGTGAAAAGAGATACGGCCATTCAGGCAATGGCCACACCATATGCTGACACAAAGCACCCGGGCAAATCGCTAGTGATGCGCAGCGGTGGAGAACGAACCTTTGCGTGGCCGGTAGATGATGGCCAGCACCGCGATCCAGTAGCCAAAGAAGACAATGAGCTGCATCAGGTTCGGCCGGGCGCGATAGCCGGTCATGGATGCGAAGAAACCGCCGGCTGTCGTGCCGTCGGACATTAGGAAATTGCTGTTCCACAGCGCGTGCGACAGGCGCGGCAGGATATCGAGATTGATCAATCCGTCGATCCCTGTCATCAGCAGGCCGCAGGCGAGGAAGAGCAGCACGATCTCGGAAATCCGGAAGAAAACCCGCCAGGAGATGACCCGGCTGCCGGTCATCAGCAGGGCATAGGTGATTGCAGCCGCGACGAAACCGGTCACTCCGGCAAGAATTCCGGCAAGCAGCGAGCCCATGACACCAGCAGACAGAATACCGTAGATGAACACGACCGTTTCGCTGCCTTCGCGGGCAACCGCAATGAGCGCAAGGGCGAAGACACCCCACCAACTGCCTGCGGCAACCGCCGTGCTGAGCGAACTTTCGAGCTCGCCGCGCATCGAGCGGCCGTGGCTGCGCATCCAGAAGACCATCTGCAGGATCAGCCCGGCTGCGAGCAGCGCGATCACCGTCTGGTAGATCGTCTGGGCGTCGTCGGAGACTGTTTCGCCCAGCCAGAGCAGGAGTCCTGCAAGCACACCGGCGACGCCGAGCCCCGCCGCTGCGCCGCCCCAGAGAAAACCGCGGGCGCGGCGCGTCTCCACGCTCCGGCTGACCAGCCAGGCATCGAGAATGCCGATCACCAAAAGGGCTTCGACGCTCTCGCGCCAGACGACAAAGGCAATGGAGGCAAACATGTCAGTCCTCAGAAGGAACCGCGACGAGAACGGCGGGCGGAGCGTCCGGATGAAAATCGTCGAAGAACGAATATTCGCCCGGATCAAGATATTTGATGACGATGAAGGTGGAGACCCCCGGTCCGATCACCTTCTCCTTGCTCAACGGAATGCTCTCGAACTCCGCCGGTGTCTTGCCGTTGTTGATCAGCCGGATTTCGAAGCGGGTTTCGGCCGGCACTTCGAGACGCGACGGCGAAACCACGCCATCGTTGAACGTTATGGTGAAGCTTGGATCGTCAGCGGCCGCCACTATTGCCGGCGGAACAATCGAAAACGCGAGGAACAGCGCCATGGTGAGGCCAAGGCACTGTTCCTTACGGGGGGAAGAGTGATCAGTAGCCACCCTTTTTGCCCACGCCCGTGAAAGTGAAGTCATAGCTGGTCTCGAACGGCTCGAACCATTTGGCGACGCCGGTTTCGTCATCGACATGGCGGCCGAACATCATCCCGTCCGGCGCTGCAATCTTGAACACGAGGTTATAGTCGCCGGGGCCGTCGAGCTTGACGTTGTCGCCGTAATGCGGCCCGTCGGAGGCAACCATCGGCATCAGCGGGCCTTCCGACACTTTCACGCCGCCCTTGGTCAGCACATAGCTAATCGTCAGGTTCGGCACCCAGTCGCCATTGGCAAACCCGTTCTTGTTATCCTTCGTCGCGTGGATATCGGCTTCCAGATGCACGTCGGAATCGGCGGCTGCGCGCATCATGTGAGCCGGCTCCATCAGGATCGGCTGCAGATAGACCGCAGCCACTTCCATACCGCCTGCTTCCTGCGGCTCGCCGATCGGATATTCCAGGGCAGATGCCGAGCCGGCGGAAAAGAGTGTTGCAGCAGCAAAAGCGGCGGGCAGGAATGCCGTCTTGAAAATTTGGGTTTCGCGCATAACAGGTCCTTTTCGGGAAAATGTGGCGCGAACATCTGCCTGGAAAAATGTGGAGTCAAGCCTGAAAGTTTTCATCAAGGTCATGATATAAATGACAAAATTCAAGTACTTCGGCTGATCTCCATGTTAAATATGAGAGTGTTTATCCTGATTGATTGGTATCTCATTCCAATTCGGGCGTGCGACATATTTACACGCTGGAATTGTTGTTGTGCCGAGAGAGATGAAATGACAGAGGTTTACCGTCATCGTGATTTCGCTCCGGCGGCAACGTTCGCGCCATCGCTGCTGGTTGAGGCGGAGGAACTGCCCGAACGCCCGAACTGGCTCATCGCACTCGAAGCATTCTTCGTGCGGACGCGCCCGTATTACTGGATCATCCAGGGCATCATGTTTCTCGTGTTTCTTCTGGTGCTCGGCCTGCCGCTTCTGCTGCCTGATCCGCCGCCGGAAACGACGCCGCTGTCGAATGGAACGCTGGCGCTGCAATATCTGCTCTGGGGCATCTGGTTCCCGCTTGTCTTTCTGTCGGTCATCGTCTTCGGGCGGATCTGGTGCGGTCTTTTGTGCCCGATGGGGGCTGCGTCCGAGCTTGCCAATCGTTACGGGCTGCAGCGCCGGATCCCGGCCTGGATCCGCTGGGAAGGCACGCCTGCGCTCAGCTTCATCGTAATGACGCTTTACGGCCAGACGATCGGTGTGCGGGATCATCCAGAAGCTGCTGCCGGACTTTTCGGCGGCACCATGCTTTTGGCAATCGCGATCGGCGGCCTTTATGGCCGCAAGAAACGCGTCTGGTGCAGGCATCTCTGCCCGATCGGCCGGGTGCTCGGGCTTTATTCCCGGCTTGGCGCGGTTCAGTTCACGCCGAAAATCCGGCTGCCGGGCGGCGATGCCTATAGCCAGAAAGGTGCCTGCCCGACGATGATCGACCTGCCGCGCAAGAGTGAAAGCCGGCACTGTATCGAGTGCTTTCGCTGCGTCCACCCGCACGCGGCTGGCAGTATCCGGCTGGATATCCGTCGTCCGGGCCGCGAGATCGAGGATATTCGTGATCATCGCGCCAACAAGGCGGAGGCCTGGTTCCTGTTTCTGGATACCGGAGTCGCCCTCGGCGGCTTCCTCTGGCTGGTGCTGCCGCAATATCAGCAATGGCGGCAGGCTTTTGGCGTGTTTGCAATCCAGCATCACTGGAACTGGGTCACTACTGTCGGCCCATCCTGGCTGATGAGTATTCATCCGGCGCGTGCGGAAGTGTTCCGCTGGCTCGATTTCGTCATGATCGTCTTCTTCATGTTGGCGGTCATGGCGGCATTGACCGCTGTCCTTGCCTTGTTGACTGCGGCGAGTGCCTTTCTGGCGAAGCGTGCAGGGGCAGATGGCGGCTTCGGGCAGTTGTTTACCGAACTCGGTTATCAATATGCTCCGATTGCGCTGATTAGCCTGATCATCGGGCTTGGGGCAGAACTGCTGGAACCGTTGCGATATACCGCTTTTGGTGCAAGCGGCGCGGGCGCGATCCGCGGCGGGCTGTTTCTCATGGGGCTGCTGTGGAGCGTCTGGCTCGGAATAAAGATCCTCGAACGACAGCAGGTCGCACCAATCAGGCGCTTTCTGCCTCTGCTTCCGGGCATTGCCGGCAGCCTTTTCGTCGGCCTTGGCTGGTGGCCGGCGATCATCGGGCTTTGATCGACAGCATTGCCGCGCTGGCGGCGGGTGTAACCTTTCTTAACGTGACGACACACCGGCCGCGCGTCTGATCGCTACGGTTCCTTCCGTATCATCCGCAGACATGTGCGGATAAAACCGAAAGGTGCCTCATGTACGGGATATCCCGATCAGTGCTGCCGCAACTGCGTCTTGCCGTCTCGGCATTGGTGCTGTGGTTGGTGTTCTTCTCCGCGTCACAGGCTGAAAGCCAGACGCCGGTCACGGTCGTCGTCGCTCGAAAAGGCGAGGTGACCGAGAAGATCCCCGTTGTCGGCTCGCTGGTTGCCAGGGAAGAGGTGGAAGTTCGTCCTTTCATCGAGGGACGGGTGATCGAACATATCCTTGCCGAATCCGGGCAGCGGGTCGAGAGAGGGCAGCCGCTTGCGCTGATCGACACGACCGAAGCACGCATGCTGCTCGACAAGAATTCGGTCAGCATGCTGCGGGCAAGAGCCGCCGCTGAAGTGGAGGAAAGCAGGCTGGAAGTTGCCGCCGTCAGCGAGGCGGAGGCGCGCAAGCTCCTGGAGCGCAGTCGGGCGCTACAGCCGAGAGGCGCCGTATCGCAGCAGCTTCTGGACGAACATGAAAATGCCCATGCCCGTGCGGTGGCGGAACTGCGGCTTGCCCGCCAGTCGCTTGCGCTGGCGGAAGCCGATGCGGAGCTGATTGCCCGCGAGCGGAAGGAAATCGAGCTGACGATCGAGCGCAGCACGGTCCGTGCGCCCGATGCCGGGCTGGTGCTCAAGCGAACAGCGCGCATCGGGGCGATGACGTCTGCTTCCGCCAATCCGCTATTCGTCATCGCCAAGGATGCTGAAATCGAGTTTTCCACGCAGGTGACGGAAACGAGTTTTCTGCGGCTCGATGAAGGCATGCGGGCGCAGATCAGCCTGCCGGGATATGAGGGGCAGCTCGGTGGCAGGTTGCGGCTGAATGCAGCGCAGGTCGATCCGGTTACGCGCAGCGGCGAAGTGCGCATCGAACTGGATGAGGCGGATGGGCTGAAGCCCGGCGTCTTTGCCCGCGGAAGCATTAACGCTCCGGCGCGGCGTAACATTCTTCTACCCGGCAGTGCGGTGAATACCGCAAGCGGCGCAAGCAATGTCTTCGTCGTCAAGGACGGTGTCGTGGATCGTCGCGATGTGACTGTCGGCATCCGGCAGGAGGGCTTTGTCGAAATAATTGCCGGTGTCAGCGATGGCGAGATGGTCGTGCTGAAATCCGGCGGGTTTCTGAAAGCCCAGGAAAAGGTCCGGCCCGTTATGGCCATGTCGGAGCGGTCTGTTTCCGATCACATGGCCTCGGCCCTTGCCATGGAAAGCAGGGAGATGGCGCGATGAGCGGCAATATTTCCGCCTGGGCGATCCGCAATCCGCTTCCCTCCATCCTGCTTTTCGTCATCTTGACGGTTGTCGGCATCTACAGCTTTACCCGGCTACCGATCACCTATCTCCCGACGATCATAACGCCGGCCGTGAAGGTCACGGTCGAGCAATCCGGCGCCACGCCGGTCGAACTGGAAACCGAGGTGACGCGGCTTGTCGAAAATGCGATCGCCTCGCTTCCGGCGATCAAGGAATTGTCGTCGACGATCGGCGAGGGGCGTTCGGTCACCACGGTCGAATTCGAACTCGGCCTGGTTTCGCCGGATCGGGCGATGAACGATGTGCGAGATGCCGTGACAAGGATCAGGGGTGATCTGCCGAGCGCGATCGACGAGCCGATCATCGAACGGATCGAGGAGGAGGCGCAATCGATCGTCACTTATGCCGTCTCCAGCCAGGAAATGACGGTGACCGAACTATCCTGGTTAATCGATGACACGGTAAAACGCGACCTGCAGGGGCTCTCCGGCGTCGGGCGTATCGATCGGATCGGCGGGGCCGACCGCGAGATCCATGTCGAGCTCGATGCCGACCGGCTGCAGGCATTGTCGCTTTCGGTCAACTCGGTCAACGAGACGATCATGGAAACCCAGCTCGACCGTTCGGGCGGGCGCAGTGATATGGAGGGCCGCGAACAGGTGCTGACGACAGCCGCCGCCGCTAGCACCGTTTCCGGCTTGGCGGAAACCCGCCTGTCGCTTGGCGGCGAAAACTCGGTCCGGCTGGCGGATGTCGCAACCGTCAGCGACACCTTTGCCGAACCGCGCGCGTTTGCGACTCTGAACGGTTCCGATGTCGTCGGTTTCTCAGTCTATCGGTCCCAGGGCGCAAGCGCCGTCACCGTGGCGAATGGAGTATTCGCTGCGGTCGAAAAACTACGTCTCAGCCATCCCGGTCTTCGCTTCGAGATTGTTGATGACACGATTTCATACACGGAAGGAAATTATCATTCGGCGATCAATACCCTGCTCGAAGGGGCGGCACTTTCGATCATCGTCGTGTTCCTCTTCCTGCGCGATTGGCGCGCGACGCTGGTTGCGGCTGTCGCATTGCCGCTGTCGATCATCCCGACATTCTTTGCCATCGACATGCTCGGCTTTTCGCTCAACATCCTCAGCCTGCTCGCCATTACGCTGGTGACCGGCATCCTGGTCGATGATGCGATCGTCGAGATCGAAAATGTTGTCCGGCATCGCAACATGGGAAAATCCGCCTATCGCGCGGCACTCGATGCATCGGACGAAATCGGTCTGGCAGTGATTGCGATCTCGGCAACGATCATCGCCGTCTTTGCGCCTGTCGGGCTGATGAGCGGTGTCGTTGGGCTATATTTCCGCGAATTCGGCCTGACCGTGGCTATCGCGGTGTTCTTTTCGCTTCTCGTCGCGCGGCTGATCACTCCGGTCATGGCCGCCTATATCATGACCGCCGCTCCGCCGGTCGAACCGAGAAAAGGAAAATTGTCGCTCGCCTACGAGTGGCTGCTGCGGCTGACGCTGCGGTGGAAATGGTTGACGGTCACAGCCGCCTTCGGCCTGTTCGCGCTGGCGATGATGTCACTTATGTCGGTTCCGACCACGTTCCTGCCGGAAGAAGACACCGGCCGCCTGACGCTGGCCGTCGAATTGCCACCCGGCACAAGCCTCGACGAGACCCGTCAGGTCACCGACGGGATTGCCGCCACGATCGGTAAGCTCGCCGAAGTCGAGGGTGTGCTGGTTCGGGCCGGATCGAGCATGAGCGGCCAGCAGGATGTGCGTTATGCTGTCGTCTCCGTCGACCTCGTGCACAAGGCGGAGCGTAACCGGTCTTCCTTTGCTATCGAAGCCGAACTCGAAAAGGCGCTGGTCGATATTCCAGATGTGCGACTGCGCTTTCTCAACGATCGCGGCGGTCGCGACATATCTTTTTCCGTGCTGGGCAGTGACGGCGATGCCGTTCAGGCCGCGACCGATCGGATCCTTCGCGAGATGGCATCAGACAGCAGCTTTGTCGGGGCTTCGAGTGACAATGTCGCGATGCGGCCGGAGCTGCGCATGACGGTCGATACCGAAAAGGCGGCGACGCTCGGTGTCTCCACCGCAGCCATTGCCAGCACGATGCGGATTTCGACGATCGGCGATGTGGATTCGCGCCTGGCGAATTTTATCGAGGGCTCGCGGCAGATCCCGATCCGCGTGGTTCTCGATCGCGCCGCGCGGGGAAATTTGGGGGTCTTCGAGACGCTGAGCGTTCCGGCCGCAAATGGTGGACAATTGCCGCTGTCGGCGGTCGCCACGATCAGTCTCGATGAGACAGTTGCGGCGATCGATCGTTTCGAGCGCCAGCGCCGGATCGAGATCGGCGTTGACATGGCGAATGGCCTCACATCAGGCCAGGGGCTTGAGCGGTTGATGCAGCTCGAAAGCGTGAAGACCCTGCCGGATGGCGTGCGTGTCCAGGCGACCGGCGATTCGGATACGGAAGGAGAGATATTCGAGAGTTTTGCCGTTGCCATGGGTGGCGGCATCATGCTGGTGCTCATCGTCCTGATCCTGCTTTTCAAAAGCGTCCTGTCGCCTTTCACCATCCTGGCATCGCTGCCACTTTCCATCGGCGGGGTCGTCGCGGCGCTGCTTCTCAGCGGCTACCCGATATCCCTGCCTGTCGTGATCGGTATCCTGATGCTGATGGGTATCGTCACCAAGAATGCGATCATGCTGGTGGATTTCGCCGTCGAGCGGGAGGCGCATGGGCTTTCGCGCGGAGAGGCGGTTGTCGAAGCCTGCCGCGAGCGGGCGCGCCCGATCATCATGACGACACTTGCCATGGTAGGCGGCATGTTGCCCTCGGCTTTCGGTATCGGAGAGGGGGGCGAGTTTCGGGCTCCGATGGCAATCGCGGTGATCGGCGGGCTGCTGGTTTCCACCATCCTCTCGCTGGTGGTGATCCCCTCCCTGCACCTGATCGTCTCCGCCGGCGGCGATCGTGCAGGCCAAATCTTCAGGCCTTTCCTCCAGTCGGCCGAAGCGGACCTGAAAGAGGTCCAGAAATAGGCGCGCCATGATCCGACGGCCCCCCAGGCCGATCCCCGGCGCGTCTGGACGGGGCCAGCTTCCGCAGGCTGGCCCCGTCATCCGTTTCTGCATATTGTTTGGGAATGCGATGTCCGCAAACTGGAGCTTAGTGCGTCACCTATTCCGAGCTTGCCGCAGGCGAGGCGTGGCCTCGATACTTCAATAGCTGCGATCCACCAAAAGCATCAGGATAACAGGGCCGCCCAGAAGCGCGCCGGCAAGAACTGCCGATATCAGTACCTGAAAAATCAAACATGAGAGGGGGCTTCTATGCATTCAAAGCAACCTGCATCGGATGAACGTCAAATTCCCTGGCGAGGCTGTGAGAAGAAAAGGGATGCAAAAACAGAGCCATGCCGAAAGGCATGGGCCTTTGCTTCCCGGCACGTAAATTCTCAAAGCCGATCCGCCCTGGCGTTCTCAGAGGCTTGCAGATGTCGGATAATGTCGCCGACCGTCAGAAACCGGTCGGCCATGTCGTCATTGATGGTAAAGCCAAACTCTTCTTCGAAGGCCATCACCATCTCGGTGATCTCGAGCGAGTCCGCACCCAGATCCTGCGACAGGCTTGCATCTTCGACGAGAAGCTCTTCGGGAAGATCAAGATAGGTCGCGATGATGCTCTTTACCCTGTTCGCCAGGTCTTTTGTGATGGGCTGGTGAGACCCGGTAAGACGGGAATTTTCCATGGTGAAATCTCTTTGGCGTTGTCATGAAATAGGCCGCAGCCCGAAAGCTCGGGCTACGGCGCAGATGCGCGATATCGACGTCGGCCGTGGTTTTCACACCGGGTAGGCCTCACCATTCTTCTCGACAACAAATCGGACCCGCTGGACTTGGCGCAGCAGCAAATCCGCTGAGAGCATCACGATGGTGACGATGAGCATGGAAAGTACGACGTCGGAGAGATAATGCCCGCCAAACAGAATGCGGTTGAACGACAATGAGACGGCTAAAATGCCGAGCAGGGTCTGCACTATCCTGCGAATTGTCCTCTGGCCGGCCGGGAGGAGATAGACGAGAGACATCATTGCCATTGCGCCTGCTGCTTCTCCCGACGTGAACGAACAGTTCGATGCACAAGCCTGGGAAAATTCCCAGGCAGCGGACAGGGGATCCTCACCACCAAGCCCAAATGTGTCGCGTGGCCTTGCCCTTCCAAACGTGTTCTTCAGGAGCATATTCACGATAAGACCGACGCCCACGCCGTAGGTGATCAGCGGAACAAATGTGCGGCCGAGACTGACACCAATCGCATTCCTCAGACGCTGCGAGAGCAGCAGGAGCATTGACGCACCTATCACGACCGTACCGGCCCAGAAATTCGCCTGCCGCAGTGTCTGCAGCGATCCATTATGCTTCAGGGGGAATTGTTCGCCGTCAAAGAAATGCTGTGAAACGGTCATGTCGATGGATGGATTGAGATAGAATGCGACACTCGTAACCACCGTCGCCATGACGACGAGCGAAAGGTGGAAGCCTGCTTGCTTGTTGCGCGAGACTGGTAACGTCATAGGTTTGCTCCAGGTTTTCGGAGCAAGCTATTCCTGGCGACATGGCCGGTTCATTTTGTCTTGTTTCGTATTGTTGCGTGCCATCTCACAAAGCTTCCCGGAGGCTTTTCGGGCATGCAGAAATGCGTAACTGCTTGTATTGTCGATTTCTTCCCAAGCTTCGTAACAAAACTTAATAAAGCGAAACATATGCTCCCCGGCGGGCATGCGAAACGCGTGCAGTCAGGCGATCAAGGACGACAGCCGTGCAAGCAAACTCAGCCAATGCAAAGATCCTGATTGTCGAGGATGATCCCGAAATCGGTAAGCTGCTCGCGCTTGCCATTCAGGAAAACGGCATGGTGGCGACCGTTGCCGAAGACGGGCATGTAATGAACGCCCTCTTACGCACCAACGAATTCGACCTCATCATCCTGGATGTCATGTTGCCCGGTGAAGATGGTCTGAGCATCTGCCGGCGCATCCGCTCGGAAAAGACGACGCCGATCATTCTTTTGACCGCGCTCGGTGAAGAGGTTGACCGCATCGTCGGGCTGGAGGTCGGTGCCGATGACTATGTCACCAAGCCGTTCAGCCCCCGCGAAGTCGTTGCCCGTATCCGCAGCCTGCTTCGGCGTGCATCCTACGGGCTGGTGAACACCGCGGTTCAGCGAAAGCTCCGCTTCGAAGGCTGGCAGATAGACCCCCTGCGCCGACAACTGCATGATCCGAGCAATGCCCGGGTTTCCGTGACGACGACGGAATTTGATCTTCTGCTCGCCTTCTGCCGCAATCCCGGCCGGGTGATTACGCGCGAAGAGCTTCTTTCGCTCACCCATACCGGCCTTGCCGGTCCGATCGAACGCAGTGTTGATGTCCATATCAGCCGTCTCAGACAGAAGATCGAGGCCGATCCGAAAAGCCCGGTTCTGCTGCAAACCGTGCGGCTCGGCGGCTACATGTTTACCGCCAATGTCGAACAGGCTTGAATGGCTGCGGTGCGCTCAGACGCGGGTGCGATGCACCCGATAAAAAAGCCGGGGCAATGCCCGGCTTTCATCGTCTTTGACGCCCGTCTTCTTCAGAATTTGTAGCCGACAAATAGAGAAGCGGAGGGCTGTGTCTTTTCTTCCACGATCGGGCTGTCTGCAGCGTCTCCTGTCAGGAAACCCACGCCGGCTTCGCCGCGGATAAGCCAGTTTTCGCTCAACAGGTAGATTGCCGATGCCGAAACGTTGACGCGTTTCAGGCCGGCTTCGGCCTTGTATTCCGCAAGACCGGATCTTGCCGCCTGGGCGGCGGTGACGCCGAAATAGGATTGCATGTGCTTGTCGTTGGCCACCACCGCCTCGACGCCTGCGCCGAGGATCAGCCGTTCGCTGACCGGCGCCTGATATTCTGCGCCGAATGTGCCGATCAGGCTCTCGCTGCCTTCGATGGTCTGGTCGACGCTCGCATAAATCTCGAAGCCGTCCCATTTATAGGAGGCCTTGGCGCCGACGGTGGCTGCGAAGTCGATATCGCCCAGCCCCCTCAGGCGGTCAGCGTCGTCTTCATCGCGTCCGCCTTCGTAACCGACCTTGGCGGCGAGTGCGAAACCGTTGTGCTCGAATGCGGTGATCGTCACGCCGCGCGGATCGATCTCCAGCCACTCGCCATAGGTGAAGACGACGAATGGTACGGGCTGGACCTTGAAGTCGCCGCTACCTTCATATTCCGGCTCGTAAATTCCACCGGCGCCGACGATTAGGCTCCAGTTGCGTTCCGGTTTTTCCTTGTTGAACCGCTCCTGGTCGAATGGCGGTTCCGGCGGCTGTCCTGCAAGGCCTGCATCGGCGGCGAGCGTGGTCGAAACCGTGCCGGCGATCGCGAGCGTGACGTATATGGCGCTTGCGAGAAGTCGCCGATCGGTCCGTTGGATAAAAGACATGGGTGCTCCAGTGAATTTAACACGGGCACCACCTCAAGGGCGAGCCGTGCATGCAACACGTCTGTCCTGTCACGGATGGATGCGGTGCAGCATGTCTTTGTGTTACGCTTTGTTGCGGGCAAGGCGGATTGGACGGCCTGGGTGCAAGGCAGGGTGCGATCGACACAAAACTTAATGTGGTTTTGCAGCGGATGGCCTTATCTTCAGGGCAATGGGCCTGCGATAAGGGCCGCAATGCAATCTGTACCGGGCGGAACGGCCCAAGGGGGCGTTTTGGGATTTCGGGTCTCCCGGTTGATTTCGACCATTCACGGCCAGATCACCGCAGTCATTTTCGCCTGCCTGATCATTGCTTTCATCATCGGTTCGACGCTCGAAAGTTGGGTCAGGGAGGAATACAGCGCTCCAGATATGGAAAGTATGTCGGCCCACGTGACCGCGATCGCTTCTGTGTTTGCGTCGGCAACGCCCAGCGACAGAGATGTGATACTGGCGGCGGCTAATCACGAAGACGGGCGTCTGACATTGCAGCCGCTCTCGTATTCAGAACGTTTCACCACGTCCTCGCCTGACGAGCCTTTCCTCCAAGTCATCCTCGATCGCCTACTTCCTCCAGAAAACCACCCCGTACCATTTGGTGGCTGGAGGACATTTGCCGACGGCAGACGTGTGCTTGCCGCGCAAGTCGATCAGGATACACTTCTCGTCATGGAATTGCCCGAAAGCTTCCTTCGCAACGATGCACTGATATTCGGTTCGAACTATCTGGTGGCAACAGTCACGCTGCTCATCCTGTTTTCGCTTTTTGCAGTACGGGCGCTGACCAGCCCTTTGCGACGTATCGCTTCCGCGGCGATGAAAGCGGACATTTCTCTCGGCCCGGCGATCTTCGAAGAACGTGGAAGCTCCGAAATCGTCACACTCGCCCGGGCGCTGAATGGCATGCAGCGGCGAATCTCGACCATGGTGGAATCGCGAACAAGGATGTTGCGTGGCATCAGCCACGACCTGCGGACGCCGCTGACGCGCCTGCGGCTTCGCGCGGAAAGGGTGAGCGAAGAAGAGATCAGGGAAGGTCTTCTGGGAGATATCGAGCGGATCGACAGGCTGTTGAAGGAAAGCCTCGGTTATCTTCGCGACAACCACCAACGCGAAGTCTCGCAACGCGCGGATCTCGCTTCCATGCTGCAGACGACCTGTGACGAATTCGCCGATATGGGGCATGATGTGCAGTATGATGGCCCGGCGCGGATGGTCACCAACTTCAAGCCGCTGGCGCTGACACGCGCGATTACCAACCTGTGCGAAAACGCGATCAAGTTCGGCACGCATGTGACTGTCGAGCTTCGCGCAGTCGATGGTCAGGCGGTTATCGACATCAGCGATGACGGGCCGGGAATTCCCGAGCAATATCGCACGCGCGTGCTGGAACCCTTCTTCAAGGTGGATACAGCGCGCCAGGACACGGAAACAGGTTTCGGTCTCGGGCTTTCGATCGTTGCCGAGATCGTCCAGGCGCATCATGGAAAACTGGTCCTGCTGGATCGTCAGCCCAATGGGCTCGTGGCGCGGATCATCCTGCCTCTGGAGCACAAATAAAAAACGGCGAGCCTGTGGGGCTCGCCGTAACTTTCTCAATCCCGAGCTATCAGGCTGCTGCCAGCGCTCCGGCTTTCGCGTCATTCAGGTATCGAACGAGATCCTCGATGGTAATGACCAGCAGGCCGTTCTGTTCGGCGAAGATCTCGAGCTGCGGAAGACGGGCCATCGTGCCGTCTTCATTGGAAATTTCGCAGATGACGCCGGCCGGGGATTTTCTGGCCAGCCTGCAAAGATCGACTGCCGCTTCCGTGTGACCGGTGCGACCGAGAACGCCTTCCGGGTTTGCCCGCAAGGGGAAGATATGGCCGGGGCGGGCAAAATCTGCAGGGCGGGCGCTCGGGTCGACAAGCGCCTTGACGGTCGCGGCGCGATCGGCCGCTGAGATGCCGGTCGTGGTGCCCGGAATGTAATCGACGGATACGGTGAAGGCCGTTTTCATCGATTCCGTGTTGTTCGGCACCATGAGGGGAAGTTCGAGTTCGTCGATGCGATTGTGGTCCATGGCGATGCAGATCAGGCCACGAGCCTTGTTCATCATGAACGCTATCTTTTCGTTTGTCGCATCTTCTGCAGCAAAGATCAGATCGCCTTCATTTTCGCGATCCTCGTCATCGACAACGACAACCATTTCGCCGCGGGCGAAGGCTTCTACTGCATCTTCAATTCTGGAAATCGTCATTTCAAGTCTTTCAAGGGTTAAGCCGGTGAAGGCTGTTGCATCGGCTTTCGCCGACAAAACTTATCCCTTGGGCGAACAAGCGCCACGGGCAGCCCGGTCAAAGGCCGCCGCGGGTTGGTCTCTTCCATCCGGACTATAACCGTCGGCTCCGGCATCTCACCGGATCTGCTGACCTTCCTTTTGGGAAGCGCTCGCGGGCTCCGGGGGAGACCCCGATACCGCCGGTGGGGAGTTGCACCCCGCCCTGAGAACGGGCCAAGTTTATTTCAACAGACGCTTGAATTGCAACAGGCAAACGCACCCAGAAAATTCAGATAGGGATGAAAATATTGCGCAATCGCTGGAAGATGCGCTTTATTTTGCTATCAGAACCTCGATACCGCGCTTCTCGAATTCTTTCGCATCCCGGTCGGAAATCCCGTCATCAGTGATGAAGGAATTGATCACGTCCAGCGAGCCGAGACGGGTGAACGACGAGCGGTTGATCTTGGTGCTATCGGCGACGAGATAGACATGCGCCGCGGCCTTGATCATCGCTTCCTTGAGCTGAAGGTCGGCAAAGCTCGGATAGGTGAGACCCGCATCGAGCGCCACGCCGGCGGTGGCGAGAAACAGCTTGCCGGCGAAGATGTTGCGGAAATACTCGACCGACTTGTCGCCCGAGAGCGACAGCGTCGGCGATTTGAACTGGCCGCCCGGCATATGCACCGCAAAGGTCGGTACCGAGCCCAAGATGATCGCGATGTTCAGCGCATTGGTGATCAGCGTCAGGTCGCGCCGGTTGGTCAGTCGGGTGGCGATTTCGGTCGTCGTCGTGCCCGCATCCAGGATCAGCGTCTCGCCGTCCTTGACAAGGCTTGCGGCAAGCGCGCCGATGCGGCGCTTCTTGTCCATGTTCTCCTGGTGGTGGAGCGTCATCGTGCCGGTCGCGGGTGCTGCGGTGTTGAGGTAGGCGCCGCCATGCTCGCGGGTGATGAAGCCTTCGCTTTCCAGCCGCTCCAGATCCTGCCTGATCGTCGCTTCCGACACGCGGAAGGCGCCGGCGAGATCTCTCACCCGCGCCGACCCTTCTTCCTGTAGCCATTCGAGGATACGGCGCCGTCTCGGCTCGGACAGGAGGCCGATCATCGACTCCGAAGCATCCTGCTCTTCTCTCGCTTCCATTCCGGCCTGCCTAGTCCTTTAATCGCAAACAATCGAAACCATTCGATTCACTTCCTATGGGATCATTACAGGAATGGCCTTGCGCTTTAAATCCTCAATTCGCGTTCTGCTGCAGGACGACACGAGCCTGCAGCTTCTGCTGCACCTGATCGACGACAACGGCGGCGATGATGACGAGACCTTTGATGACGGTCTGCCAGAAGGACGAAACGCCCATCATGATAAGCCCATCCGCAAGAATGCCGATCACGAATGCACCAACAATGGTGCCGGCGATGCGGCCGCGTCCACCTGACATGGATGTACCGCCAAGAACGGCTGCGGCAATGGCGTTGAGTTCGAATGTCTCGCCGGTCGCCGGATGGCTGGCCTGCAGCTGTGACGAAATGATCAGGCCGACAAGTGCGGCGCAAACCCCGGAGAACATGTAGACGAACAGTTTCGTGCGGTCGACATTGACGCCGGAGAGTGCCGCCCCGCGCTCGTTGCCGCCGACAGCATAGATATGCCGGCCAAGCGGTGTGCGCGTTGCAAGATAGGCAGCGCCCAGTGCGACCACGACCATGATCCAGACGGAGACGGGCAGGCCGAAGAATGTACCCGAGCCGATGATGCGGAACGTGTCCGATCCGTATTCCGGATTGCCCGCGAGGTTGGGAAAGGTCCGGCCGTCGGAGAAGAGAAGCGCCGAGCCGCGGGCGACATAAAGGATGCCGAGCGTCGCGATGAATGGCGCGACATTCAGCTTTGTTATCAGCATCCCGTTAATCCAGCCTATGAATATGCCGACGACAAGCACGATGAGGCAGATCTCGATCGTGTTGAACTGGACGCTGTAGGCGACACCGATAAAGCCGAGGTCGATGCCGTAAAGAACCAGATAGCCGGCGACCATGGCGCAGAGGCCGACAATGGAGCCGACCGAAAGATCGATCCCGCCTGCGATGATGACGAAGGTCATGCCGATTGCGAGGATCGCGTTCAGCGCCACATGCTTGGAAATGATCAGCATGTTGCCTGTCGTCAGGAAGTTCGGTGCGGCAATGGCGAAGAAGGCGAAGACCAGGATCAGCGCCACGAAGGTGCGCATGTGCAGAAGCAGCAGAAGCGCCGATGTTCTGGATTTGTGACCGCCGATGACGGTCTTGGCGTTGCCCGAGGCGTCGATGCTGCTCATTGTGTTTCAACCCTGTTCAGATTTGGGGTTGCCGCGGAGATGACCTCCGCAGCGCTTGCGCCGGCCGGGAATTGTCCGGTCAGCCGTCCATTCGCCATGACGAGTACGCGATCGGAAAGGGCGAGAACTTCTTCCAGATCGGATGTTACGAAGAGGATGCCGAGGCCATCGGCGGCAAGCCGGCGCATGGTGCGAAAGATTTCCGCCTTGGCGCCGATATCGATGCCACGCGACGGCTCGTCCATCAGCAGGATTTTCGGCCTTGTCATCAGCGCCTTGCCGATCACCACCTTCTGCTGGTTTCCGCCGGAAAGGCTGGAGACGGGATGTTCGAGGCTGGCGATCTTGATCGCCATCCGCTTGACGAATTCCGCGGCCTTGGCGGCTTCGGCCTTCAGGGATAGATGAAACCCTCGGGTAAAATCGTAAAGCGACGACATGGTCAGGTTTTCGCGGATCGTCATGATCTGCACGAGCCCGTCGCGCTTGCGATCTTCGGGGATGAGTGCAAGGCCGCGACGGATGCGGCCGGAGACGCTTTTCTCCTTCACCGGCTTGCCGCCGATGAAGATCTGGCCCGAGGAATTCGGGTGCTGCGCCATGATGCATTCGAGAAGCTCGGAGCGGCCGGCGCCCATCAGGCCGTAAAGCCCGACGATCTCGCCCTCGCGCACGGAGAGCGACATGTGGTCGACGGCGTAGCCGCCCGCTTGGCTTGGAAGGCAGACATTATCGACACGAAACACTTCCTTGCCGAGTTCATGGTCGCCGGTCTTCGGAAATTCCTTCGAGGCGCTGCCGATCATGTTGGCGACGATCCACGGGATATCGACGCCCTGCATCGAGCGCGATCCGGTAATGGCGCCGTCTCGCAGAACGGTGATGTAGTCGCCGATGCGGATCAGCTCTTCCAGCCGATGGGAAATGTAGACAATGCCGACGCCCTGCTTCTTCAGGTCGTTGATCACCCTGAACAGAACCTCGACCTCTGTGGCCGACAGCGCGGACGTTGGCTCGTCGAGGATCAGGATGCGGGCGTTTTCGGCAAGCGCCTTGGCGATTTCGACGATCTGCTGCTGGCCGATCCGCAGGTTTCCGAGCGGCGTATCCGGGTCGATATTCTGCTCGAGACGTTTCATCAGCGCCGCTGCGGCCGTTCTCTGCGCCTGGCTGTCGATATGGATGCCGGCGCGGGTCTTTTCATGGCCGACGAAGATGTTTTCCGCCACGGTCAGATTGGGGAACAGGTTGAGTTCCTGAAAAACGATACCGACGCCGTGTTTTGCGGCATCCGTCTTGTCGGCGAAGACGACCTGCTGGCGGTCTATTTCGATCGTGCCGCCGTTCAGCTGTTCGACGCCGGCGATGATCTTCATCAGCGTCGATTTTCCGGCGCCATTTTCACCGACGAGAACGTTCACCGCTCCCATGCGCAGGTCGAAATCGACATTTTTCAGCGCCTGGGTGCCGGGATAGATTTTCGAGCCATTGCGGATCGAAAGGCCGATGGGATTGGCTTCCGTCATGGCGCGACCTCGATCGATACCGGCGTGATTAACGGCTTTTCGCTGGCCGTACGGATGACCACGGCACCGACAAAATTCACCTTCTTGCCCTTCAGCTCGATATCGGCAGCGGGGAGCTTGGAGACGGCCTTGTCGTTCAGCGCGCGCCCGAGTTTCGCGTATTCGATCTGGTCGCGGAATGTCGAGAAATCGTAGAGATTGGTGGTGTCGCGCAAGGCGCTGCCCTTGACGACCGGGCCGAGCTGCAGCGTCGCATCAGCCTTTCCGTCGCCATCGACGTCGATTTCCGCAACGCCGGCCTTGGTGCTGGCGCGGGTATCTTCCAATACGGTGGCCGTGCCCTTGACCGGGAAATTCCAGCCGCCTCCGGCACCGCCAACACGGACGCCGTAGCTTTCGCCCGCCTTGTCGAGGCTGCCCTTGATCGCATTTTGCAGCGTTGCAAGCTCGGCCGCCTTTTCGGTCAGGGCCGGAACCAGCTTGGTGTCGAATGTCGTCTCGACGATCTCGGCGATTGGATCGGCAGCAGCTTCGCTATCACCGGTTTTCACCAGTTTGCAGCCGGAAACGGACGCGGCAAGAAGGCTTGCCACAAACAGGGTCGTGATTTTCATGGTACCCGCACTTCTTTTAAAGCAAGAGGCACCCGGGACATATGGCATGTCCCGGGTGGGGATGGCGGTCTTATGGCTTCAGCGCGAAGGTCTCGAGCTTTTCGGCATTGGCGGCATTGATGAGAATGCAATCCATCAGCTGCTTTTCATCGAGGCCGGTCTTGCCGGTCTTGATGAACTTGTCCGCCTGTTCGACGGCGTTCTGCGCTTGCTGGTAGGCAGGCTGGAGAACGGTCGCCTTGATGCCGCCCTTCTTGATCGAGTCGCGGACGTCGTTGGAACCGTCGAAGCCGACGACGATCACATCCTTGCGGCCGGCGGCCTCAAGTGCCGCATAGGCGCCCATGGCCATCGTGTCGTTGCCCGAGATTACACCCTTGATATCCGGATGTGCCTGCAGCATCGATTCCATCACGGTGTAGGCTTCGGTCTGTGACCAGTTGGCCGTCTGCTTGGCAACCAGCTTCATCTCCGAATACTGGTCGATGACATCATGATAGCCCTGCGAGCGAATGCCGGCATTGGTGTCGGATTCCTTGCCGAGCAGTTCTGCATAATTGCCCTTTTCGCCCATCAGCTTGACGAATTCTTCCGCCCCGAGCTGGGCGCCCTGATAGTTGTTGGAGACGATCTGCGAAACGGCAACGCCGGCCGTGGTGATTTCGCGGTCGATCAGGAACGAGGGAATGCCCTTGTCCTTGGCCTTCTGTACGGCGGCAACGGAGGCATCCGCGCCTGCATTGTCGAGAATGATGGCCTTCACGCCAGCTGCGATGGCGCTGTCGAAAAGTTCGCTTTGCTTGTTCGCGTCATCGTCGTGAACCAGAACCATGGTCGCATAACCCAGTTCCTTCGCCTTTGCCGCAGCGCCATCGGCTTCAGCCTTGAAGAATGGGTTGGAATGGCTCGGCGTGATGATCGCGATCGTATCGGCAGCAAGTGCCGTGCCTGACATGGCGCCGGCAATACCCAGCGCGACGACAGACATCAAAAGACGTTTCGTAAGCTTCATGATTACCTCCCGTTGAAAAAAGACCACCCTCCCGTGGCGTCTATTGCGAACTATCGATCACTTTCGTTTATTGTCAATATGTTTTTGATGGCTGCGCTTTTGTGTGGCAATCAAGCCTTCTTGTTCTCTCTTATGTTGCAATGCGGCATATTTTTTAGACCTCATGCCTCTTGAAGCTCCAACAATTCACTTGAATGTTCTCCCGTCGTATGTCAGTTATCTTCAAAACGAAAGAGATCGAAAGTAATCAAAAGTCTTTTGTTGGTTTGTCCGGGATGTGCGCCTCATTCTGAGGAGGAGGCGCATAGCGGCGCCACGAGCGCGCGGCATCATTCTTGAGATCCGATAGGGGCGACACGGAATAATCGGAGGAAACATCATGACTGCACAACGTTTCGGCGCCGGGATCTGGCATTTCGCAACCTATCTCGACCGTTACGCGACGGATGGTTACGGCAGGCCGCGCAGCGTCATCGAGGCGATCGATCTGGCCGGCCAGGTCAAGGATCTGTCGGTCGTCGATATCAACTATCCCTTCTTCGGCGGCGACTTTTCCAATGCGCAGGTAAAAGAGGCGCTGGATCGCAATAAGCTCGGTGTCATCGGCATCACGCCGGAAATCTACACGCGCGAATTCGTCAAGGGTTCCTTCACCAACCCGGATGCGGGCGTCCGTCGCCGCACTCATGAACTGGTGACCGAGGCCTGCGATCAGGTCCGTTATTTCGGTGCCGATTACGTCAAGCTGTGGCCGGGTCAAGATGGCTGGGACTATCCGTTCCAGGTCGATTACGGCACGCTGTGGAAGCATTCGCTCGATGGTGTCGGCCAGCTCGCCAGCGAAAACCCGGATTTGAAATTCGTCATCGAATACAAGCCGCGCGAACCGCGCGTTCGCATGAGTTTCGGTTCGGTTGCCCGCACGCTTCTCGGCATCGAGAAGATCGGCCTGCCGAATGTCGGCATCCTGCTCGATTTCGGCCACGCCATCATGGGCGGTGAATCGGCCGCCGACAGCGCACAGCTCGCGATCGACTACGGCCGGCTGTTCGGCATGGACGTGAACGACAACTACCGTTCCTGGGATGACGATCTGGTCGCTGGCAGCCTGCATCCGATCGAAATCTTCGAGTTCTTCTACGTTCTGCGGAAGAACAAGTGGGAAGGCGTGTGGCAGCTCGACCAGTTCCCGTTCCGTGAAGACAGTGTCGCGACCGCCAATCACGCGATCGATTTCCTCAAAGCCGCCGACAAGGGGCTCGAGGCGCTCGATGTCGATGCATTGAAGGAAGCCCAGAGCCGCCACGATGCGATCGGTGCGCTGAAAATTGCGCAGAAGGCCCTGTTCGGCGCCATGTAGGCGCCCCTTGCGGCAACAGCCAGGTCCGGCCCAATCCGGCAATGAAAGGCCAATACCCATGTTGAAGAATGACCTCGTCGATACCATTCGCGAGAAAGCATTGTGGATGCGCCGCAGGGCCTTCACGATGGTCCATGATGCCCAGCTCGGGCATCCCGGCGGCGATTTTTCGGCGATCGACATCATTGCGACGCTCTATTTCGGCGTGATGCGGTATGACCCGAAAAAGCCGGATATGCCGGAGCGCGATCGCTTCATCATGTCGAAAGGCCACGCAACGGGCGCGCTTTACACCGCCCTTTCCGCTGCCGGTTATTATCCGGAAGACTGGCTGAAAACCTATATGCAGCCGCAGTCGAAGCTGAACGGCCATCCCAACCGCAATTATCTTCCCGGCGTGGAAACCAATACCGGGCCGCTCGGCCATGGCCTGCCGGTGGCACTCGGTATCGCGATCGCCGGGCAGATGACGGGCAGCGACTACCGCACTTTCGTGCTCACCGGCGACGGAGAGTTGCAGGAAGGGTCGAACTGGGAGGCGGCGATGAGTGCCGGCAACCGCAAGCTCGGCAAGTTCACTTTGATTGTGGACCGCAACCGGCTGCAGCAGGGCATGGGAACGGAAGAGACCAACGGTCTCGATCCGCTCGACGACAAGTTCCGCGCCTTCGGATGGGATGTCGAAGTGATCGACGGGCATGATGTCGGCGCGCTCGTCAATGCTCTCTCCGAACCGCCAGGCGGCCGTTCGAAACCGCTCTGCATCATCGCCAATACCATCAAGGGCAAGGGCGTCTCCTTCATGGAAAACAAGGCGTCCTGGCACCATGGCGTGCCGAATGCCGAGCAATATAATACTGCCATGGAGGAACTGGTCTGATGGCTGCACCCGCTGCAAAACAGGAAGGTTTTTACGATTGTCGCGATGCCTGGGCGCGCACGATCGAGGAGCTTGCCGAAAGTGATTCGCGCATCGTCGCCGTCGTCAACGACTCCGTCGGCTCCTCCAAGCTCGGCGGCTTCCAGAAGAAGTTCCCGGATCGGCTTGTGAATGTCGGCATTGCCGAACAGAACATGGTGGGCGTCGGTGCCGGTCTTGCTAATGGCGGCCGCATCCCCTTCGTCTCGGCGGCCTCCTGCTTTTTGACCGGGCGCGCGCTCGAACAGGTCAAGGCCGATATCGCCTATGCCGGTTTCAACGTGAAGCTTGTAGGTCAATCGTCCGGCGTCGCTTATGGCGAGCTTGGGCCGACACACCATTCGATCGAGGATTTTGCTTGGCTCAGACCGCTGAGTAATATCAAGGTGGTGGTGCCGGCCGACAGCTGGGAAACCGCCGAGGCCGTGAAATGGGCGGCAGCATACGAAGGCCCGGTCTATATCAGGCTGAGCCGCATGCCGGTGCCGGATCTCGCGGTTGAAAACCGCAAATTCCAGCCCGGCAAGGCCGAACTTGTCCGCAAGGGTGATGATGTCACGATCATTGCCTGCGGCACCATGGTACATCTGGCCGTCCAGGCAGCAGTAGAACTCGAAGCGGAAGGCATTTCCGCCCGTATCCTCAACATGGCGACCATTTCGCCGCTCGATGAGGCTGCGATTTCGGCGGCTGCCAGCGAGACGGGCGCGATCGTTACGGTCGAGGAAGCTAATATACACGGCGGTCTCGGCGGCGCGGTGGCTGAACACACCTCCGCCAATCTTCCGGTGCCGATCGAGCGGATGGGCTTTCCGGGCTTCGTGCCGACCGGCTCGGTCGAATGGCTGTTCGATCATTTCGGCCTGACGGCCACCGGGATCGCCAGATCCGCACGCAAGGCGATCGGGCGCAAGCGGGGATGAGTGAAGCCGGGAGGGGAGAATTCATCATTGCCGTTGACCAGGGGACGACCAATACCAAGGCGATCCTGGTCAATTCGGCGGGGGATGTCGTCGCCAAGGCGTCTGCTCCCCTGACATCCAGCTATCCCCGCCCCGGTTGGGCGGAGCAATCGGCAGAGGATATCTGGGCGACGGTGCAGGCGGTCATCGCCGATATCGTCGGCAGGGCCGATGCCAGGATCGCCGGGCTTGCGATCGCAAACCAGCGCGAGACGCTGGTCGTCTGGAATGCCGAAACGGGCAGGCCCATCGCGCCGGCCATCCTGTGGCAGTGCCGCCGCACGGCAAGGGCCTGCGAGGCGCTGATTGCCGAAGGCCGCGACCCGATGGTGGTCGAGGCGACCGGGCTTTCCATCAACGCGCTTTTTCCTGCCTCAAAACTCGCCTGGGTGATGGAAAACGTGGCCGAGGCGAAGACGCTCGCCGCGCAGGGCCTGCTTCGTGCAGGCACGGTCGATAGCTGGCTGCTCTACAAGCTGACGGGCGGAAAGGAGTTCGCCACCGATCATTCGAATGCATCGCGAACGCAGCTGTTCAATACCGGCACGCTGCAATGGGACGAAGGTCTCTGCGATCTGTTCGGCGTTCCTGTCACGGCCCTGCCCGAAGTTCGCTCGTCGGACAGCCGGTTCGGCGAAGTGGCCGAAGGCGCGACTGCACTCGATACCGGCGTCCCGATCCTTGCGATGATGGGTGACAGCCATGCAGCCCTTTATGGCCATCGCGTCCGCGCGCCGGGCCTTGTCAAGGCAACCTATGGAACCGGATCGTCGCTGATGACGCTGACGCCCGGACGGGTGTTGTCGAAAAACGGCCTTTCCAGCACGATCGCATGGAGCGACCGGAACGGCATCGCCTATGCGCTGGAAGGCAATATCACCGTTTCCGCGCAAGCTGCCGCCTTTGCCGCCGAGATGCTTGGCCTGCTGGATGCAAAGGCCCTGTCCGCTCTTGCCCAGAGCGTTCCGGATGCCGCCGGGGTTGTCTTCGTTCCGGCTCTTGCCGGGTTGGGTGCACCGCATTGGAACGACAATGTTTCGGGCACGATTTCCGGCATGACGCTGGCGACGACCCGCGCTCATCTGGCGCGCGCTACGCTCGATGCCATCGTCCTGCAGATAGCGGACGTCTTTACCGCCATGGAAAAGGATCTCGGGGCAAGGCTTGATGGCTTGCTGGCCGATGGCGGTGCGTCCTCGAACGATTTCCTGATGCAGATGCAGGCAGATGTTCTGGATCGGCCGGTCGCGAGGAGCGGTCAGGCTGAGGTCGGGGCGATCGGAGTCGCGATGATGGCGCTGCTCAGCCTTTATGGGGATACGCCAGGCACCGATGAAACCCGGAGCGAGTTTCTGCCACAGGCCGATGCCGACGGTTGGCGGCTGGAAGCAATGCGCGGCTGGCAGGCTCTTCTGACGAGGTTGATTGCGCATTAGGGTGGCGAAAACCAACCCTGTCCGGAGCTGGCAGCGCTTCATTGCTGAAGTGTTGTTATGGCAGGTCGGCTTGGCAGAAGATCGCATAGGGATGTCGCTGGATGTTTCGACTACTTCCGCGAGTGGCTTTCAAATGAAAGCAACTTGGTTATGAAATCAAACAAATCGGATGAATTCGAAAACATTTGACATGAAACGAAAATGACTTGATAGTCTTCGATGAGGACTTCAAGCGATCTTTGGGAGGAGATCTTATGAAAACGTTCGCAAGGCTTTTGGCTGCCTCTGCACTGGCAACGGTGGCGACGGCAGCGCATGCAGAGGATCTGACCGTCTGGACGATCAGCTATTCTGCGGAATCGCAGGTGAAGGCGCTTCAGACTGCGGCCGAGAATTTTGAAAAATCCCATCCCGGTGTAAACGTCGAAATCGTCATGCGCGGCGTCGACGAGCACAAGACCGCCCTGCGCGTCGCCGCCGGATCAGACAGAGGGCCGGATGTCTATATGAGCTGGGCAGGCCTCGGGCTTGGCGGCGAATATGTCAAGGCAGGCCTCAGCAAGGACATTACCGCCGATTACGCCAAATACGGCTGGAACGACCGCCTGACGGGCCCGTCCCTGGCATTTTCCAAGAGCTACGGTTCCGGCCAGCACGGCGTGCCTTTCCGCTTCTCCGGCGAGGGCCTGTATTACAACAAGGCGATGTTCGAAAAGGCGGGCATCACCCAGGAGCCGAAGACCTATGACGAGCTGGTCGAGGCTGCAAAGAAGCTGAAGGCAGCCGGTATTCCGGCCTTCACTTTCGGTGGCTCGGTCAACTGGCACCTGATGCGCCTGATGGACGAAATTCTCGAAACCACCTGCGGTGCGGATGTCCATGACCAGCTGAAATCGATGAAGGCGGACTGGAGCAAGACGGAATGCGCCACCAAGGCCTTTGCCGAGATGAAGATGTGGGGACAGAACTATATCCTGTCGCCGTTCATGGGCGTCGACCAGAAGCAGTCCTTCACCCTGTTCCTGGCAAAGCGCGCTGCGATGATGCTCGAAGGTGACTGGCTCGTCTCGCAGATCAAGGAAGGCGGCAACGTCGACGACTACGACGTTTTCCCGTTCCCCAACGGCACCGGTCGCCTCTATGGCTTCGCCGAATATTTCTACATTTCGTCGAAGACCGCCAAGGCGGATCTCGCCGCCGAGTTCATCAACTCGTTCACCTCGACCGAATTCCAGACGCAGATTGCCGGCACGTTCGGTGCGCTGTCCGTCAACAAGGAAGTGAAGCTCAAGGACAATGCGTCGGCCATGCACAAGGAGTGGACGCAGATATTCGCTGACGCGAAGGGCACGTTCGTCAACGGCGACCAGGCATTCCCGCTCGATGTGACGACAGAATACTTCCGCGTCATCAACGATGTCGCGGCAGCAAGGATCGAGCCTCAGGCGGCAGCGGCTGCAATGCAAACGTTTATCGGCAACCGCAAGAAGTAAATCAGGCTTGTGCCTGATCTCTCCGCGGCGTCTTCGCCGCGGAGACTGTCGACCTGCGTTGCAGGTCAGGACTCGGGATAAACGGGTTTCCAATGTTCAATTCGAAAATCATGCAGTCCTCACGGGCGCAAGCCCTGATGCTTATCGGCCCGGCGCTGGCGGTTTATGCCACCTTCGCCATCTGGCCGATGATCGAAGTCGTGTTCCTGAGCTTCCAGCACTGGAACGGCCTCGATCCGCACAGGGAATGGGTGGGGCTTGAGAATTACCGCTACATTTTGACGAATGACGCGGTGTTCTGGGTTGCCCTGCGCAACACCATCACCTGGACCGTTCTTGCCGTCATTTTCCCGCCCACGATCGGCCTGCTGCTGGCGCTCGGCCTCAATCAGCAACTCTTTGGTCGGGTACCGATGCGCGCCGTCTATTATTTGCCGGTCATCATCGCACCGATCGCGGTCGCGACGATCTGGCGATGGATGTATGACCCGTTCTTCGGCCTGTTCAATCAGGTCCTCACCAGTCTGGGCCTGCAGTCGCTGATCAGCGACTGGCTGGGTGACCGCGAGATCGCTCTGTATTCGATGTTCGTCGCTTATACCTGGCAGTATGTCGGCTTTTCCATGGTGCTTTTCCTCGCCGGCCTGCAGAGCGTCGATCGTTCGCTTGTCGAGGCCGCACGCATCGATGGTGCGAGCCGCTGGCAGGTTTTCCGGCATGTGACGCTGCCGGCGCTGCGGGTAACGTTGGCGATCGTCCTCGTCCTGTCGACCATCTCCTCCCTCAAGGCCTTCGATATCGTCTACGGCATGACCGGTGGTGGCCCGGCCCAGTCGACACAGATGCTGGCTCTATGGGCCTTCATGCAGTCGATGCAGATCTTCGATTTCGGCAGAGGCTCGGCGATTTCGGTCATCCTGCTTCTGGTCACGCTGACCATCGTAGTTCCCTACCTGCGCTGGTCGCAACGTGATGAAGGAGCAGGCGAATGACTGCTATAGCACCCCGCCAGGAAGACGACGCCTTGCTGCTCAAGCCGCGCCGGGACCCTTTTCTGATCATCCTCTGGATAATCCTCGTCACCTTTGCGCTGGTCTGGATTGCGCCCGTCGTTCTGATCGCATTCACGGCGCTCAAGTCGAATGCCGAGGTTATGGCAACAAGCGCTTTCACGCCGCCGGAAGCCATCGCCTGGAACAACTTTTCCGGCGCCTGGGCGCGCGGCAATTTCGAGACGACGTTCAAGAACAGCGTCATCATCACCGTCATCAAGGTGCCGCTCGGCCTGATGTTTTCGGCGATGGCCGCCTATGCTCTGGCAAGGATCAGGCTGCGTTTCGGCAAACTGCTGCTTTTGTTCTTCCTCTTCGGTGCGATGATCCCGTTCCAGGTCATGCTGGCGCCGATCTTCACCCTGGTGAACGGTTTCGGCCTGATCGATACCTATCCCGGCGTCATCCTGCCTTATCTGGCCTTCGGCGTACCCTATCAGGTCTTCATTCTGCACGGCTTCTTCAAGGCGGTGCCGAAGGAGTTGTCGGAAGCGGCGCTGATCGACGGGGCCTCGCATGTCACGGTTTTTCGCCGGATATTCCTGCCGATCTCGCTGCCGGTGCTGGCTGCGCTTCTGATCCTCGATTTCGTTTCCACCTGGAACGAATTCGCCATGGCGCTGGTGCTGCTGCAGGACCGTCACATGTGGACCCTGCCGCTCGGCCTGATGTCCTTCCAGGGGCAGTTCTCGACCGATTACGGCCAGCTGAATGCGGCGATCGCGATGACCGTGTTCCCCGCCATCCTCGTTTACATGATCTTCCAGAGATACTTCGTCAGCGGACTGACTTCAGGTGCGGTCAAGGGCTGAAAATCCAATCATATTCAGGAGTTAGAAATGTCAGAAAAAGTGAGCCGCTGGGATGTCTTCGAGTTTTCCGCCAAGGGTCCCGCAGGCGGCAATCCCTATCTCGACGTCAGTTTCGCCGCGACGTTTTCGCTCGGCAATCGCGACGTAACGGTTCCCGGTTTCTATGATGGTGACGGCGTCTACAAGGTACGCTTCTGCCCGGCCACCGAGGGTGCCTGGCGCTTCGTAACGACCGCCAGCGACAAGGCGCTGGCAGGCCTGAACGGCTCGTTGACCGTTGGTCCGGCCAAGTCGGGCGTTCACGGCCCGGTGCGGGTGCGCAACCAGTTTCATTTCGCCTATGCCGACGGCAAGCCATACCTGCCCTTCGGCACGACCTGCTATGCCTGGACGCACCAGACGGTCGAGCTGCAGGAGCAGACCTTCAGGACGCTCGAGACGGCGCCGTTCAACAAGATCCGCATGGGCGTATTCCCGAAAGACTATATCTACAACACCAACGAGCCGCTCTTCGACGTCTATGAGAAGCGCGCCGATGGCAGCCATGACATGGACAGGCCGAATTTCGAATGCTTCCGGCATTTCGAAAACCAGATCGGCCGTCTGATGGAAATGAGGATCGAGGCCGATATCATCCTCTTCCATCCCTATGACCGCTGGGGCTATTGCACGATGACGGAGGAGCAGGATTTCCGATATCTCCGTTATATCGTCGCGCGTATCGCCGCCTACCGAAATGTCTGGTGGTCGCTCGCCAACGAATACGACTTCCTTCTCGATACGAAGCCGATGGAGCGCTGGGACCGCTTCTTCCAGATCATCGAGGAAGGCGATCCGCTGCGCCATCCGAAGTCGATCCACAATGGCGATGTGGACAAGAATTACGATCACCGCAAACCTTGGGTGGATCACGTCTGCATCCAGAACTGGGACGTCAAGAAGACGCTCGACTGGCGCGCCGCCTATGGCAAGCCTGTCGTCAACGACGAGCCCGAATACGAAGGCAATATCCCGAAGGAATGGGGCAATATCGATGGCCACGAACTGGTTCATCGCTACTGGCTGACGCTTTGCCGTGGCGGCTATATCGGTCACGGCGAAACATTCCTCGATGCCAATGACGAACTCTGGTGGGCAAAGGGCGGCGTGCTTCATGGCGAGGCATCGGCGCGTATCGACTTCCTCCGCAAGATCTTCGAGGAGGATGCCGTCAATGGCCTGACCCCCATGCTGGAACGGGGCACGACCTACAAGCGGGTATCCGCGGCTCAGGATGGCGACGTCCGTTACATCTATTTCGGCGAGCATCAGCCGGTCGAATGGGCGCTCGGCCTGCCGGAAGAAGATGGCGACTGGGAAATCGATCTCATCGATGTCTGGAACATGAGCATCACGCCGCTGGAGAAGGGGCCGCTGCCGAAGGTTCACCCGCAGCGCATTACCGGTGGTTCTCATATCACCAACCAGTTTGCCGCCGCGTTCGGGCTGACGCTGCCGGGCCGGCCATATCTTGCTGTGCGCATACGCCCACGCAAGACGCATTAGAGAGGTATCATCATGGCGACGGTTCAAGTCTCCGATCTGCGCAAGAGCTTTGGTGCGCTCGAAGTGGTCAAGGGTGTTACGATCGACATCCGGGATGGGGAATTCCTCATCCTGGTTGGCCCGTCAGGCTGCGGCAAGTCGACCCTTCTCAGAATGATCGCCGGCCTCGAGGACATATCCGCAGGGCGTGTCGATATCGGCGGGCGTGTGGTCAACACGCTGTCGCCGAAGGAACGGAACATCGCCATGGTGTTCCAGAACTACGCGCTCTATCCGCAGATGACGGTCGCCCAGAACATGGGCTTCTCGCTGGAAATCTCCGGCATGAAAAAGGCCGAGATCGACAAGAAGGTTGCGGAAGCATCCGAAATTCTCGGACTGACCCCGCTCCTGCAGCGCAAGCCGTCGCAATTGTCCGGCGGCCAGCGCCAGCGCGTCGCCATGGGCCGCGCGATCGTTCGCGATCCCGACGTCTTCCTGTTCGACGAACCGCTTTCCAACCTCGATGCCAAGCTGCGTGTGCAGATGCGCGCCGAGATCAAGGCGCTTCACCAGAGACTGGCGTCGACCATCGTCTATGTCACCCACGACCAGGTCGAGGCGATGACCATGGCCGATCGAATCGTCGTCATGCGCGGCGGCTGCGTCGAACAGATCGGCACCCCGCTGGAGCTGTACGACCGTCCGGATAACATGTTCGTGGCCGGCTTCCTCGGATCGCCTTCAATGAATTTTCTGCGCGGCAAGATCGAGGGCCAGTCCCTTCTTATTCCGGGCGGAGAGCGACTGGCGCTGCCATCGCTGCCGAAGGGTGGAAGCAGTGGTGACGTCGTGGTTGGCATCCGTCCGCAAGGCTTTGCCGTAGGCACGCAGGATGGCGCCAAGGCGACGATCAAGGTGGTTGAGCCGACCGGCGCAGACACGCATGTTCTGGCCGATGTCGGCGGCACGGAAGTCACCTGTGTCGTCAACGACCGGGTGGATTTTGCGCCCGGTGAGGAGATCCGTCTGTCGATCAGTTCCGCCAAAGTCCACTTCTTCGATCCCGCGAGTGAAGTGCGGCTCGATTGAGGTAAAGCCGACTGCGAGCCCGCGAGATTGAGCCCTCCGATTTCCCGCGGTGCTTGCATCACCTACTTGACCCGCTAGCTCGCCTGTCATAGCCTCATCGCATTCACCAGGGGTGTCCCGTCAAGGGGCTGAGATTCTGCTATCGCGCGCAGTGACCCGTTGAACCTGATCCAGTTCATACTGGCGTAGGGACGGTGCAAAACGCTGCGATAATTCTCAAATCCGTAAACCGGATTCCGTGATCGGCGTTCTTCCATCTTTCCGGCTCTAGGACTGGGTCTCCAACCTTGAAACTTGGAGCCTCACGATGAATATTGCCGCCAAAAATCAAAGCCCGACCGTTACCTCGGGCGCATTTCCGGCTTCCACCAAGATCCATGTTGCGGGCAGGGAATATCCCGATCTCCGCGTGCCGATGCGCGAGATCGCGCTTCACCCGACATCCGGCGAGCCGCCAGTCCTAGTCTATGACAGTTCCGGCCCCTATACCGATCCTGCCCATATCGTCGCGATCGACCAAGGCCTTCCGCGCCTGCGCGAAAACTGGGTTCTTTCTCGCGGCGATGTCGCCCGATACGAGGGGCGGCACGTCAAGCCGGAGGATAACGGTTTTGCCACCGGCGAGCGGCTGACGCCCGAGTTCCCCATCCGCAACATGCCGCTCAAGGCGAATGCAGGCCGGGCCGTCACCCAGCTCGCCTATGCCCGCGCAGGCATCATCACGCCCGAAATGGAATTCATCGCCATCCGCGAAAACATCGGCCGGCAGGCTGCGAAGGAAGCCCTGACGCGGGATGGCGAAAGTTTCGGTGCGCATATCCCGGATTACATCACGCCGGAATTCGTACGCCACGAAGTTGCGGAAGGCCGCGCCGTCATTCCGGCAAATATCAACCACCCCGAAAGCGAACCGATGATCATCGGCCGCAATTTTCTGGTGAAGATCAACGCCAATATCGGCAATTCCGCCGTCACCTCGTCGATGGCGGAAGAGGTGGAAAAGATGGTCTGGGCGATCCGCTGGGGCGCCGATACGGTCATGGATCTTTCGACCGGCCGCAACATTCACAATATCCGCGAATGGATCATCCGCAATTCACCGGTGCCGATCGGCACGGTGCCGCTCTATCAGGCGCTGGAAAAGGTCAACGGCATTGCCGAGGATCTCACCTGGGAGGTCTATCGCGATACGCTGATCGAGCAGGCCGAGCAGGGCGTCGATTATTTCACCATCCATGCCGGCGTGCGGCTTTCCTATATCCACCTCACCGTCAATCGCGTCACCGGCATCGTTTCGCGGGGCGGGTCGATCATGGCCAAGTGGTGTCTGCATCATCACCGCGAGAGTTTTCTCTACGAGCATTTCGACGAGATCTGCGACATCGCCCGCGCCTATGACGTGACCTTTTCGCTGGGCGACGGCCTGCGTCCCGGCTCGATTGCCGATGCCAATGATGCCGCGCAGTTCGCCGAACTGGAGACACTCGGAGAACTAACGAAAATCGCCTGGGAAAAGGATTGCCAGGTGATGATCGAAGGCCCCGGCCATGTGCCGATGCACAAGATCAAGGAGAACATGGACAAGCAGCTGAAGACCTGCGGCGAGGCGCCGTTCTATACTCTCGGTCCGCTTACCACCGATATCGCGCCCGGCTACGATCACATCACCTCCGCCATCGGGGCTGCGATGATCGGTTGGTTCGGCACCGCCATGCTCTGCTACGTCACGCCGAAGGAACATCTGGGCCTGCCGGATCGCGATGACGTCAAGACCGGTGTGATCACCTACAAGATAGCAGCCCATGCCGCCGATCTGGCAAAAGGCCATCCGGGGGCGCAGCTGCGCGACGATGCCCTGTCGCGCGCCCGTTTCGAGTTCCGCTGGGAGGACCAGTTCAATCTGTCGCTCGACCCGGATACGGCGCGGAATTTCCACGACGAGACGCTTCCCAAGGACGCACACAAGGTGGCGCATTTCTGCTCCATGTGCGGGCCGAAATTCTGCTCGATGCGGATCTCACACGATATCCGCGCCGAGGCGCAGAAGGAGGGGCTTGAGGCGATGGCGGCGAAATATCGCGATGGTGGTGATCTCTACATGCCGGTGGAAAACCCATTGGCAAATGCCGGGAGTGAGGCCTGATGTCTCTGTTTCTCGTCAAAGGGGCCGGCGTTGCCGGCCTCACGGTGGCTTATGAACTTCTCAGGCGCGGCGAAGATGTCGATATCGTCGATTATCAGGATACGATCGGGCAGGGCGCATCGCATTTCGCCGGCGGCATGCTGGCGCCCTATTGCGAGCGTGAGGCGGCGGAAGAGATCGTGCTGACACTCGGGCTCGATGCCGCCGATTGGTGGGACAGGGCGGTGCCGGGTGCGGTCATTCGCAACGGCACGCTGGTCGTGGCGCAGCCGCGTGACTTGGCCGATCTCACTCGGTTTGCTTCGCGCACACGCGGTCATGTCTGGCTTGGCAGAGACGAAATCGCCGATCTGGAACCGTCGCTTGTCGGCCGGTTCGACAAGGCGCTGTTCTTCGAAGGTGAGGCGCATCTCGATCCGCGCCGGGCATTGGCAGGGCTGGCAAAGGCGATCCGCAACCATGGCGGACAGTTTCACCTCGGCTGGGGACCGCCGCCCAGGAAAAACTATACCGCCGTTCTCGATTGCACCGGCCCGGCAGCCATTCCCCATATTCCGGGCCTACGCGGCGTGCGAGGCGAAATGCTTTATCTGGAGACCCCCGATGTGGCTCTATCGCGTCCGGTCCGGATGCTGCACCCGCGCCATCCGATCTATGTCGTGCCACGCGACGATCACCGCTTCATGGTCGGTGCAACGATGATCGAGACGGAGGATGACGGGCCGATTTCGGCGCGCTCGCTGATGGAATTGCTGAACGCGGCCTATGCGCTGAATCCTGCCTTCGGCGAGGCGCGGGTGGTGGAAACCGGTGTCGGCATCCGTCCTGCCTTTGATGACAACGTTCCGCGGGTGGTGGAAATGGAAGGCGGATTGGCGATTGCCGGCATGCACCGCCACGGCTTTCTGCTGGCGCCGGCCATGGCGAAAAAGGCTGCTGGCCTGCTTTCCAACGGCTATGCCATTCAGAAGGAACTGACCCTATGAACCTCATCGTCAATGGTGAAACTCAGTCCGTGGAGACGCGCACGCTTGCGGAGCTTCTGGCCGCGCTCGAATACGAGGGCGAATGGCTGGCTACCGCCATCAACGGCGATCTCGTCCATCGCGAGGATCGGGCGGATGCGCGTCTCCAGGAGGGAGACCGGATCGAAATCCTGTCGCCCATGCAGGGAGGATGAACCATGCTGAAACTATATGATGCGGAATTGTCATCGCGCCTGCTGCTCGGCACCGCGCGTTATCCGTCACCGGCCATTCTTTCCGACGCGGTCAAGCGTTCCGGTGCAGGCATCGTCACCGTCTCGCTGCGCCGCGAGACATCCGGCGGCAAGACGGGCGGCGCGTTTTTCGAGCTGATCCGCCAACTGGGTGTTCGCATCCTGCCCAACACCGCCGGATGCCACAGCGCATCGGAGGCGGTGCTGACGGCAAAAATGGCGCGGGAAGTGTTCGGCACCAATTGGATCAAGCTCGAAGTCATCGGCCATCACGACAGTCTGCAGCCGGATGTCTTCGAACTGGTCGAGGCTGCGCGCATCCTCACCGACGAAGGATTTGAGGTTTTTCCCTATACGACGGACGATCTGGTCGTCGGCGAAAAGCTGCTGGCCGCGGGCTGCCGGTTGCTTATGCCCTGGTGCGCGCCGATCGGTTCGGCGGCAGGGCCGCGCAATCCATCGGCGCTTGTCGCCATGCGGGCTGCCTTTCCCGAAATCCCGCTGATCGTCGATGCAGGCCTCGGCCGGCCGTCGCACGCGGCCACAGTCATGGAACTGGGTTACGACGCCGTGCTGCTCAACACGGCGGTTGCCGGTGCGAGCGACCCGCCGGCCATGGCCGAGGCTTTCGCCAAGGCGATAGATGCGGGCCGTCTCGCTTACCTTTCCGGCATGCTGGAGCCGCGCGAGATGGCGGTGCCCTCGACTCCGGTCATCGGCAAGGCGGTATTTTCATGAGGCTCGATCCCTTCTACCTCATCGTCGATAGCGCCGATTGTATCGAGCGGCTGGTACCGCTTGGTGTCAAGCTTGTGCAACTGCGCATCAAGGAAACGCCCGACACCGTGTTGCGCGGGGAAATTCGCCGCTCGAAGGCGATATGCTCGGCGCACGGCTGCCAGCTTGTTGTCAACGATTACTGGCAACTGGCGATCGATGAAGGCTGCGATTTCATCCATCTCGGCCAGGAGGATCTGGCGGAAGCCGATCTCGGAGCCATTCGCCGGGCGGAACTGAAGCTTGGGGTCTCCACCCATGATATCGCCGAACTCGATACGGCTCTTTCCGCAAGGCCGGATTATGTCGCGCTCGGCCCCGTCTGGTCGACCATCCTCAAAAAGATGAAATGGCAGCCGCAGGGCGTCGAGCGTGTTGCCGACTGGAAGCGCCGGATCGGCGATCTTCCGCTTGTCGCCATCGGCGGTATTACCGCCGAGCGCGCGCCGCTTGTGCTTGAGCAGGGTGCGGAAAGCGCCGCAGTAGTGACCGATATCCTGCTCAACGAAAACCCGGAAGCACGCACCCTCGAATGGCTGGCGGCGACGGTCGCGTCGCGACAGAAGTTGGAAGTACAGGTCGGATGAAGGTTTCATGACAGGGCCTGTGCATGCGTGTTCCTGTCAAAACCTGTCATGAAAGCGTTATGGGAGGACAGTAGAAACGGCGCCGATTGGTTCGCACTTGCACGGCTGTGCAGTCGCCGATCAGCGCCGCCTCCGGTCATATTTCGATTGAGTTGGCGGTTCCCAATTTTACTCGCCCGACTGAATCGGAGATAAAGATGAAACGCCGTACTTTTATGATGTCCGCAGCCGGAGCCGCCGCCGGTCTTGCTCTGGCTCCGCGCATGAGCTTTGCCGCCAAGGGCCAGATCGACTGGTACACCAGCTCGGACACCAACATTCTCGATTTCTGGACAAACATTGTTAAGCCCGCATTCGAGGCTGCCAATCCGGGCCTCAAGCTCAACCTCGTCGATGCAGGCGATGGTGCCGGCATCATCGCGATCGGCGAGCGCGCAATCGCCGCCAAGCAGACCAATGCCGATCCGCAGGCCGACTATTTCGAATCCGCCGACGCTCTTCTGCCGGCCGGCGCCATCAAGGCCGGCGTTTACACCAACATCGAGGCTGCCGGTCTTTCCAACTATTCTAAGGTCAATCCGCTTGCCATCGAAAGCGAATACAGCCTGCCTTACCGCGGTTCGCAGGTTCTGCTCGCCTATGACACGACCAAGCTGAAGCCGGCCGATGCGCCGAAAACCTGGGACGCGCTCGTCACCTGGATCAAGGCCAATCCGGGCCAGTTCGTCTATAACCGTCCCGACAAGGGCGGTTCGGGCGGCAATTTCGTCCGCCGCGCCATCCATCAGGCAAACGGCCTCGACCCGAAGGCATTCAAGGTCGACAACTATACCCAGGAATTCGGCGACGAAGCGCTCGGCAAGGCCTGGAAGCTTCTGGCCGATATCGCGCCGCATCTTTACGACAAGGGCGCTTACTCCTCCGGCAACACCCAGTCGCTGCAGCTGCTTTCCCAGGGCGTCGTCACCATGATCCCGGTCTGGTCCGACCAGGTTCTGCAGGCGATCGAGCAGGGCGTGCTGCCGGCTGAAACCGGTCTGGTACAGCTTCAGGATCTGGCGCTTTGCGGCGGTTTTACCCGCTCCGTCGTCATCGAGAATGGTGCAAACCACGAAGCTTCGCTGAAGCTTGCCGATTTCATGCTTTCGGAAGAAATGCAGAGCGCCATCCTCACCGAACTCGGCGGCTTCCCGGGCGTTTCCTGGGATCACGTCTCGGCAGACCTGCGCAAGAAGTTCGCCGACATCATTCCGCAGTCGATCCCGACATTCCCGGGCGGCAAGTGGGAAGCAGCCATCAATGACGGCTGGTATCGCCACGTGGCTCCGAACGTCGACCGCAAGTCGTGAGCGAATTCGTCGAAAGAGCGGTTTCGGTATCCACCGAAACCGCAGCAGGCAGGAGGCCCATCGGCCTCCTGCTTGTCGCCATACCCGTCTATCTGGTGATCTGGCTCGTCATCTGGCCTGCCATCAATGCGATCAGCCGCACCATCTGGCGCACCGATGCCGACGGTAGTTCCAGCTTCGACCTGTCGAGCTACGCCTTCTTCTTTTCCGATCGTTACAGCCTCGACAATCTGGCCGTTACGCTCTGGACGACGCTTGTCTGCGCGGTCCTGCTGCTGGTCATCTGCCTGCCGATCGCGCTGTATCTGCGTTTTTCGCATGGCCGGCTGCCGGCCTATGTGCAGGCCCTCGCCATATTGCCGATGTTCGTGCCGTCGATCATCCTGGCCTTCGCCTTCATCCGCGTGCTCGGCCCCAATGGCATGGTAGATATCCTCTTGAATGCAGTCGGACTGCCAAAGATCCGCACGCCCTATCTCACGCCATGGGGGCCGGTCATCGGTCTTGTGTGGGATAATATTCCGCTGACTGTCCTGATCCTGCTTTCGGGTCTCGGCAGTGTCGCCAACCAGTCCATCGAGGCTGCGCGCGATGTCGGTGCCAATACCATCCGGGTTTTCTGGCACATCATCCTGCCGCGCATTTCCAACTCCATCCTCGTGGCGCTTTCCTTTTCGGTGCTCGGTATCTTTTCGTCCTTCACGCTTCCCTATCTGCTCGGTCCGGCTTCGCCGGAAATGCTCGGCCCCTTCATGCAGCGCACCCTGCGCGATGTGCAGGACCCGATCGGCGCCATGACGCAGGCCGTCGTCGCCTTTGGCTTCTGCATCCTGTTCGGGCTCTTCTATGTGCGCTCCGTCGCCAGAAACCGGGGGAAATGAGATGACCTCGCTTACCCTCAAACGCGCGCGCCTCGACTGGTCCGGCATTGCCTTCGCGGTCATTCTGACGCTGGTCATCATCGGGCCGCTCGTCGTCGTTGCTACCTGGGCCTTTACCGAGGTCTGGCGTTATCCCAACATCATCCCGCAGAAATTCGGCTTCCGTTTCTGGGGCCAGACATTGGGTCGCCCCGACGTCTGGAACGCGCTGACGCTGAGCCTCAAGCTCTCGACGGTGGTGACGCTGCTTTCGGCACTGATCTGCTTGCCCGCTGCTTACGCATTCGCGCGCATGAAATTTCCGGGCAGGGATATCCTCTTCTTCTCCTTCCTTGCCGGCCACGCCTTTCCTAAATTCGGCCTGCTGGTGGCGATCGCCGCGATCTTCCTGCAGCTCAATCTCATCGGCACCTTCTGGGGCGTCGTGCTGATCCAGTTGGTCGGCACGCTGATGTTCATGATCTGGATCCCGGTTGCGGCCTTCCAGGCGGTCGATCGGCGCATGGAAGAGGCGGCCCGTGATGTCGGCGCGAGCCCCTTGCGGGTGTTCTGGTCGATCACCCTGCCGCAGGCGGGACCGACCATTTTCGCCGCCGTGCTGTTGAGCTTCGTCGGCACCTTTTATGAAACCGAAGGCGCGTGGCTGATCGGTGCTCCCGGCATTCGCACCATGCCGGTTCTGATGATCAGCTACATCAACAACCAGATGGTCATCCAGTACGGCGCGGTTCTCTCGGTGCTTCTTTGGGTCCCCTCGTTCATCGCCCTCATGTTCGCCCGTCGCGTTATCGGCGGCGGCGCATTTGCCCGCGGTTTCGGCGGTTAGGAAATATCATGTCCGTTCTTCATATCGCTGAGGTCACCAAGACCTTTTCCGGCGGCACCCATGCCGTCAACAGCTTCTCTCTCGATGTCGCCGATGGCGAACTCGTCTGCCTGCTCGGCCCCTCCGGCTCCGGCAAGTCGACGCTTCTGCGCATGGTCGGCGGCTTCGAACAGCCGACCAGCGGCCGCATCACTATCGATGGCGAAGACGTCACCCATCTACCGCCCGAGCGCCGGCCGACCGGCATGGTGTTCCAGAGCCATGCGCTCTGGACCCATATGAACGTCTTCAAAAACCTCGCCTTTGGTCTCAAGCTGCGCCGCATGCCGGCGGCGGAGATCAGAGGAAAGGTCGAGGCCGTGCTCGAACTGGTCGGCCTCGCCGGTTATGGCGACCGCATGACGAACCAGCTTTCCGGCGGCCAGCAGCAGCGCGTGGCGCTTGCCCGCTCGCTGGTGCTTGAACCGAAAATCCTGCTTCTCGACGAGCCTTTTGCCAGCCTCGACCAGCATCTGCGCGAGCGACTGCGGGAAGAAGTGCGCGATATCCAGCAGCGGCTCCGCATCACCACCCTGTTCGTCACCCACGGCCAGGATGAGGCGCTTTCCATGGCCGATCGCATCGTCGTCATGGCGAACGGCAAGACGGAGCAGATCGGCCGCCCCGATGTCGTCTATCGTGATCCGAAGACGCCTTTTGTCGCAGGTTTCATTGGCACGATGAACCTCGTCGAAGGCGAGGTCACAAACGGCCAGTTCGTGCGTTCGGATTTCACCTTGCTGCTGCCGATCGCAGATGGTCCGGCAACGCTTGCCATTCGCCCCGAAGCGCTCGATCTCACTGCCTCGGACACGCCGAAGGCGACAGTGCATCGTGTGACCGATTACGGTTCGCACGGTCTGGTAGACCTTGATCTTGCCGATGGCACGCGGCTGAAGTCGATGGTAGCCCATCCCGATCTTTTCCGGACCGGGCAGGGCGTCGATCTCAAGCCCCGCGCCGTAGCCGCCTATCGCAACAACCAGCAGATTTTCCGGAGCTGACCCGTGAGCGCACCCATCCATCTTGACCGCGATGGCCATCGCACGGCCATCAAGTGGCATCGCGGCCGTCGCCGTATTTCCGATCCGGTCTTTACCGGCGGGCTTATCGTCGAGGCGATGCGGCTTGGTGCAAGCGTCGAAGTCGATCTCGTCGTCCACGGCGATCACGGTTTTGCGGTCCTGCATGACCTGACGCTGGAGCGTGAGACGACCGGTGAGGGCAAGGTGCGCGACACATCTGCCGCCGCCCTGCAAGAGCTGCATCTGCGCGGCAATGACGGCGAGCCTATCACCGACAAGGTTCTGCTGCTGGAAGATCTCTGCGCGCTTCTCGCAAGCGAGGGCGTGCATCCGGATGCGCTGCTGCAGCTCGATTACAAGGAAAATCTTGAGGCGCTGACCCCGCAGGCGATCGCCAATTTCGGAGAAGGTGCCGCGCCGATTGCCGCGTCGCTCATTCTTTCGGGCGGCGATTTCGACGCCATCCAGGCGCTGGCAAAAGCCGCTCCCGACATCGCCACCGGCTACGATCCCTGTTACGGCGAAAGCCTGGCGCGGCTGAAGGCGACGGGCGATTATTCCGGTTTCATCAAACAGGCGGTGAAGACGGCACCCGATGCCCGGATGATCTATCTGGATTACCGCATCGTCCTTGCCGCCGAAGAGGCCGGTTTCGATCTCGTTGCCCCAGTCCACGCAGCCGGCCGCCGCGTCGATGCCTGGACGATCAATCACATCACCCCTGAAACCATCCGCCAGGTCGAGCGCCTGCTCAAGCTCAAAGTCGACCAGATCACCACAGATGACCCGGAAGGGTTAGCCAAGGCATTCAGTTCATGACAGTCAATTACAGCAAGATCCTCGATCACATGGTCGAAACCGCCCGCGAGGCCGGCGCCCTGACGCTCGAGCATTTCAAGCGGTTTCGCGATATCGAGATCGGCATCAAGGGGCCGGGAGATTTCGTCTCGGACGCCGACAAGCAATCCGAAACGCTGATCCGCGAGCGCCTGCTCAGCCAGTATCCCTGGGGCCTGACCGGCGAGGAATTCGCGCCCGTCGAAGGTTCCGACAGCGAACATCGCTGGCTGGTCGATCCGATCGATGGCACGACGAACTTCATCTATGGCCAGCATTACACGATCACCATTTCGCTGCGCCGTGGCAACGAAACGATGTGCGGGCTCGTCTACAATCCAGTTTCCGACGAGATGTTCACCGCCATCAAGGGCGAGGGCGCCTATCTCAACGGTACGCGGCTCAATGTCAGCGCCTCGACCGATGTGGCGCTGATGTGCGTCGGCACCGGCCTTCCAACGCCGAACCTGTCGCTGCATCCGGGGGCCTATCAGCGCCTTGATGAAATCCGCGCGCCGATCGGTGCGGTTCGCATCGTCGGAAGTGCCGCCAATTCCTGCGCCTATGTCGCTTGTGGCAGGCTGACCGGCTATTACGAGGAGACGGGTTTCGTCGATACGGCAGCCGGTATTCTGCTGGTCCAGGAAGCCGGAGGGATCGTCACCGACTGGTGGGGACGCGGCCCGGAAGTCTTTGAAAAGACAGGCACGCTGATCGTCGCCAATCCGGCGACCCATGCCTACCTCATGGAACGCCTGCGCAGCGCACCGCCCAAGGATGCGGCCTGAAGTGAGGATCACTGGATAGCCGTTCACACCCAAGTGTGTGGCTATTCAGCCCAATTTGCCGACAGCCTATTGCCTGTTTGCGAGCTATGATTATCTCCGAAATATGGGAGATAATCTCGAATACACGGGCTCGATGGCACAGGTGAAGTGATGGCTTTGGCGGCTGCCGTCGCGATCCTGTTGGTGGGGTTGCTGTTTCTCTTCAATCGACGCGCCGCCTATCCGGCGCTGGGCCTGGTTGCGATCATCGGCATTACCGTCGCCATCGCAACCGCGCTGCAACCCTCGACACGCCAGAACACCAGAGAAGCGGTGACGGCAAAGGTGTCGGTCGATCCGGCTAACTGCTCTGATCCGTCAAAACCCATCGCGATCGAATTCCTCAACGGCAATCAGGCGGCGGTTCAGCGGGTGTCCTTCAGCCTTCTGGGGCGGGTAAAGGGCCATTCGTCGGTCGCCTATCGCGGCTTTCTTCGGGACGACACGATCATCGAGCCGGGTCAGGCCGCACTGACCTGCCACGGCCTGCTGCCGCTCGGCTTCGCTCCGCCAAGACCCGCGACCATTACTCCCGAGGACTACGACTGGTCCGTCGATATCTCGCTCGTCGATTTTTCGACGCGCTGGTCTCTCCGGACGGAAACCCGGAGAGACCAGTTTCTGGTTCACTCGCCGAACACCGGCACGACCATTCCTTCGCTGCGGAACAGCTGTTCCAGTGCGGTGATGTCGGGGCATTTCGGCGGGTTCTCTAGCAGATCCGCACCGAAATCCGCCTTCGGCAATGCGACGGCCGCCGTTGCAAGCACCGTCGTTCCGGGTGCGATCTCGCCGCGAAGCTGGGGAACCAGTGTCTTGGCATGGATGAGATTGCTGTTGGCAATGGCGCTGATGGCGGTACCGTTGCGCTTCAAGGCCGGCGACAGGTCGAAAATGGCGCTTATATCCGTCTGGCCGTGCCAGACAGCTCGCCCTCCGGATTGTTCGGCACTATCGATATTGAAATCGGCCCGCGGGATGGCAAAGCCTCCTTCGCTTGTCTGCAGCGGGCGCGGTGTGACGATCCGGTGCAGGCGAATGTGCCAGGGATTGGCCGGCAGCAGCCAGGTCTCGACCGTGACATCACCCCATGGTTTCCAGCGGGAATAAAGCTTGTCGCCGGCAATCAATGCCTCTTCCAGCGTTTCACGCATGCGGAAATGCACGCCATCGTCGGAAATGCCCAGCATGCCGTCGAAGCTTGCGGCGACAAAATGCCGGTCGTTGAGTTCGATGTTGAAGCCGTAACGGGTCGAATAGACGAATTTCGAATATTTCTCGTTGGCGCCGAGCATCCTGTCATGGCTCTGGCCGGACGAGAGGATGACCGTGTTGCCCGTCGTATGCATCGCCACCATGCCGGCTTCCTTCAGCGGCACCGGATCGGTAAATTCGGGCGCATCGGTTTCTTCCGCCGCCCAGAACGGATCATCGGCGGAAAGCGCCAGCGGCAGGAAGAATTTCAGCGCCCAATAGGGAGATCCGGCCGAGTTATAGCTCTCGCTCATCATCAGGTTCGGATAGCCGTAGCCGATGGAAAGCACACCGTCGCGCTCGGTGATCGGCAGCTCGGACCACCAGCGGATATGGCGCATGTAATAGCCCTTGATCTCGCTCCAGGGCAGCGCCTCGACACCGGCAAAGGCAAGCGCCCCCCAGATGCCGCCGCAGGCAAAACGATAGGTCTGGCTGCGGCCGAAGGCGAGGCTCGCGCCGTCGGGCCCGAACCAGTGGCGGATATCCTTGGCAAATACATGTGCCCGCTCGCGATAGGCGGCAGCGCGTTTGGTATCGTGCTTGGCAATGACCGAATAGATCAGCGCATAGAAATGCAGGGCGAAGGGCACGTAATGATCAGCGCGCTTTACCGGCCCGTCGCGATACCAGCCTTCGCCAAGCCGGAAGGCTTCCACTTCATCGAGATATTTTTCCGTCAGCGAGCGGTCGAAATCGATACCGGCGCGTGTTAGCCCGAGATCGATCAGAACGCGGAAGAATTTCCAGTTATTGTCGACGAATTCCTTGTCGCGCGCCGAAATCAGATAGGCGGCAATCGTCTTCTTCTGTGTCTCGCTCAAAGGCTCCCAGATGAACTGTGGCACCATGGCGATGGCAAAGCCGATCGCTGCAAGTTCCACCTGCCGCTGGTCTGTGCGGGAAACATCGCCCCAATATTCCGGGTGGGAGGGATCCGTGCCGTTTGCCAGACCGCGCCGATAAAGCTCCCAATGTGGAAAGTCATATCCGCCTGCGGCGAGCGGCACGATGCCCCAGAGCGGTCGGGCAAAACCTTCTAGATCGGCCGCAGTGCGATCGAAATGGGCGCCGGTGGCGCTAAGGCGCACGCGTGCTCCACCCTCGGAAAAGTAGGGAAGCAGCGGCTTGAACAGATCCATCACCGCTTTCGCGATGTCATCGCGCGTCTTGAGGGGATTGCCATGAAGCGGATTGGCGCGGGCGGGATCGTAGATCATCGGTCTTCCATTCAATCGGGCATGTGTTCGGGCAAAAGAAAACCCCGCGGCAACCAAGGTCACCGCGGGGGCAGGGAGTGTTACTTGATGGCCTTCACGCCATCGGTCATTTCCTTCAGACCGTCGTCGATCGAGATATTGTCGGTCATCAACGAGTCATGCGCACGGTTGAGGATGACCTCGATACGGGCTGCATTCGGCGTCACGGCCATTTCCAGATAGGACTTGCCGGGTTCCAACGCCGCCTTGCTGGTCGCGTCCTGCGGGAAGCCGTCGAGCGAGGCGATCTTGGCCGTCACTTCCGGCGTACGCACCGTCGGGATCGTGCCGGTCGATGCGATGATCGAGGCGCCTTCCGCACTTGTGACGAACTTGATGAAATCGAGAACGGCTTCCTTGTGGGTGGAATTGCTGTTCACCGAAAGGCCGGAGATCTGTGCTGCGGTCGTGCCGGCAACAACACCTTCCGGATGCGGGAACTTGACGATACCCCAGTTCTTGCTCTTCGATTCACCCGACTTGACCTTGGCGATCTGCGTGCCGACGAACCATGTGCCCATCGGCAGCATGCCGATCGTGCCGTTGAAGAACGGACCCGAATAATGGGTGTTCGAGGTCTTCAGCGTTGCATAGGACGGGACGACGCCGTCCTTCTGCAGTTTGAGCGCCCGCTCGTACCAGGGCTTCAGGAATGAATAATCCGGGCCAGCCAGCGTGTTCTTGCCGTCTTGAATACCGGCCAGTTGAACCGTGGAGCGCCAGGTATGCAGAAGCGCACCATAGGTCTTGTTGACACCCATGCCGCCGGCGAGCTTGGTTGCCGTCTCGTCGAACTGTGCCCAGGTCATGTCATTGGTCGGGTAGGGCACGCCGGCTTTGTCAAAGATGTCCTTGTTATAATAGACGACCCAGAAGTCCGAGCGGAACGGCAGCGAATAGATCTTGCCGTCTACCGTCATTTCTTCGGCCAGACCGCCGAAGGAGGCCGGGTCGATATTGGCTTCCTTCATGTAGGCCGAAAGATCCATGATCGAACCAGCGCGGATGAGGTTCGTGTAATTCGGCACGTCCTTGACAGTGACGATGTCGATGTCCTTCGAACCGCCAGCGAGCTGCGTGGCGATCATCTGCTGATAGTCCTGCGAGCCGAGGTCGATATGCTCGAACTTCACATTGGGTTTCTTGGCCTGATAGGCTTCGATCAGCGGCTTGTAATAGGCAACCTTGTCCCAGTCCCACAGCGCCCAGCGCAGCGTGACGGCGTCACCGGATTGCGCGAGCGCCGCACCTGCGGTGGAAGCCGCAAGGGCCAGGCCCGCCAGAGCGAGCTTCATGCCTCTCCCGAAAGTCTCCAAATACATCCTGTTTCTCCTTCCCTGGATTGTCTCTGGTTCAGATATGCTTTGCGGCTGCCGCCTCTGTTTGAAGGTTGGGCTGTGTCGCAACAGGCAGGGCAAGCACCATCACGGCCGCTCTGTGCGCGGCAAAGGCGATGGCAAACATGCCGAGAGAAAAATTGAGTGTGGCCGGCATGAACACCGACACCGGATAAAATGCGATATGGGCAAGCCACAGGCCCGCCACGAAAAACAGCGCTGCCATCACCGGCAGTGGCCGGATGATCGAAGCGACAGCCGAAAGCTGCAGCAGTTTTTTGGCGGGTATATCGCGCATCACCATCAGGACCAGCAGATGGCATGCGGTGATGCAGAGGAAGAGGGTGACGACGAAAGCGATTGCCAGCGGCACTGCCATCATCAGATTTTCCCGCGCTGCCGATGCGTATGTGGCAACGGCATAACCACCGAGGCCGATGGCTGTAGCAAACAGCAGGCCCCAGATCGTTGCACGCCAGAAATAGCGGCGCAGCGCCTCGAGAAAATCGCGCAGCAGATAGGTGTTACGGTCCTCGACAAAGGCGACGCAGACAAAGGCCATGGCTGCGAGTGCGGCCGGCAGCGGAATGATAAAAAGGGCAGCCAGAATGAACAGGATGTTCAGCTTGACCATCTCCCACCATTCACGGGCAAATGTCTGGCCGAAAAGGGCAAGGCCGGTCTTTTGCGGCGCATTCTTCGGAATGCCCGGCCCTTCCTTCGTCCACATGTCCCGCAGCCACTGCATGGCCTTCCTCCAGACTCGATCTCCTCAATAGAGGATCGAGCGTTCCGTTTCCTTGTCGAACAGCTGCATATTGGTCGTATCGACAACCAGCTTTGCCGTTTCGCCCGTCTTCGCCTTGAAGCGCGGCGAGACACGAACGGTCATCGCCTTGTTTCCGGCGGTGATGTTGAGATGAATCTCGGACCCCATCGGTTCTGCAAGATCGACCACGGCGTCGAACGGCGCGATATTGTCCGGGTTGATGTCGCCCGGCGCCAGTTCGTGAAAGTTTTCCGGGCGAATGCCGACGATGACTTCCTTGCCTTCATAAGGGGCGATGCGGGCCTTGTCGAAGCTTGCCGGGATAGGCAGCACGCGGCCATCGAACACGGCGACATAACCTTCGCCGCGCTTCTCGATCTTCGAAGGCAGCATGTTCATCTGCGGTGCACCGATGAAGCCGGCCACGAACATGTTGATCGGGCGGTCGTAGAGGTTCTGCGGCGTATCGACCTGCTGGATATGGCCGTCGGCCATGACGACGATACGGTCGGCCATGGTCATAGCCTCGATCTGGTCGTGGGTCACATAGATGAAGGTCGAGTTCAGCCGCTTGTGCAGCTTGGTGATCTCGGCGCGCATCGTGCCGCGCAGTTTTGCGTCGAGGTTGGAGAGCGGCTCGTCGAGCAGGAACACTTCGGGATTGCGCACCATGGCGCGGCCCAGCGCCACGCGCTGCCGCTGTCCGCCGGAAAGCGCCTTGGGCTTGCGGTTCAGAAGATGCGTGATGTCGAGGATTTTTGCCGCTTCCTGCACCTTCTGGTCGATGACCTCACGCGAGGCTTTCCTGAGCTGAAGGCCGAACGCCATGTTCTTGTAGACCGTCATATGCGGGTAAAGCGCATAATTCTGGAACACCATGGCGATGTCGCGGTCCTTGGACGGCACGTCGTTGACCACATCGCCACCGATGATCAGTTCGCCGCCGGAGATTTCCTCGAGACCTGCGATCATGCGCAGCGTCGTGGATTTGCCGCAACCGGACGGGCCGACCAGAATGATGAATTCCTTGTCGGCGATTTCCAGATCGATGTCATGAACAACGGTCAGTGCACCGTAGGTCTTGTTCAATTTCTTCAGTGAAATGCTGGCCATCGGTTTACTCTCTCACCAGTATGAAGACCACGAACGCGACAGACGCGTCAGGGCTTCCATGTAATAATAGTCACCCCAGGACACGCACTCGTCGACGCCTTCGCCGCGGCAGGTGTTGTAGGGAGATTTTTTGGAATAGGTGCCGTGCAGGACCAACCCGTTCGAAATCGCGGGATCTTTCACGGCGTAATGATCGGCAAGGCTTTTGATCATCCGGCGGGCGAGATCGCGGTAACGATCGGCCGCCTCGCCACCGACAAGATCCGCCATTTCCAGAAGACCGCAGGCAACGATCGAGGCCGCCGACGTGTCGCGCGGTTCGTTGTCGCCGTCGGAAAACACCATGTCCCAATAGGGCACCATGTCCGCCGGAAGCTTGTTCAGATAGAAAGCCAGAAGCCGGTCGAACGTGTCGCGATATTCGTCGATGCGCTCGTAACGATAGGAAAACGCCATGCCGGCTACGCCCCAGGCCTGACCGCGCGCCCAGAAACTGTCGTCTGCATAACCCTGTTTGGTGGCGCCGCGCACCGGCGCGCCGGTCACCGGGTCCATATAGAATGTGTGGTAAGTGGAATCATCCGGCCGCACAGAGTTTTTCAGTGTCGTGCGAGCATGGATCAGCGCGATATCGCGGTATTTCTGGTCGCCGGTCTGTTCGGTTGCCCAATAGAGCAGCGGCAGGTTCAGCAGGCAATCGATGATGTAGCGGTATTCCTCCGACACGCCCTTGCGGCCCCAGGCCTGAATGAACTGGCCGATCGGCTGGTAACGCTCGATCAGCTGGTCGGCGGCCAGCAGCGCTGCCTTGCGACCATCCTCATCCCCCACCAGTTTCCATGCGGCGATGCAGGAAGGCGAGTAGAGGAAGCCCATGTCGTGGTGGTCGGTTTCGATGCGGTTTTCGATCCGGTGCAGAAAGCTCTGCACCTGGATCTGCGCCGCATACTGAAAGGTCTTGTCGCCGGTATGCTCGAAGGCCAGCCAGATTTCGCCCGGCCAGAAACCGGCAGTCCACTGGTTGTTGGCAACGGGCGGGTAGAAATTGTTCACGCTCGAATGGTTCTGGGCGCTGTAGGTAAATTCCGTCAGATTGCGACGGATCTGCGCCACAGCGACGTCGAGAGCAGCTTTCACCTCTTCATCGGTAATCGGCTGCGGAGCGATGGAGGAAACGGCATTCATGAACTTAACCCTTCAGACCGGAGGATGCGACGCCTTCGACGAAGAAGCGTTGCAGCGACAGGAAGACGATCAGGACCGGGATCAGCGCCACCACGGAGGCGGCCATGATCAGCCCGTATTCGGCCGAATATTGCGAGATGAACATGCGCAGGCCGATCTGGATGGTCTTCAACTCGGTCTTGGTCAGGTAGATCATCGGCCCCAGAAAATCGTTCCAGGTGGTGACGAAGGTGAAGATCGTCAGCGTGGAAAGTGCCGGCTTGGAGAGCGGCAGCATGATCTTAGCCCAGATCTGGTATTCGTTCATGCCGTCGATACGGGCTGCTTCGCAAAGCTCGGTCGGGATCGACATGTAGAACTGGCGCATCAGGAACACGCCGAAGGCGGTGAAGGCCTGAAGGCAGATCAGCGCCAGGTGCGTGTTGTTGAGGCCGAACTCCCGCATCAGCAGGAACTGCGGCACCATGTAGACCTGCCATGGCATGGCGATGGTGGCGATATAGCCCAGGAACAGCGCGTTCTTGTAGGGGAAGTCCAGCTTGGCAAAGGCATAGGCCGCGAAGCTTGAGGTGAACAGCTGCATCAGCGTGACGATGATCGTCAGCTTGGATGTGTTGTAGATGAACAGCGCCAGCGGAATCTTAGTCCAGATATCGACGTAGTTCTGCCACTGCGGGTTGGACGGGATCCATTCGATCGGGAAGACGAAGACTTCGCTGCTCAGTTTCAGCGAGGCCGACAGCATCCAGGCGAAGGGAAGCAGCATGATTATGGTGATCAGGATCACCGTCATATAGATGGCGGCGAGTTTCCCGGTGAGTTTCTGGCCGGCAATACGCATGGCTCAGTCCTCCTTCTGGCGGCGGAACTGGATGACGGTGATACCCAGCACGAGGAAGAACAGGACGAGCGCGATCATGCTGGAATAACCGAGATCCCAGGAGACGAATGCCTCGTTATAGATGTGATAGACGAGTACGAGGGTCGAGGTGCCGGGACCGCCCTGCGTGATCATGTAGATCTGGTCGAACACCTTGAATGACTGGATGGTCAGCATCACGGTGACGAAGAAGGTCGTCGGGCCCAGCTGCGGCACGGTGACATAAAGGAATTTCTGCCAGGCATTGGCGCCATCGAGATCGGCGGCCTCATAGAGCTCGGAATTGATGCCCTGCAGGCCGGCCAGATAGATGACCATGAAATAGCCCATGCTCTTCCACACGCCGAACAGGATCACGGTGACCATCGCCCAGTGGCGGTCGGCGGCCCAGCCTGGCATATCCTTCGGGTCAAGCCCGAGCGTGTAGAGAAGCATGTTCACCGGCCCCATTTCGGGGTTGAAGATCATGTTCCAGACGACTGCCACAGCTACCAGCGAGGCGACGTAGGGGAAAAACATCGCGGTGCGGAAAAAGTCGCGACCGAGGATTTTCTGGTTCAGAAGGATGGCAAGGCCGAGCGCGCAGGCAAGCGTCGCTGGCACTGAGACCACCGTATAGATGATCGTGTTCCAAAAGGCGGCGATAAACGCCTTGTCCTCGAAAAGTCGCCAGAAATTGTCGAGGCCAGCAAAGGTCATGGCATTGCTGCCGTCCCAGTGCATGAAGGCCAGCACGAAGGCGAACAGAATCGGGCCAAGCGTGAAGACGGCAAAGCCTAGGAAATTCGGGGCAATGAAGGAATAGGCGACGAGCGCGTCCTGCGCCCTGCGACGACGTCTGGACACGACCTTGCGTCGTCTCGTCACGATCGGCGTGTCGCCGGCGGCAAAGGTAGAGTTAGCCATCATACTCCTCCGAGAAAAGATGCCGCAGACAACGCTTCTTCGTGAGCCTATCCGCAGATGCACGGCAAAAAATTGATCTGCCTTCCGTGCCTCCTCCCACGATCGACATATCATATCCACGACATTGGTCAAACAACTTCTAAATGGATAATATGAATTCTGTAGAAAAGCCAAAATACATATGATAGGCGATGTCTCACGCAGTTTTGATGGCAGGAGGAAACGATGTTTCGCGAGGCTGCAGCGCACATCCCTTCGGTTTTCCCAGAGTTTCTCCCCGGTGCTCGATTTGATGATCGAAATGCATGGCGGGGCGTCGCCGATGAATTGAAGGCGCATGTGCTCAATGATGCCGAAGCGGCATCCGGTCGCAGATGGTCGGTGATCAGGGCCGAGGACTACCGGCAATTCTCGATTACCGGCAACAGGGCGGATTTCGAGGCGCTGTATTTCTCCCGTCGGCGGATGCTGAACGATCTTGTGCTTGGCGAACTGGTCGAGGGCGCAGGCCGCTTTTTGCCGTCGATCGTCGATGGCGTCATGTTGATCTGTGAGGAAAGCGGCTGGCAGCTTCCGGCGCATAATTCCTATGAGCGCGGCGGCGTGCGCCATGCCTTGCCGGATGTCGAGCGTCCGGTCATCGATCTTTTCGCCGCCGAAACCGGTGCTTTGCTCGCCACCGTGGCCGCTCTCCTCGGCGGGCCGCTGGATGAGGTCAGCCCCATCGTCCGACGCCGCATCGAACATGAAGTGCATGTTCGAATTCTCGCCCCCTATCTCGGGACTCATTTTTGGTGGATGGGCAACGGTGCGGAGCGCATGAACAACTGGACGGCCTGGATTACCCAGAACGTTCTCCTCGCGACCTTCAGTCTCGATACCGATGATCAATTGAAGCGCCGTGTCGTGGAAAAAGCGCTCGGCAGCCTCGATTGCTTCATCAAGGATTATGCGGAAGACGGCGCCTGCGAGGAGGGCGTGGTCTATTACCGGCACGCCGCTCTTTGCATGTTCGGCGCCATGACGATCCTGGATACGGTCGCGCCCGGCTCCATGTTGTTGCTTTGGGGTGCACCGAAGATCCGCAACATGGCGGAATACATACTCCATATGCATGTGGACGGCCGCTATTATTTCAATTTCGCCGATTCCGCTGCCGTCATAGATCCCTGCACAGCTCGCGAATATCTGTTCGGCAAGGCTGTCGGATCGGATGCGCTTGCGGACTTTGCAGCAAGGGATCGCGCAACAAGCGTAGCGCCGCATCTGCCGGAAGAATGGAACCTCTGGTATCGCGTTCAGGAGCTGTTGACCAATGTGGCCAGACCTGATGCATCGGCGCAGCCTGCTGGCGATGCCGCCTATCCCGGTATCGGACTGTATATTGCCCGCGACGATCGTTTTGCGCTTGCGGTCAAGGGCGGAAATAATGGCGAAAGCCACAATCACAACGATGTCGGCAGCGTCACACTCTACAAGGACGGTCAGCCGTTCCTGATCGATGTCGGTGTCGAGACCTATACGGCGAGGACGTTTTCGTCCTGGCGTTACGAGATCTGGACGATGCAGTCCGCCTTCCACAATCTTCCGACATTCGGTGGTGTTATGCAGTCGGACGGTGCGGCCTTTGCCGCGCGCGACATGCAGGCGGAATTTTCGGCCGAAGTTGCGGAGATCTCGCTCGATATCGCCGCTGCCTATCCGCAAGAGGCAAGGCTGCGCGCCTATCGCCGCAAGGTTTCCCTGCGCCGCGGCCATGGTGTGGAGATCGCCGATGTCCACGATGGAGACTTGCCCGCTGTCCTGTCGCTGATGACCTGCGATGAGCCGGTTCTTCGTGGCGATTCGGTTCATGTGGGCGAATTGGGCCGCATCGAGATCGAGGGAGGCGGAGAAGTCGAGATCGAGGCGATCGAGATCGACGATGCTCGCCTGGCGATTTCATGGCCCTCGAAAATTTATCGGCTGCGCATTCCGCTTATCGGCAAGCAGCTGAAATTGCAGATCGTCTGAGGAGGACGGAATGGAACTGAGACTGAAGGTGATCGGCGCGAGCGGCGTGGTACGCGCTGAGGCGGCAAATGGCGACGAAGCGTTTCTGATCTTTCGCGGCGCCTACGAAGATGGGGATTATGTGGTTGTCGAAGCCTCGGAAGCGGGGCATGTCGTGCTTGCGCTCGATGATGCGATGAGCCCGACACTCGTCTACCTGAAGGGCAGGGATTACGCTCTCGCTGTTCCCTTCGATATCCGCCGTGCGCCCTATTCGCCCCGCGCTTTCGATGGCGAGCTACATCGCCTGCATGTCCGCAAGGCGCGCCCGGAAGAGGTGGCGCAGCGCCGCAATCTCGCGCTCAATCCGTGGGATGACAAGGGCAATAAAACGCTGTTTCCGCATGCAGAAGCAAACGTCCAGACCCGCGGCGAGACCCAGTTTGCCGCCCGAAATGCCATCGATGGCGAAAAGGCCAATGATGACCATGGCCGCTGGCCCTATACCAGCTGGGGCATCAACATGGACCCGGCAGCGGAACTGACGGTCGAGTTCGGCCGGCCCGTCAAGGTGGACGAGATCGTACTCTATCTGCGTGCCGATTTCCCGCATGATGCCTGGTGGAAAAATGCCAGCGTCACGCTCTCGAGCGGACAGGTACACAGCTTTCCTCTGGTGAAAACCGGCAATGCGCAGAGTTTCAGGATCGAAGAACAGCAGGTGGAGTGGGTCAAGCTGCATAGCCTGATCAAGGCCGAGGACCCGTCGCCCTTCCCGGCATTGACGCAGATCGAAGTATGGGGTCGCGATATAGGCTGAGCCTATCGTTAGTCCCGGTTGGTCAGCGAGGGTCAGCCGGGGATGGCACGCGAGTTGCGTAGCAGTTCGCGATAGCGGGCCTGGCTGCCTCTCAGGTGGTCGCGCATGGCGTTGCGTGCGGCCTCTTCGTCGCGATCTGAAATCGCCATGACGATAGCTTCGTGTTCCTTGTGTATCAGGCGGCGATAGGCGGTCTGCTCGGCAAAATCCGGGTCCGGCAGCGGGCGTGATTGAGGGATGACGGCGGTGCCATGAAATTCCAGATGCTGGCGAAACAGCGGATTGTTGGTCGCCTCGGCGATTGCAACGTGAAGCGCCAGATCGGCCTCACGGATCGATTCATCTTCCTCGATGCAGCGCAGGACCTGCCTGTGACATTCGAAGATCGCCTCTTCCTGCGCGGGCGAGCGACGCGCAGCGGCAAGGCCGGCCGCCTCGATTTCCAAAGGTGCGCGGACTTCCAGCACTTCGAGATCGGACGATACGCGTGCCTTGTCGACAATTCGGGCCGGTGTCATCTGAAAGGCTGGATCGAGCACGAAAATACCTGCACCTTGCCTGACCTCGACAATGCCATCCGATTTGAGCGCGGCAACGGCCTCACGAATGACCGTGCGGCTCACCTTGTGGGTTTCGGTCAGCTCCACCTCGCTCGGCAATTTCTGCCCGGGCGAATACTGCCCGCTCGAAATGGCGTGCCGTAGGCTTGCCCCCACTTTTGAAACCAGTGATCCCGGTCCCTTTTGCCGAACCTTGGTCTGGACCGTCACAGCTGTTCCTCGCGATACCGCGGATAGGTCGAACCGATTTCCGACATATCCGCATGCTTCCTAAATAGGTATGACAAATTTCAATTATTATCAATCGCAGAAAGATGATCTCCAGAGGTTTTGCGTCCAATTGACGCTTTTAAGTTGAGGGAAACGAAAGCTGGACGCAGGTATTTGTCTGCTGTATCTCTCGAAATCGAGCGCAGCCATTTTAGTCATATGATGACATGCGCGGCAGCATTTCGGGAGGATGCAGGCGTCATGGCCATGAATGACATTTTCGATCAGCGTCGTTGCGAACTCGGGGAGGGTGCCTTCTGGCATCCGCAGCGTCAGCAGTTTTTCTGGTTCGATATCGTCAACAATCTGCTCCTGAGCCGGGACGGCGACAAGCCGCTTGAATGGGCATTCGGTGAAAACGTGTCGGCGGCCGGCTGGCTTTCCACCGATGAATTGCTGATTGCGGGAGAGAGCGGCCTTTCGAGCTTCAATCTCGTGTCGGGAAAGCGCGCGTCTGTGGCTGCATTCCCGCATGATCCAAGCCTGCGCTCCAATGACGGGCGAGCAGACCCCTATGGCGGTTTCTGGATCGGCACGATGGGCAAGCGCTCGGAACAGGAAGCCGGGGCAATCTGGCGCTACTGGCGCGGCGAGTTCCGCATTGTCTTCGACAGGATCAGCATCACCAATGCCATCTGCTTCGACGCAGAGCGCTCGCTCGCCTATTTCTCCGATACCCGCCTGAAAAAGATCTGGCGCGTCCGGCTGGATGAGCAGGGTTGGCCGTCGGGCGAGCCGGATCTGTTCGTCGACCTGACCGGGGCCGGTCTCAATCCGGATGGCGCGGTGATCGATGCCGCCGGCAATCTGTGGAGTGCCCAGTGGGGCGGGCGCCGCGTTGCCTGTTACGCATGGGACAGCGGAGAGGAGATCGCTGCCGAATATTTCGAGGCGACGCGCATATCGTGCCCGGCTTTCGGCGGTGCGGATATGCAGAGCCTTTTTGCCACATCGGCCTGTCAGGGCATGAGCGCCGAAGCGCGCGAGGCCGAGCCGCTGGCCGGCATGACCTTCGAGCGCAAAGTCTCGGTGCGCGGAGTGAGCGAGCCGCAGGTGATCCTGGGCTGACACTTGTTGCTCCGGCAGACTGAACTTGATGCTGCAGGCATGAATAGGAAAATCGGATGAACCACGCAACGCACGCAGATCCTGATGCTGACGAGGGGGTTATGAAGCGCAAGGCGCGGCTGGAATTCATGACCTGGGAGCGCCAACCGGCCGAAACCGACAGTGCCGACCAAAGGGCGTTGAAGCAGAAGCTTGCGCGCTCCGCCAATGCGCAGATTGCCGACACGGCTTATATAGCCAAAGACGCCCGCATCTTCACCACGTCGCTCACCGTCGGCCACCGGTCCTGGATTGCGGCCAATGCGCTCGTTCGCGGAGATATCGAACTCGGCTCGAACTGCTCGGTCAATGCCTATGTCTGCATTTCGGGAAAGGTTCGTTTCGGGGACGGCGTACGTATTGCCTCGCTAGTCTCGATCGTCGGCTTCAATCACGGCTTCGATGACCCGGATACGCCCATCAATGACCAGCCGCACGAGATCAAGGGTATCGTCATCGGCGACGATGTATGGATCGGCGCCAATGCAGTCGTTCTCGATGGCGTGACGATCGGCAATGGAGCGGTGATCGCGGCGGGTGCTGTCGTCAACAAGGATGTGCCGCCGCTGGCGATCATGGCCGGCGTGCCCGCAAAGCTTGTCCGCCGTCGTGGGGAAAAGCCGGTATCTGCGAAATCCCGCCGGAGCGAGGTGGAAAAAGCACTTCGTTCGATCAGCGACATGGCGGAAAGCCAGTGGCGGGACGTTCTGAGCCACTATCGCCGGCCTGAAGGTTATGTCTCGCCGGATGCCAGCGGTGTCGCCAGCGAGAGTGCGCGGCATCAATGCGACGCGATCGAAATTGCCGCAGGTTTTGGTACTCCGCCTTCCGGCGACGAGGCAAAGGCGATCCTCGATCGCCTGCAATCGATGCAGGACTCGCAGACCGGGTTGTTTCCCGATCCCTACACACCCGCCGATCCGTCTCTGCCGGTTCTGGAGGATAACCTCTCACTCTATAACGTGCTGGCAGTCGGCTACGCCCTCGAAATTCTTGGGTCCAAACCGCAATATCCGATCGCCAGTGCTGAGATGGATGTGGTTTCCCTATGTGATTGGCTGGACGCATTGCCGTGGAAGAACCGAGCCTGGCGCTGTGGCGATCGCATCGATGGCATCGCGACGGCGCTCTATTTCAATGCGCGCTATTTCGAAAGTGGCAAGGGGCGAGGCAGGGGACGAGAGGTTCTGTTCGGATGGCTGGCAACCCATGTCGACCGCGCCACCGGCCTTTGGGGCGGGCCGACTGCGGAGCAGGGGCTTCTCCAGCCGATCAACGGTTTCTATCGCCTCACACGCGGAAGCTATGCGCAATTCGGTTTGCCTGTTCCGCATCCGGAGGCTGCGATCAATTCGGTTCTGGCCCATTATCGGAATTATGAGGGCTTTTCCGCCGAAAACTACAACGCCTGCAACCTGCTCGATACGATCCACCCGCTCTGGCTTTGCCTGAAACAAACGGATTTCATGCGCGCCCAGGCGGAAGCCATTGCGGAAACCATCATCCTGCGTGCGCCGGAGCGCTGGCAGGCGGGAACGGGTTTCGCCTTCGCGGATGGTCAGCAGGCCGGCCTGCAGGGCACCGAAATGTGGCTTTCGACCCTGCATCTGGCCGCCGATCTTCTCGGCCTCAAGGACCAATTCGCCTTCGCGCCGCAAGGCGTGCATCGCACCCGTGCGGCCGGATTGGGAATTTAGCCCGGTCGCAGGTCGATCCTCAATCGAGCATGACCATGTAGGACGCAACCTGCTCCTCGAAGAATTTCGAGAAGGAGGCGATGCGCGGTGGCAGGGCTTGATAGGGCGGATAATAAAGCGTCAGCCAAAGTTCCGGCGGTGCCCAGCCCTGCAGCACATGAACGAGGCGACCGGTTCTCAGATGTTCGGCAATATGGAAGCCGGGCAGCATCGCAACACCGGCGCCATCGGCCGCCATGTCTGCAAGCACTTCGCCATTATTGGCGCTGAAAGCCCGACCGGCTGAGATCGTCATGCTCGACCCGCCATCCGACAGAACCCAGTTCTCCCGCCGGCTCTCGCCGCTATAGGCAAGACAATCGTCAGGCGAAAGCTCGCTCGGATGCTGCATGTCGACAAACCGGCTGCCGGGGGCCGCGACCAGAATGCGCGGCACGACGCGGATTTTGCGCCAGATGGTGAATTTGTCTGACGGTTGCGACGAGATACGGATCGCCAGATCGTAATCGTCGTCGACGATGTTGACGAGACCATCGGAGAGCGAGATCTCGAAGCTCATCTTCGGATACCGTTCCTTGAAACCGGAGAGGATCGGCGGCAGCACTGCCTTGCCGAACCATGTGGGCGCGCTGATCCGCAGTCGTCCCTCATCGGTCTTGTGGGCGTTCATCACATCCCGGCGGGCATTTTCAAGCGACTCTATGGCCGGCTGGACCTGCGCCGCAAAAACCGCGCCGTCCGTCGTCAGTGAAACCTGCCTTGTGGTTCTGACGAAAAGCTGAACGCCGAGATCGGTTTCCAGTGCCGCAATGGCGCGCGTCACCGCCGCCGGCGTCATGTCGAGTTCGCGGGCCACCTGGGCGAAATTTCGCTTTTCGGCGGCAAGCAGAAAGATCCTGAGGGCTTTGTAATCGTTCATCTGATTATTTCAAAAATTGCAACTCAATCGAAAGCAATATTGCAATTCCGCACGCTGATCAATCGGCCTAAATCTCTGTCCACGAACACAGACGAACGCCCAGAAAGAAAGGCACTCAGATGATCAAGGATATCAAGGGACTGCACCACGTCACGTCTATGGCGTCGGATGCCCGTCAGAACAACCGCTTCTTCACCGAAACGCTCGGCCTGCGCCGGGTGAAGCAGACCGTCAATTTCGACGACCCGAGCGTCTACCATCTCTATTACGGTGACGAAAAAGGCTCGGCCGGCACGGTCATGACTTATTTCCCGTTCCAGCACATGATGCTTGGCCGCCCGGGCGTCGGCGAAGTCGGCGAAACCCAGTTTTCGATCCCCAAGGGCGGATTGAAATTCTGGCAGGAGCGTTTTGCTGCACAGGGCGTCAGCGGGCTTGAAACCGATACCGTCTTCGGTTCCAACCGGTTGCGCTTCATGGGGCCGGATGGCGATGCGCTGGCATTGATCGAATCGGCCGATGACAGCCGTAAGCCCTGGCTTGCGGAAGGGATCCCCGATGATGCGGCGATCCGCGGTTTTGCCGGTGCACGTTTCAACCTGCATGACACGGCGGCGACGGAAGAACTGATCGGCTTCATGGGCTATCAGCGTGCCGAGACGGAAGGCGATGTTACGCGCTTCATCATCCCCGGTGGCAACGGTGCCGATACGATCGATCTCGTCTCCCTGCCGAAGACGCCATTTGCCCGTCAGGGTGCAGGATCGGTGCATCATATCGCCTTTGCCGTCGACAATCGCGAAAAGCAGCTCGAAGTCAGGAAGGCGCTGATGGATACTGGATATCAGGTGACGCCGGTCATCGACCGTGACTATTTCTGGGCGATCTACTTCCGCACGCCGGGCGGCGTGCTGTTCGAGATTGCCACGAACGAGCCTGGCTTCAACCGTGACGAAGACACGGCTCATCTCGGCGAAGTGCTGAAGCTGCCGACCCAGTACGAGCCCTTCCGCGACCGCATTGAGGCCAATCTTGAGCCGTTGGCCGCGTAACGGCTGGTAGAACAACAAAAATTGAGACGCCGCGTGTCCCAGTGACCGCGGCGTTTCAATGTTTATGCCGGGAGCGTCCGTAGCGCTTGGCAATATGGGCGTTGAACGCCAGCGCCACATGCACAAGCAGCCGGTCTCGCACATCGTCGGCCATATCGAAAAGCGGCATCAGGGCCGCGCCGATATTCTGCACCGTCCGGTCCTCGATCCCCCGACAGATCAACAGATCTTCGACGCGCGGTTCGCCCGCCTCGTCGGCAAGTTCCACCAGGTGCTGACGTGGAATATGGAAGACAAGCGCTTCGAAGCCGCCGCGTATCGCAATGCCCGCTCCCTGTCTCAGGCTGATCAGGCAGATGGAGCCTTTCGGATAAGACTTTATCGGTGCCGCAGGCCTGTCCGGCCAGACATCGCGATGCTCGACATCGGTCAGATAGAGAACGACGAGAAAGGCATCGTCAGCCGGCAGGATAACCGGCTGGTCACCATCCTCATAATTCCGCCAGAGATGAGTAATCGAAAGCTCCGCTCGCCGCAGCGGTCTCGTCATCATCAATCGGGCATTGTCTGTCCCGAAATATTCAGCAATCCTCTCGCCGACCGGCAATGCTTCACTCACATGCGTCTCGCTTGTTCCCGTATCGGCAGCTTCTGTGCCGTTCGTGGCGGGTATTGAGAAAGGTTGCAGGGTCCAGTTAGCCATTTCGACTGAAGCGGTATGGCGTAATCAATCATAATCGACAATCATGTGCGGTATAGAACGGAATAGACTAAATCTCGCAGCCATGGCATCAAATAGCGTGTCACCCATAAGCGGTTGAAAGAGAAAGTAGTGCCCCTTGCTCCGTAAATCCATTAGCGGGTCGAAATATTCTGCCGGCCAGAAAACCGACAGTTTCGGATGCCCTTTCGACAAACTCTACAAGGATCAATCTCTCCAGGGGGCGGATATCTCTTTTTTCCGCAAGGGCACGCGTGAGAACAGGATCGAGCAGGTCGTAACGCCTGCCAGCGATCGTGGTTTTGCCATCGGCATATCTACGCTTGCCGGTCACACACGCCGGATCTTCCACGAACATCATTCGACCACCCACGCGTTTGAAGAAAATTCGCTCTACATCCGCAATCTCGCCGAGCCCTACAGGGCCGATCTCGTCGGGGCATTCGACATGCTCCTGCTTGAGATTTCCCCTGCGTCGCTGAGAAAGATCGCGCAAGAATCCGATTTTTCCGGCGTCACGATGCTGGAGGCGGAAACTGCGTCGATCGACCCGGTGCTTGCCAACCTGGTGCGCGCGCTCATCCCAGCGTTGGAGCGTCCCGAGGAAGCGAGCAAGCTGTTTGTCGATCAGTTAGCAGCGGCGATCGGAACGCATCTGGTCCAGCGTTACGGCAGCAGGACCCCGGCAAGTTCGCTGCGGTCGAGGAAACTGTCGCGTTCACACGAGGCGCTGGCCAAAAACCTCCTGCTCGAAAACCTCGATGGAGACATATCCATTCTGGATGTCTCGCGTGCCTGCAATCTCTCGCGCGGCTATTTTATCCGCGCCTTTCGCGAAACCACCGGTGTGACACCCTATCAATGGCTCCTCAATGAGCGGATAATGCGTGCACGCGAACTGTTGAAGGGTTCGGAAGCTCCGCTGTCCGAAGTGGCAATCGCTTGCGGTTTCGCTGACCAGAGCCACTTTACCCGCGTTTTCACCAATGTCGTGGGAACAACACCTGGGCACTGGCGGCGGAACGCCTGAGCGGAAGCCGCTGATTTAAACGCTATAGTCCGCCGGCGCTGAGGTTTGCAGCCCCGCGGCCGTTTTTGCCGTCTGTCAAACTAACGTTCCTTACGTTCAATCCGCAGGACTTTAAGACAAGACCCTTGCCGGCAATTAAGCAATTTTCCGCAGAGCTGCCGAATGAGTGTTTGGTGACGGCCAACGATGCGAGCTGTAGAGAAGGTGCAACTACATTGTTTCGAAAATCGTAATTCATTCGTAATTAATATTGCAATTCCGTGAATTTCAAAATCGCTTTAGGTTCCTTCTCAGCAGCCAAGATGAACGAGAGTGAACGGAGCGGCAAAGCCTGAAAGGCTCCGAAAACTTGAGAACTCCTGAAACGAGCGCCGACACCCCGGCGCCCGGCGGGGTGCTGCTGCCAAGTCAAAACCTGCCGCATCAGCGGTTCAACAAACGCCAAGAGGAACCTGAAATGTCCAAGCTCGAAGTCCTGACCCCGAAGAACAGCCAGCTTATCTTCATCGACCAGCAGCCGCAGATGGCTTTCGGCGTCCAGTCCATGGACCGCCAGGTGCTGAAGAACAATGTCGTCGGCCTCGCCAAGGCTGCCAAGATCTTCAGCGTTCCCACCACCATCACCACGGTCGAGACCCTTTCCTTCTCCGGCCACACGTTCCCGGAACTGCTGTCGGTCTTCCCTGAAAACGATATCCTCGAGCGCACCTCGATGAACTCCTGGGACGACCAGAATGTTCGCGATGCACTCGACAAGAACGCAGCGAATGGCGCCAAGAAGATCGTCGTTTCGGGCCTGTGGACCGAAGTCTGCAACACGACCTTCGCCCTGTCTGCAATGAACGACCGTTCCGACTTCGAAATCTACATGGTGGCAGACGCCTCCGGCGGCACCACGTCCGACGCCCACAAGTATGCGATGGACCGCATGGTTCAGGCAGGCGTCATCCCCGTCACCTGGCAGCAGGTCCTGCTCGAATGGCAGCGCGACTGGGCGCACCGCGAAACCTATGATGCCGTCACCTCGCTCGCCAAGGAACATTCCGGCGCTTACGGCATGGGCATCGATTACGCCTATACCATGGTTCACGACGCTGCCGAGCGCGTCACCCACGGCAAGCGCATCGGCCCGAACCCCGCCAACAAGTAAGGCCCGATGAGACCGCTCCGATAGCCCCTGATCGGAGCGGTTTTCTGTCACCGAGGAGGTTTCCCCATGAAAGTCTATCTTCTGTCTCTCGGCGCCGGTCTGCTGGTCGGCATCGTCTACAGCCTGCTCAACGTTCGCTCGCCCGCCCCGCCGGTCATCGCTTTGGTCGGCCTGCTCGGCATTCTCGTCGGCGAACAGATCATTCCCCTGGCGAAAACGCTTCTGGCCAAGGAGCCCGCGGCGATCTCGTGGATCCAGCAGATCAAGCCGCACATGTTCGGTCATCTGCCCAAGGGCAATGAGCGCACTGCCGATATCGCCGGTAGCCAGATCTCATCGACCAAGGAGCAAGGCTGATGCCGACGCGCCGGACCCTTCTCGGCGCGGCGTCCAGCCTCGCCTTTCCCTCGCTTTTCTCGTCGGCCCGCGCTGCCGATCCCGTCAAAACCGGAACCGATACGATGAATCCCGACACCATTCTTCATAACGGCCGGGTCACCACGCTCGACCGCACCAATCCAAATGCTACGGCCATCGCCATCAAGGATGGCCTATTCCAGGAGGTCGGCACCGATGCCGAGATCATGGCGCTTGCCGGTCCCGACACGAAGATAGTCGATCTCAAGGGCAAGCGCGTCCTGCCCGGCCTGATCGACAACCACACCCACGTCGTGCGCGGCGGCCTCAACTACAATATGGAGTTGCGCTGGGATGGCGTCCGCTCGCTGGCGGATGCGATGGACATGCTCAAGCGTCAGGTGGCGATTACGCCTGCGCCGCAGTGGGTGCGCGTTGTCGGCGGCTTTACCGAAAACCAGTTCGCCGAAAAGCGCCTGCCGACGATCGAGGAGATCAACGCGATCGCGCCTGATACCCCGGTTTTCCTCCTGCATCTCTATGACCGCGCTCTGCTCAATGGCGCCGCCCTTCGCGCCGTCGGCTACACCCGTGATACGCCGAACCCGCCCGGCGGCGAGATCACCCGTGACGCCAATGGCAACCCGACGGGCATGCTGCTAGCCAAGCCGAACGCCGGCATTCTTTATTCGACGCTGGCCAAGGGGCCGAAGCTGCCGCTCGACTACCAGGTCAACTCCACCCGCCATTTCATGCGTGAGCTGAACCGCCTCGGCGTCACCGGCGTCATCGATGCCGGCGGCGGCTTCCAGAACTATCCCGACGATTACGAGGTCATCCAGAAGCTCTCCGACGAGAACCAGATGACCGTCCGCCTGGCCTATAACCTGTTCACGCAGAAGCCGAAGCAGGAAAAGGAAGACTTCCTCAACTGGACGTCGTCGGTCAAATACAAGCAGGGCAACGACTACTTCCGCCACAACGGCGCCGGCGAAATGCTGGTGTTCTCCGCCGCAGATTTCGAGGATTTCCGCCAGCCGCGCCCGGAAATGGCGCCGGAGATGGAGGGCGAGCTCGAGGAGGTGGTGCGGGTTCTGGCCGAAAACCGCTGGCCGTGGCGCATGCACGCCACCTATGACGAAACCATCTCTCGTTCGCTGGATGTGTTCGAGAAGGTCAACAAGGACATTCCGCTGGAAGGCCTCAACTGGTTCTTCGACCATGCCGAGACCATTTCCGAGCGTTCGATCGACCGCATCGCGGCGCTTGGCGGCGGCATCGCCACGCAGCACCGCATGGCCTATCAGGGCGAATACTTCGTCGAGCGCTATGGCCACGGTGTTGCCGAGGCCACGCCGCCGATCAAGCGCATGCTCGACAAGGGTGTCAACGTCTCCGCCGGCACCGACGCCACCCGGGTCGCCTCCTACAATCCATGGGTATCGCTCTCCTGGATGGTGACGGGCAAGACCGTCGGCGGCATGCAGCTCTATCCGCGCGCCAATTGCCTCGACCGCGAGACCGCGCTTCGCATGTGGACGGAAAAGGTCACTTGGTTCTCGAACGAGGAGGGCAAGAAGGGCCGTATCGAGAAGGGTCAGTTCGCCGATCTCGTCGTGCCGAGCAAGGACTTCTTCGCCTGCGCCGAGGACGAGATCTCGTTCCTGACGTCGGATCTGACCATGGTGGGCGGCAAGATCGTGTACGGCTCCGGCGACTTCAAGACGCTCGACGAAAGCAACATCCCGCCGGCCATGCCGGATTGGTCTCCGGTGCGAAAGTTCGGCGGTTATGCCGCCTGGGGCGAGCCTGATGGTGCCGGCGCCCGCTCGCTGCGTCGCACGGCGATCTCTACATGCGGCTGCGCCAGCGATTGCGGTGTCCATGGTCATGACCACGCCGGTGCCTGGACCTCGAAACTGCCGATCGCCGACATGAAGGGCTTCTTCGGTGCGCTCGGATGCTCCTGCTGGGCGGTGTGAGGCCGGGGCATAGGGCTGTCGGATAAGAAGCACCCCCCTCTGGCCTGCCGGCCATCTCCCCCACAAGGGGGGAGAAAACCAACCGCAAGCGCCTGACTCGATTGAGCTTCGGCGGATCAGCTGGGTTAAGCCCTCCCCTTGTGGGGAGGGTGGGGAGGGGCCTTTCTGTCCTAGGTGACAGCCTATTCGATAGATTTAATTGCGATTTTTGCAATTAAATCTGAATTTTTACTGCAATTGTTGGCGGCAATCTTTCCGGCCAATATCGCTCCATCAACAGACAACAGCGCCGCTCGGTTCGACCGGCCAAACCTTAAGAGGAGCAGACATGACCGATCATTCTCCAGCCGCAACGCGCCCGGGCACATTGCTCGCCCGTGTAGTCACCGCCCCTGCGACGCGCAGCATCGCGCTTCTGGCGCTCTGCGCCGCCTATATCCAGGGCCCGCTGACCAAGATCTTCGATTTTAACGGCGCTCTGGCCGAAATGGAGCATTTCGGTCTGCATCCGGCCGGCTTCTTCGCCGTTGCCGTCATCGCCTTCGAACTGACGGCCTCCGCCATGGTCGTGTCCGGCTTCCTGCGCTGGGCAGGCGCGCTTGCGCTGTCGGGCTTCACGCTTCTCGCAACCTTTATTGCCCTTCGCTTCTGGGAAATGGCACCCGGCATGGATCGCATGATGGCGACCAATGCCTTCTTCGAACATCTCGGCCTCGCCGGCGCTTTCGTCATCGTTGCCGCAATCGATCTTACCAAAGGACAAGGCAAATGAGCGCCGCACCCTCCAAATCTGGCGGAGGCAGCTTTGCCCCGCTCGCCCAACCGGTCTTCGCAGTCCTCTGGGCGGCAACGGTTCTCGGCAATACCGGCAGCTTCATGCGTGATGTCGCAAGCTCCTGGCTGATGACGGATCTTTCGGCTTCACCGGCCGCGGTCGCCATGGTTCAGGCGGCGGGCACCCTGCCGATCTTCCTGCTCGCCATCCCGGCGGGTGTGCTCACCGACATTCTCGATCGCCGCAAATTCCTCATCGCGGTGCAGATCCTCCTGGCATCGGTCAGCCTGACGCTGATGGCGCTTGCCCATACCGGCCTTCTGTCGATCAGCTCGTTGATCGCCCTCACCTTCGTCGGCGGCATCGGCGCCGCGCTGATGGGGCCGACATGGCAGGCGATCGTGCCCGAGCTCGTGCCGCGACAGGATGTCAAAAGCGCCGTGGCATTGAATTCACTCGGCATCAATATCGCCCGGTCGATCGGCCCGGCTGCCGGTGGTCTCCTGCTTGCCGCCTTCGGGGCAGGTGTCACCTATGGTGCGGACGTTGCGAGCTATATCGTTGTCATCGCCGCTCTCGTCTGGTGGCCGCGGGCAAAGAACGCCAATGATGCACTTGCAGAAGGTTTCTTCGGTGCATTCCGTGCCGGCCTTCGATACACCCGTGCCAGCCGTCCGCTGCATGTCGTGCTCGCCCGTGCTGCAATCTTCTTCGCCTTCGCCAGTGCCGTCTGGGCGCTCCTGCCGCTCGTTGCCCGCCAATTGCTTGGTGGTGATGCAGGCTTCTACGGTATCCTGCTTGGTGCGGTGGGTGCCGGGGCCATCGGCGGTGCGCTGATCATGCCAAAGCTTCGTCAGCGTCTCGATGCCGACGGTCTTCTGCTCGGTGCGGCTATCATCACCGCTCTGGTCATGGGAGCGCTTGCACTCGCCCCTCCGAAATGGCTCGCCATCGTCGTTCTTCTCTTCCTCGGTGCCGCCTGGATCACGGCTCTCACCACACTCAATGGTGCTGCCCAATCCATCCTGCCCAACTGGGTGCGTGGCCGCGGACTTGCCGTCTACCTTACCGTCTTTAACGGCGCGATGACGGCAGGCAGTCTTGGCTGGGGTGCGGTCGCTGAAGCTGCCGGCATTCAGGGAACGCTGCTGATCGGCGCTGCCGGATTGCTCGTCGCCGGCGTGATCATGCACCGCCTGAAACTGCCGACTGGCGATGCTGACATGATCCCATCCAACCACTGGCCCGAGCCGCTTGTTGCGGAACCCGTCGCCCATGACCGCGGCCCTGTGCTGATCCTCATCGAATACCATGTCGAAAAGCACCACCGTACCGCCTTCCTGCATGCTCTCGACGAACTTTCCCAGGAACGCCGCCGAGACGGTGCCTATGGATGGGGTGTGACCGAAGACAGCGGTGATCCGGAAAAACTGGTGGAATGGTTCATGGTCGAATCCTGGGCCGAGCATCTGCGCCAGCACAAGCGGGTCTCGAATGCCGATGCCGATCTGCAGGGGAAAGTGCTCGCTTATCACAGCGGCCCGGAAAAACCCGTCGTGCGTCACTTCCTGACAATCAACCGGCCCGGTACGGCTTGAGCAGCGATGGAGAGGCGGTGTCCGCCGCCTCTCGTGATAATTTCAAAAATCGCAATTAATTCGAAATTATTGATGCAATTGTTGGCTGCAATATTTTTCGACAATATTCGGTGCATCAGACACGCATACCTTGGCTTTCAAAACCACACGGACACCCCCGGAGTTCAAGATGACCAACACGATCCTCCCCCTCACTCGCCGCGGCGCTCTGCTCTCTGGAGCTGCCGTTGCTGCAACTCTCGCAATTCCAACCTCGTTCACCCTTGCAGCCAATGCTGCATCCACCAAGCACCCCACAGAAGGAAACAAGACCATGGCTTATGTAACCACCAAGGACGGCGTCGAAATCTTCTACAAGGACTGGGGCCCGAAGGACGCCCAGCCGATCGTTTTCCATCATGGCTGGCCGCTGTCGTCGGACGACTGGGATGCGCAGATGCTGTTCTTCCTCTCCAAGGGCTATCGCGTCGTCGCCCATGACCGCCGTGGCCATGGCCGTTCTGCCCAGGTCTCCGAAGGTCACGACATGGACCATTATGCAGCCGACGCATTTGCCGTCGCCGAGCATCTGGACCTGAAGAATGCGGTCCATATCGGCCATTCTACCGGCGGCGGCGAAGTTGCCCGTTATGTGGCCAAGCACGGCCAGAAGGCCGGCCGTGTCGCCAAGGCGGTTCTCGTCTCTGCCGTCCCGCCGCTGATGCTGAAGACCGACAGCAATCCGGAAGGCCTGCCGATGGAAGTTTTTGACGGTTTCCGTTCTGCACTTGCCGCCAACCGCGCGCAGTTCTTCCGCGATGTTCCGGCCGGCCCGTTCTATGGCTTCAACCGTGACGGCGCCAAGGTTCAGGAAGGTGTGATCCAGAATTGGTGGCGTCAGGGCATGATGGGCGGCGCAAAGGCACATTACGACGGCATCAAGGCCTTCTCCGAGACGGACCAGACGGAAGACCTGAAGGCGATCACCGTACCGACGCTCGTCCTGCATGGCGAAGACGACCAGATCGTTCCGATCGCTGATGCGGCACTGAAGTCGATCAAGCTTTTGAAGAACGGCCAGATCAAGACCTATCCCGGCTTCTCGCACGGTATGCTCACCGTCAACGCCGACGTCCTGAACGCCGATCTGCTGGCGTTTATCAAGGGCTGAAATTGAACAAGGGCCGCGGCATTGCATTGCCGCGACCCTTTCTGTCTGCGCCGGATAAGGACGCAGTGAGATTTGTTCCTGTTTCATGACAATGATCAATCTCCCCCTGCTCTCGATGCTTTAGCCATTATTTCGATCCCCCGCCTCGGCGGACGGCATTTCGCAATGCCAGCCCTCAGGCGATCGAAATGAAACGTCTATGCGAAAGAGCCCGGTTCCCATGGCACTTCCTCCCAGCTCCCGCCAGGTGCGCGCCTTTCTCGCCCTTGTCCATCATTTGAAATTCACCCGCGCGGCCCAGGAACTGAACGTCTCCCAGCCGACATTGACGGTGCAGATAAATCAACTCGAGGAACAGCTGGGCATCAAGCTATTCGACCGCAACAAGCGGCGCGTCGAGCTGACACCGGCCGGGCGCAACATCCTGCCGCTGATGGAACGCCTCGCCATGAACATGGACGAGATCCTGCTCGCGGCAACCGACCTCACCTATGCGCGCAGAGGTATAGTCAAGATCGCCGCCCTGCCATCGGTTGCGGCAAGTTTCCTGCCGCGTGCGATCATGGTTTTCCGCGATCAGAACCCCGGCATCGAGATCAATGTCTGGGATGTCGTCGGTGAAGATATTATGAAGCTGGTAAAAGCCGAAGAAGTCGATTTCGGCATTGGCACGCGCATCAGTTCCGACCGGACGATCAAGGTCGAGGATTATGTGTCCGATAGCCTCTGTGCGTTCTTTCCTGTCGACCACCCGCTGGCCAATGCTGCGCCGGTTCTGCAGATCAGTGACTTTGCCTCCTATCCGCTGGTGCTGACGCGAAAAAACAGCACCGTCCGGGTGCTTTTCGAGCGTTCGATGGAGCGTGAAGGCTGCGAGGTGAGCGTCGTCATGGAAGCCAACTACATGTCGACGGCGCTGAGCATGGTGCGGGCAGGGGTCGGCGTCGCCATTCTGCCGACATCCGCCGTCGAGGCAGGGAATATGACAGGTCTTGCCTACAAGCTCGTGGATGCTCCCTGGTTCAATCGCCGGGTGGGCATTATCCGCAAGGCGGACCGTTCACTTCAGCCGGTCGCGCAGCGTTTTATCGAAACCATGCACAGCATGCCGGATCTTCGCACCGACGAAAGTTTCAAATCGGTCCGCAGGCTCGATAAGGTGCCGGCCAGAACATCAGGACCGGGGGGCGGCAGATCGGATGGTTTACTGGCCTCGGCTCCATGAGGCTCGGCCTGATCGGCCGCGGCCAGTCCCGCCGAACTGGCTTTAAATTGCACAAGCCTCTGCGTAGGATTGTAGCCTAACCTTAAGCGGCGGCGATCGCCTCCATCTCAAGCAGCCAGTCCGGGTCGTAGACATCCGTGATTATCGTCGAGAGAGCGACAAGATGCTCGCCCATCACCTCGAAGCGTACCTTTGCATTGATATCGCGGTCTTCATAACGCTTGAGGAAGGTCGTAACCTTTACCAGGTTAGACAGGCCCATGTCGGCAGCTTCGAGCTGGGCAATGACATTGGCCCAGCAATGCCTTGCCTGCTCCTCGAAGCCTGCGGGCACCTTGCCGTCCTTGTCTGCCGGTATCTGCCCGCTGATGAACAGCAGCCTGCTGTGGCCGGATAGATCGACCGCCTGCGAATAGCGCCGATGCAGGGATTGCGGTGCGTTCTCGGCATTGACTGGTGTGATCTTCAGTTCTTCTGTCATGCAAAATACTCTTCATCGTTGAGCCGGGACGCGCGCACATGGCATGCCGCCTGCTCCTGCATACCAACCTTGACGAGCGGCGGCGGCTCGCGTCGGCAGATCTCTTCGGCCAGCGGACAGCGGGTGACGAAAGAGCATCCGACCGGCGGATTGGCCGGGCTCGGCAGGTCGCCCGTCAGAATTATCCTTCTGCGGGCGCGTTGCGCGATCGGATCGGGCAGCGGTACGGCAGAAAGAAGCGCCTCGGTATACGGGTGAACCGGCCGCGCGAAAACCGCTTCCGTAGGCCCGGTCTCAACCAGTTTTCCCAGATACATGACCGCCACGCGATCGGCGAAGTGACGCACGACCGAAAGATCGTGGCTGATGAACAGGTAGGAGAGGCAGAAGCGCCTCTGCAGGTCGAGAAGCAGGTTGAGGATCTGCGACCGGATCGACACGTCCAGCGCCGAAACCGGCTCGTCGAGAATGAGCAGTTTCGGCTGCAGCGCCAATGCCCGTGCGATGACGATGCGCTGGCGCTGGCCGCCGGAAAATGCGTTTGGCCGCCGCTCTGCATGCTGCGGATGCAGGCCGACAAGCGAAAGCAGTTCGGCTACCCGCTCGGCCCGCGACTTCGCATCGCCCACGCCATGGATAGCCAGCGGTTCGGCAATGCTGTCGCCGACTGACATTTTCGGGTTGAGCGCCGAAACCGGATCCTGAAACACGGTCTGGATATCGCGGGAAAGCCGGATACGGGTCTGGCGTTCTCCATGCCTGACCTCCTCGCCGGCAAAGGAGATCGTGCCGGCGGTCGGGATCTGCATTCCAAGGACGGCCGCACCGAGCGTCGATTTTCCACATCCGCTTTCGCCGACCAGCGCCATGCTTTCGCCGGGCGCGATATCGAAATCGATACCGTCCACGGCCTTCACATGACGGATATCGCGGCCCCAGAAGCCTTTGCTGATTGGGAAATGGACCTTCAGTCCACGAACCGAGAGAAGAGGTGCCATCAGACAAGCGCCTCCACGCGATCGCTGTGCCAGCAGGCGGCGCGGCCGGTGTCGGGCCTTGGCGCAAGTGCCGGCATTTCGCTCAGACACCTGTCGCCGGCCACCGGACAGCGTGGATTGAAACGGCATCCGGCCGGCCATGAGCCGATATCGGGCACCGTGCCCTCGATGACCGGCAGTTCGGTCTTTGCCTGCCCGTCGAGCCGGGGAATGGTGGAAAGAAGAAGGCGCGTATAGGGGTGGCGCTGGCTGGCAAAGATCGTCTCGACCGGTGCCTCCTCGACGATCCGGCCGGAATACATCACCGCAACACGGTCTGCCATATCCGCGACCACACCCATGTCGTGGGTGATCAGCAGAATGGCCGTGTCGGTCTCGTCCCTCAGCCGTTTCATCAGTTCGAGGATCTGCGCCTGGATCGTCACGTCGAGCGCGGTCGTCGGCTCGTCGGCGATCAGGAGTTTCGGTCGACAGATCAGCGCCATGGCGATCATCGCGCGCTGGCACATGCCGCCGGAAAGCTCGAACGGATATTGCCGGTACCGCAGCTGCGGCTCGGGAATGCCGACCTCCGCCAGCATGTCGATGGCGGCGGCCTTGGCCTCACGGGACGAGACGCCGCGATGGATGATCAGGCTTTCCTCGATCTGCCTGCCGATCGGCATCAGCGGATTGAGCGAGGCGACCGGTTCCTGGAAGATCATCGCCAGCTCCGCGCCGCGCCGCAGCCGTCGCCGTTCCTCGCTGATACTGACAAGATCGGAGCCGCCGAGCTCCACTCTGCCCCTGTCGATCTTCGCCACCTTGGGAAGCAGCCCCATCACGGCAAAGGCCGTCATCGATTTGCCGCAGCCGGATTCTCCGACCAGCGACAGGATCTCTCCTGCACCGATCGCAAGCGAGACACCATCGACCACCGTATTGCCGCGGATCGAGACCGAAAGATCGCTGACGTTGAGGACTGGTCCGCTCATCGCATCTCCTCGGCCGTTGCGGCCCATGGGTGGTTCGGATGCGCCATAGCGACGAATTCATCGCCATTGCGCATCACGGCGGAGGGGATGGCGAAATTGACGGGATAGAGCGTGTCCTCGACGATCTCGACGGGAAATTCGCCCGACAGCCGGTTCGCGACATCGGCCCGCGCCCGGCGGTCGACTATGATCGTCACCCCGCTCGCGTCGATGCGCGGGCTCATGAAAGCGTCTTCCAGCGACAGTCCGAAACATGCCACATAGGATAGAAGCTGCACCACGGCAGGCATGATCTGGCGTCCGCCCGCGGCACCAAGTGCCATATAGGGCCTGCCGTCGAGGGTGGCGATGATCGGGCACATGTTGGCGAGCGGTCGCACACCCGGTGCGATCGAATTCGGCTGTCCTTTTCGCGGATCGAACCACATCATGCCGTTATTCATCAGGAACCCGGTCTGCGGCAGCACCACTTTCGAGCCGAAACGGGAAAGCAGCGTATTGGTGAGCGACACCATCGTACCTGTGGAATCGACGACGCTGACATGGGTGGTGCAGCTCCCACCACCGGCATGGCCAAGGCTATGCAGGCGATATTCCGATGCCCGGCGCAGCGCCCGCGCGAAGGCGAGCGCGCTCTTGCCGGACAAGGGGTCTTCCGTCGGCAATGTCTTGTCGAGTTCGCTGATTGCGTCGATCATCGTCGGCCCGCCGGACAGGCCGCCCATGGCATAGATGTCGAGGCCGCGATAACCGTGTTTCAGCGGCTCGAGCCAGCGAGGACGGTAGCTTGCCAGATCCTCGGCACCAATGCGCGATCCGCCATCCTGCAGATCGGCAACGATCTTGCGGGCCGTCTCGCCCTCATAAAAGTCGCGCGCCCCGGCCTTTGCCAGCCGCTCCAGCGTTACAGCCTTTACCGGCATCGGCAGAAAGGCCTCGACGCCGCGCTCGGGCGCACGAGGCGGACGGCCATCGACAAGGAATATTTCTGACGATGCGGGGAAACGCGACAAGCCTGCAGCATCGATTGCCAGAGCCAGAACGGTAAACCAGTCGAGTTTCGTTCCCCGCCGCGCATGTTCGATTGCCGGCTGCAGCGCCTCTTCCCATGTCAGTGTCCCGAATTTCTCCAGCGCTTCCGCCAGTCCCGCAATGGCGCCGGGCGTGGAGATCGAGGAATACCCGATAATATTTCGGTCGCCGACGATCGATGGCCAGTTGAACCAGTCGCCGTCGCGGCCGGCAGTCAGCGGATAATCTTCCGGATCAAGGTTCTGCGCCGAGATCACGTTGAAATCGAGCGTGTCTACAACGCCTGTAGTGCCATCCGCCCTTAGCATGAAACCGCCGCCGCCGATGCCGGAAAGCCAGGGTTCAACGATACTCAGCACCAGTGTGGTCACGACTGCCGCATCGACGGCATTGCCTCCGCGCGAAAGCACTGCGGCGCCGGCCTCTGCGGCAAGTCGGTTCTGACAGGCGACCAGCCCGTTGCGGCTGCGGGTCTCGCCCTTGCGGATGGTCCAGCTCTCGGTCATGCGTTTTTTCCAAATCGCCGCGCGCCGATCGGCTGCGGTATTCTTGCCTCGACTGCGAAGCGGTTTTGATTGGCAGAGCCCTGATGAAAACGGGCGATCTCGTCTGCGGTGGCCACCCAGGCCGCCGGCTCGGCCGCAATCTCCTGCAGCAGATCTTCGAGCAGTGCGATGCGCTGAGCGCGACCGGAAATCCAGTCATGCACGGTGAGGGTAAAAAGGCCGCCGAAACGGTGCAGGGTGCGCCACTCCGATTTCCAGTCCTCCAGCACCATGCGGCCGGATTGCATCGGAAAACGATCCCGCCCGCCCCCTTCGAACTTGAAGAAGATAGCGTCGTCGACGGCCCATTGAACCGGGATCTCCGTCACGCCCTCGATCTCGTAAGGATGGTCGAAACCGGAGAGCGAGCTGTCATAGCTGAGCCCCAGCCGCCTGACCTCGGACAGCATATGCGGTGTCATTTCCCAGGCGGGTGAGCGAAAGCCTGTCGGGCGCTTACCTGTCTGCTTGACGAACAGTTCGAGGCTCGCTTCGATCGCACCGGTAAACTCTTTATCGGAGATTTCCGAGACGATCTCGTGGAAATAGCCATGCAGGCCGATCTCGTGCCCGGCATCCAGCAGGGCGGGCAGCATGTCCGGATGCTGTTCCGCGACATGGCCAGGCACGTAGAAACTGGCCTTGAAGCCGAACCGGGCGAAAAGTTCGACCAGCCGCCATAGCCCGGTGCGTGGGCCGAAATTGCGGATCTCGTGGGTGCCGAGCCGCTGCGGCGCACTGTCACCCTGCGACCACAAGAACGGCGAGTTGGCATCGACATCGACGGACAAAAGCACAGCGGATTGCTTTCCCTCCGGCCATTGGTAGGCAGGGAAGGCGGAAAGTGGTGCGGCCGGATCCTGCTTCTGTTCTGGCATGGCTTCCTCCTCGGCCTAGAGGGCTTTCTTCTTGTCCTGATAGACGGCGAGCGATCCGATCGAATTGCCGCCATCGACGGCAAGCGTCGCACCGGTGATGTAGGATGCGGCGGAGGACGACAGGAACAACACGGCATTCGACACGTCGTCGCTGGTTGATGCACGGCCGAGCGGAATGGCGTCGGTCACCGTCTTGATGTGTTCCTTGCTCAGGGCGCTAACGCTGCTGCCGGCGGCAAAACCCGGCTCGACGATGTTCACGCGAATACCGTATTCAGCAAGCTCGATGGCAAATCCCTTTGTCAGCCGATCGAGTGCGGTCTTGGAGGTCGAATAGGTTACGGCGGTGCGCCGCATCTTGCGGGCGGCACCTGAGGAAATGTTGACGATCGATCCCTTCACGCCCTTGCCGACCATCTGCCGGGCAAACAGTTTGGACAGATAGAACGGCGCCCTGAGGTTCACGCCCATGATTGCGTCGAAATCGTCGATATCCATGTCGAGCAGAAAGCCCGAGGGATAGATGCCGGCATTGTTGACGAGAATATCCGGCGCACCCCATCGTTTGGCGATCTCGGCGGCGAAACGGTCCATGTCGGGCGAACTCATCAGGTTCGTCGTGATACCGAAAGCCTGATCTCCGTAGATGCCAACGGTCGCAGCCAGTGCCTCGGCGCGGTGGTCGGTGAGGCAGAGCTGCGCGCCGGCCTCCGCGAATGCCTTGGTTATCCAGCCGCCGATAATGCCGCATGCACCTGTGACGATGACCTTCTTGCCGGCAAATTCATTCTTGAAATCCATGTCGGGATTACCTTGCTTTCGGATCGAGGCGGTCACGCACGTGGTCGCCGATCAGGTTGATCGATAAAACGAGAAGGAAGAGGGCAAACCCCGGAAAGGTGGCGATCCACCAGGCCGTTGCCACATAGTTGCGGCCGGTCGAAAGCATCGCCCCCCAGCTTGCCGTCGGCGGCTGAACGCCGAGGCCGAGGAAGGAAAGCCCCGCTTCGAAAAGCACCATCAGGCCGAATTCGAGCGTCGCGACGACCGCAAGCGAGCCTGCAATATTCGGCAGCACATGCCGGCCGAGCAGCCGCAGCCAGCTCGCGCCCATGAAATGCGACAGCCGCACATAGGGCATGTTGGCGACCGAAAGCGTCTGGCCATAGGCGACGCGCGCATAACGAGGCCAGCGGGTCAGCGCCAGCACGATGACCACGTTGACGAGGCCCGGCCCCATCACCGCAACGGTGATGATGGCAAACAGGATCGCCGGTACCGACAGCACGATATCGACCAGCCGCATGATGACGATCTCGACCCAGCCGCGATAAAAGGCGGCGATCATGCCCAATATGCTGCCGAGCGTGCCGGACAGGAGGACCGAAGAAAAGGCGACGAACAGCGAAATCCGTGCGCCGTAGATCAGCCGGCTCAGGACATCGCGCCCGAGTTCGTCCGATCCGAGAATATAGGTGACGCCGCGCGAGACAGTGCCGGGTGCCTTCAGCCGGGCAAGAAGGTTCTGCGTGTTCGGATCGACCGGCGCCACCAGCGGTGCGGCGAGCGCGAGCAGCACCATGGCTGTGATGATTATGAGGAAGGGCAGGGCAGCCCAGGGTATATTGGAGGACCGTGCCGGTTTGGTGGGCGCGACAGATTGTGGTTGCGCACTCATGAGCCGGCTCCCATGCGGATGCGCGGATCGATCAGGCTGTAAAGCAGGTCGGCAACGAGATTGAGGCCGATGGCCGTGATCGCGCCGAGCATAACCACACCCTGCACGACCATGAAGTCGCGGGCGGTGATCGCCTGTATGGTCAATTGTCCAAGCCCCGGCCAGGCAAACACCGTCTCGACAATGACCGCACCGGCCAGAAGATTGGCGATCTCCAGCGCCGAGACCGTCACGACCGGGATCGATGCATTGCGCAACAGGTGGCGGAAGATGATGCGGCGCATCGGCAGGCCCTTGGCGTGGCCGGTTCGCACATAATCCTTCTCCAGTTCGTCGAGCACGGCCGTCCTTGCAACGCGAGCGAACGTCGCCATCGACAAAAGGCCGAGCGCGATCGAAGGCATGACGATGCTCGACAGTTCACGCGCACCCGATGGCGGTGCCCAGCCGAGCCAGACGCCGAAGACCATGATCATCAGGATGGCGCTCCAGAAGGTCGGCATGGATTGTCCGGCAAGCACGAGGGCGGAAAGCAGCCGCGCGATCGGCCTGCCGCGACGGATCGCCAGCGTGATGCCGACCGGAATACCGATCCCGAAGGCCACCACCAGCGCGCCGGCGGCCAGCATCAGCGTATAGGGCACACGGGTCCAGATCAGTTCGGCGACCGGGATGTTCTGCACGTAGCTGCGCCCGAGATCGAAGAACATGAGGTTGCCGATATATTCGAGATACTGGATGGCGACCGGCCGGTCGAAGCCAAGCGCGATCCTCATCCGGTCGACATCCGCCTGCGAGGCATCCATCGGCACCAGCAGCAGAACCGGGTCGCCAGCCAGCCGCTGCAGGAAGAAAATCAGGGTCATCACGCCGAAGATGGCGATCAGCGCTTGAAAAAGGCGCTTGGCAAAGAAGATCGGCACTTGCTTTTCCGCTGGTTGGGAGGGCAGCAATCCGACGATTGCAGATCGCTGCCGGCTTCCATCAGTCGTTCCAGGACATACGGTTCAGGAACATGCTTTCGTTGGCGGTCGGCTGCCATTCAAGGTTTTTGGCTCCGCCGTAAAGAACGGCAGCTTCGTAGAGCGGTACCATCGGCACGTCGTCGGCGACAAACTTGGCGACGCCGTCGTAGGCCTGCTGGCGTTCCTTGTCATCGAGCGTATTGCGGGCGGCGACAAGCAGCGCATCGATCTTCGGATCGCGCAGTGACGACCACGAGCTTGAGGAATGCAGAAGCGGGAAGAGCACGCCGTCGACATCCTGGCAGGCGCAGGACCAGCGGCCGAAGGCGAAATTCGCCTGCTGCGCCGGTTCGCTCTGGGCACGCTTCAGATACGCCGCCATGTCGGTCAGCTGGATCTCGACATTAAAGCCGACATCGGAAAGCATCTGTGCGAGCGCCTGCACGATACGCTGGTCGAATACCGGCGAGGTCGCAAACGAAAGCTTGGTCTTGCCGGCGCCCGTCTCCTCGACGATCTTCTTTGCGGCTTCCGGGTCGAATTCCACGTTCTTCAGGTTAGGCACGAAACCGAAATAGGTATTGTTCGCCATCTGGCTTGCCGGCTTGTCGAAACCGCCGAGCAGGCCTTCGACAATGCCCTGCTTGTCGATCGCCATGGCGACAGCCTGGCGGACTTTCGGTTTGTCGAGTGGCGCGATCGTCGGGTTGAGCTTCAGATAGGCGATACGCTCCGTCAGCGCACTCAGCACCTTGGCCGAACCACTGCCTTCCAGCTGTTTCGCCTGGTCGGCATCGAGTGTCACGATCAGGTCTGCATTGCCGGCCTGAAGATCGGCAAGGCGCGTTGCTGCATCGGGAACTGCGCGGAATTCGGCCTTTTCAAACGGTCCCTTGTCGCCCCAGTAGTCGGCATTGCGCGAAAGTGCGACCAGCGAGCCGCGGTCCCAGCGGTCGAACTTGTAGGGGCCGGAGCCGACGGGTGCCGCATTGAAGGCGTCGTCGCCGATTTTCTCGACCACATGTTTCGGTACGATCGACAGCTTTACCAACTGAGCGAGCAGAACCGGATAAGGCCCGTCGGTCGTGATCGTGACCTCGTTCTCGCCTGTCACCGCAGCCGACTTGATCTTGTTGAACTGGCTGAGCTGCGGGCTCTTGAAGGCCGGATCGATGATCCGCGTGACCGAGAAGGCGACATCCTCGGCGGTCAGTTTCTCGCCGTCATGAAACTTCACGTCGCTGCGCAGCTTGAAGACGACTTCGGAGGGAGACTTGTATTCCCAGCTTGTTGCGATCTGCGGTGCGATCTTTCCCGCATCGTCGCGAGTGATCAGGTTGTCGAAGACGTTGCGGTAGACGTAATAGCTGTCGGGGTTCCACTGCTTCTGCGGATCGAGCGAGGATGGCTCGTTCACCAGATCGACGACGAACATGTCCTTGGCGCTCGCGGGGCCGCTAAGGAAAGTTGCTCCGCCCAAAGCGGCGGCAAGCAGAAGTGCCGAAGTAATACGTCTCAAACCTGGCATTGTCAGTTCGTCCTTGTTCGTTCCTGGTTCGGTTGAAATTCATTGGTCTCGGCCTTGGTCCTTGCGGCCCGCTTGCGGCGGGTGACCGGTTCGTTAAGGATGGCCGAAGATTCAAGAAAGCGTGCTGCAAGATAGGCTTCCAGCAGGTCGGTCGCGGCGGCGAAATGCGCTTTGACCCCTTCGCTGTCGCCGGCAAGCAGGCAGGCTCCAAGTGCCGCACGGTCGGCTCCCTTAAGCTTTGCCGTGCTGCATGCCTCGAAAAATGTGACGAGCCGCGCCGAACGATCCCACAGGTCGAAAAGCCAGCCGCTCACCGTCGGCATGTTGAGCCGTGTTGCCAGCAGTGAAAGCAGGTCGCGTTCAGCGCGCCGCAGCGTTCCCTGCAGATCGAGAGACGGGTCGCTGCGTCCGTGAAGGGCCGCATACATGTCGCACAGCTTCGCTACATGTGCCTGGTCCGCCTCGGTCAGTTTCACCTCCGCCAGAATGGCTTCCAGATGCCGCCGCCCGGCAACGATTTCGCGAATCTCGCCGGCAGAAACCGGGGCGACCTGCCAGCCGCTTCTGGGTGCCGCCGTCACAAGGCCGCTCGCCTGAAGGCGCTGAAGGGCCATGCGCACCGCACCGCGGCCGATGGCGAACTCATCGCAAAGCTGGGCCTCCGAAAGCACTTCGCTGGGCTTCAATACGCAATGCACGATTGCGCTGCGCAGCGTCTGTTCGGCAGAGAGACCTTTGCCCAGACCGGGCACCGGCGACGAATAGGCATCACTATCAAGCATTCTGGTATCTCAATTCGTTATTCTGGCAGCCGAAATGGCCGTCCTCTGATCCCTTCATCGTCAGATTCACGAAACTTGTCAAAGCTGATTCCTGGAGCCGACCGTGTTCGGCCATACCCTCTAACCTTCTAGCTATTCCGGCTTTCTGGCATCAAGCTGTTCACCTCGACAATCAGGATTGCATAGCGAAATTTAAGATGTCAACATGAGTTTATGAAATGTCATTTATTTTAATTGACATCTCAGAATTAGAATAAAGTTGCATGACCTGCGCCGGTCAGCAGTTCAAGCTAAGGCGTTTCGAGAACTGATTTTCGCTGATAAGGGGAACAACTCATGCGATCACACAGGCATATTCTCGCTGGCATCATTTTCGCCGCAACCAGCATTGCATTACCGTTACAGGCTTACGCCTCTAAGGATCTTTTTGTCATTGATCTGCCGGGCGAGCCGTCGTCGCTTGACCCGCATGTCCAGTGGAATCCGGACAGCTACAACGTCTATCGCAACGTCTTCGACAACCTCGTCACGCGTGATGACGAGGGCAAGATCGTCCCGCAGATTGCCACCAGCTGGGATTATCTTTCCGACACACAGATCCGCTTCAAGATCCGCGATGACGTCACCTTCCATGATGGGACTAAGCTGACAGCCGAAGATGTCGCCTTCTCGGTGAAGCGCATCACCGATCCCGCCTTCGCCAGCCCCCAACTCGGACAGTTCAACCAGATCACCGATGCGGTCGCTGACGATCCGACGACGATGACGCTGACCACCAACGGTCCGTATCCGCCTCTCTTCGCCCAGTTGGTCAAACTGTCGATCGTGCCGAAGGCCGTAGTCGAGAAAGTAGGCAAGGACGCCTTCAATCTCAGCCCTGTAGGCTCCGGCCCGTACAAGTTCGAAAAATGGCAGCGCGGCGTCGAGGTGACGCTCGCGCGCAATGATAGCTATTGGGGCGACAAGGGAGCCTTCCCGAAAGCCGTCTTCCGCGCCGTGCCGGATGCCGCGACCCGCGTTGCCAATCTGCAGGCTGGTGCGAGTGATCTTGCGACCTATCTGAACGGCGACCTCGTTGCGCAGATCCAGTCGTCGGGCAAGGGCAAGGCCCTGGTTGGCAATACCGAGCGTGTCGCCTATCTAGGCATGAATGTCACCAAGGCGCCGCTCGACAAGCCTGCAGTTCGCGAGGCGATCGCCATGGCGATCGACAAGGTCGGCATTGCCGAGGGCATCCTGGCGACCGGAGAAAAGCCGGTCCCGGAAATCGCCTCACCCGCCCATATGGGCTGGGTCGAAGGCATCGAGGCGCTGCCTTTCGATGCGGCCAAGGCAAAGGAGATCATCTCTTCCACGCCCGGCGCAGACACACCCATCAAGCTCTTGACTTCGCCGGTCTATGACCAGCGCGTCGTGCAGGCGATCCAGCAGATGCTCAACGATGCCGGCATGAAGATCGAGATCGAGATGACCGACATGCCCAACTGGCTGAAGCAGATGCAGGGTGGGCCTGGCGTCATCCCCGCAATCGCCTTCAGTCGTTGGAGCTGCGGATGCCAGGATGCCGACGGAATTCTCTATCCGCTGCTGCATTCGTCGAGCGGCTGGTCGAGCATCAAGGATGCCGAGATCGATGCAGCGCTCGATCTAGCCCGCAAGTCGCTGTCGCAGGAAGAGCGACTGGCCGCCTACAAAAAGGTGCATGAGAAGGTGAATGCGGAAAACCTCATCATCCCGCTCTATCAGGCCTCCGTTGTCTACGGCGCCGCCGAACAGGTCTCCTTTACGCCGACGCCGAACGAAAGCATTTTCCTCAACCGGATCGAATGGAACGATTGAGCGTCGCCTCGTGGAGGAGGTTGTCTCGACCTCCTCCAGCGATATTTACGCTCCCCCGCCGAGCCTGGATTGCTGCTTGCGTGACGATCGACAAAAGTGCTCCGCGAAAAATCATTATATCCGGATAAATATAACGCTGGCCAAGGTGGTGCGTCTCGATATATTTGCCGGAATATTTCGATGATTGAGGGGGCCTGACAATGAAAATCGTTGACCGTCGCTGGATCAATAAAGCCGTAGTTGCGGCCGCAATGACCTTCACTGTCATGGCATCGGCCATGACACCTGCCTCCGCGCAGGAAAAAGTCACCGTATTTGCCGCCGCCAGCATGAAAAACGCGCTCGACGCAGCCAACAAGGCCTGGAGCGCTGAAACCGCTAAGGAAGTGACTGCCTCCTATGCGGCAAGTTCGGCGCTTGCAAAACAGATCGAAAGCGGCGCGCCGGCAGACATCTTCATCTCGGCCGACCTCGACTGGATGAAATATGTTTCCGACAAGAAGCTGGTGAAGGAAGACACCAAGTCCAACTGGCTCGGCAACCGCATCGTGCTGGTCGCACCGAAGGAAAATGCCAAGCCGGTCGATATCAAACAGGGCTTTGATCTCGCGGGTCTTCTCGCCGGCGGCAAGCTTGCCATGGGCGCACCGGACAGCGTTCCGGCGGGCAAATACGGCAAGGCCGCGCTTGAAAAGCTCGGCACCTGGGCATCGGTCGAAAAAAGCGTTGCCGGTGCCGAAAGCGTGCGCGCCGCACTCGCACTCGTCTCCCGCGGCGAGGCGCCCTACGGCATCGTCTACGCAACCGATGCCGCTGCCGATCCGGGCGTTGCCGTCGTCGGCACCTTCCCGGAAGAAAGCCATGCTCCGATCATCTACCCGATCGCTATCCTGTCCGAATCCAAGGCGCCGGATGCTAGTGCCTATCTCGACTATCTGAAGTCCTCCAAGGCCGCCCCCTTCTTCGAGAAGGAAGGTTTTACGGTTCTGAAGTAACGTCTTGAACAACAGGAAATGGCGGCTTCCGCTTCAGCGGAGGCCGTTTTCATGCGGAGTGGATCGTTGGACTGGCTGGTATTGAGCGATGAGGAATGGGTGGCGATCAGGCTCAGTCTCTGGGTCTCCGGCATCGCCATGATCGTCAGTCTGCCCTTCGGCATCGTTACCGCCTATCTACTGGCGCGGGGAAAATTCTGGGGCAAGTCGATCCTCAACGGCATCGTCCATCTGCCGCTGATCCTGCCGCCTGTCGTTACCGGTTTCATCCTGCTCGTGCTTTTCGGCCGCCGCGGCGTTATCGGCTCTTTCCTCAACGAATATCTCGGCATCGTTCTTTCCTTCCGCTGGACGGGGGCTGCGCTTGCCTGCGGCGTTATGGGGTTTCCGCTGATGGTGCGCTCCATCCGCCTGTCGATCGAGAGCGTCGATCGCAAGCTTGAGGAGGCCGCCGGAACGCTTGGTGCAAGCCCTGCCTGGGTGTTCTTGACCGTCACGTTGCCGCTGATCCTGCCCGGTATCATTGCCGGCATGATCCTCGCATTTGCAAAGGCGATGGGCGAGTTCGGCGCAACGATCACCTTCGTCTCCAACATTCCGGGCGAGACGCAGACGCTGTCGGCCGCCATCTACACCTTCACTCAGGTGCCGGGCGGCGATCTCGGCGCCATGCGCCTCACCATCGTCGCGATCGTCATTTCCTTTGCCGCATTGCTCGCGTCGGAACTGCTTGCTCATGTCGTTGGAAAGAGGGTGAGCCCGCAATGACCCTTCTCGTCGAAGCAAGACAAAAGCTTGGGGCCTTCTCGCTCGATGCCGGCTTTTCATCCGAAGGCGGGGTCACCGCGCTGTTCGGCCGTTCGGGGTCCGGCAAGACGTCCATGGTCCGGATCATTGCAGGTCTTTTGAAACCCGATCATGGTCGGCTGGTGATCGATGGCGAAGTGCTGGTCGATACGGAAAAACGCATTTTCGTGCCCAAGCACAGGCGGCGCTTCGGCTACGTCTTTCAGGAAGGTCGACTTTTCCCGCATCTCTCGGTCCGCCAGAACCTCACCTATGGCCGCTGGTTCGCGCCAAAGAATGCACAATCGGCCGAGTTCGACCGGATCATCGACATGCTTGGCATCGATGCGCTGCTGGACCGACGCCCCGGTGGTCTCTCTGGTGGCGAAAAGCAGCGTGTGGCGATCGGCCGGGCCCTGCTTTCAGCGCCGCGCCTGCTGTTGATGGATGAACCGCTCGCAGCACTCGACGAGGCTCGCAAGGCTGAAATCCTCCCCTATCTGCAGCGCCTGCGCGACGAGACGGCAACGCCGATCGTCTATGTCAGTCATTCGGTTGCCGAGGTGGCGCAGCTCGCCGATAAGGTGGTGATGATGAAGGATGGCCGGGTCGAAGCAACCGGTACACCATCCGAAATTCTCTCACTGCCATCCACCGACCGACGGGAAGCCGGTGCGGTACTGTCCGGCACAGTTCAGATGGTGGATACTGCGCACGGCCTTTCAACGGTCAATCTTTCGGCGGCCAGCATGACTGTGCCGACCGCAAGGCTTGTCGCCGGCCAGAACGTGCGCATTCATATTCCCGAACGGGATGTGATGGTCGCGACGATCCGCCCGGAAGGCCTGAGCGCGCTCAATATCATCGAAGGACATGTGTCTTCGATCGAGCCGGATGGCGAGGGAATGGCGCGTATCCACATCCGCTCAGGCGACGATATCGTGCTTGCCCGCATCACCACGCTCTCGGTGGAGCGGCTGCAGCTTGCCGTCGACAAATCCATCTTTGCAGTCATCAAGACGGTCGCTCTGGAGCGATAGGATACACTGTCGGAAACTAAGGGTAATCGATTTTCGTGCTCGCCGAAGGATTGACCGAGGATTGATAGCGATCAATCTATAGGCGCAATACTGCTTCGGCTCGGGAGGACGATGCACAGCCATGTTATCCGAAGGCCGAAAGAAAAATCGCGTCACGCTGCTGGATGTTGCCCGTCATGCCAGCGTCTCGCGCGCAACAGCGTCGCTCGTCATCCGCAAGAGCCCGCTGGTCAGTACCGAGACCCGCGCCAAGGTCGAGGCGGTGATGCAGGAGCTTGGTTATGTCTACAATATGGGCGCGGCAAGGCTCAGGGCCGATCGCAGCCTGACGATCGGCGTCGTCATTCCAAACCTCGTCAATCCGTTCTTCACCGAATTGCTGGCGGGCATTGATCGGGTCATCGATTCAGCCGGCATGGTGGTGATCCTGGTCAATAGCGGAGACCTCGTCGCCCGTCAGGAAACATTGCTGACGCGCATGCGCGAACACGGCGTCGATGGCATCATCCTCTGCCCGGCCGCTGAAACGGAGATGTCGCTGGTCGAGAAGATGGTCGAGTGGGACCTGCCACTCGTCCAGGTCCTGCGCCGCGTTACCGACGATTGCGATTATGCCGGTGTCGATTATGCTTTTGGCATGCGCCAGGCGGTGGATCATCTGGCGGAACTCGGGCATCGGGATATCGCTTTCGCCCTGCATGGTCCGGTTCATTCGGCCTACCAGGAGCGGGTCGACGGCTTTCGTGACGCAATGCAGGCGCGTGGGCTCGACCCCGAAAATGTCATCCGCGTGCCGCACCAGATTGCCGCAATCGCGGAGGCCGCCGGATTGTTTACCGAAGGTTCGCGTCGATCGAGCGCAGTCGTCTGCTTTAACGATGTCGTCGCTCTCGGCCTCTCTGCCGGGCTCTACGATCTCGGCATCAGCATTGGTCGCGATTTCTCGCTGGTGGGTTTTGACGATGTCGCGGATGCCGAGGCAATGCGCCCGCGCCTGACATCCGTTGCAACCTTTCCCGAAGCGATCGGGGAAGGAGCTGCAAAGCTGCTTCTGGATCGATTGGCCCAGCCGGATCTGGCGCCTCGCAAACTCGTGAAGGCACCGCAGCTGCATATTCGCCAATCAAGCGCCATTTGGCGTGGAAGCAGCTTGGGAAGACAGCAAGAATCGGGTTGACGTTGTCGGACAACTGATTTAGATCGATCTAAATCGTCGCATGGAGGTGCGGCATACGAGCGCGGAGGAGCCCTTGTACACTTTCAATTTCGAGCCCGTATTGGCGGGTTTTGACAAGCTCCTGCTCGGCGCCTGGGTAACGGTGCAGCTGTCCTGCGCGGCGATGGTGATCGGCCTGATCCTGTCGATCCTCTGTGCTGCAGGCAAGACGTCGCGGGTTGCGCCGCTGCGCTGGGTCATCGATGCCTATATCGAGATCATCCGCAACACGCCCTTCCTGGTGCAGATCTTCTTCATCTTCTTCGGCCTGCCGTCGCTCGGCATCCGGCTGTCGCCCAACAGCGCGGCGCTCGTTGCGCTGGTGGTGAATTTCGGTGCATACGGCACGGAAATCATCCGCGCCGGCATCGAGTCGATCCAGAAGGGGCAGATCGAGGCGGGTACCGCACTCGGCCTCTCCAAGCTGAAGATCTTCCGTTACATCATCATGAAACCGGCGCTTCGCACCGTCTATCCGGCGCTGACCAGCCAATTCATCTATCTGATGCTGACCTCCAGCGTGGTCTCCGCGATCTCAGCCGATGATCTGGCTGCTGCCGGCAATGACCTGCAGTCGGCGACCTTCGCCAGCTTCGAGGTCTATATCATCATCACGGCCATGTATCTCATCATGTCGATCGGGTTTTCCGCGGTCTTCTCGATGATCGAAAAGGCCGCCTTCAGATATCCGTTGAGCCGCTGAGGAGGGCCGGATCATGCTTATCAGACCTTTTGGCATCAACGAATTCTGGATCATCGTCATGGCGGCGCAGTGGACGATTGCGCTCTCCGCAATCGCCTTCGCCGGCGGCGGTGTCGGTGGTCTCCTGATCGCGCTTGCCCGCGTCTCCGATGCGAAATGGCCGCGGCTGCTTGCTACCGGCTTCATCCGCGTCTTCCAGGGCACGCCGCTCTTGATGCAGCTCTTCCTGGTGTTCTTCGGTATGAACATCATGGGTTTTGCCATCAATCCGTGGATCGCGGCGGCCGTCGCGCTGACCCTGCATGCCAGCGCGTTTCTGGGTGAAATCTGGCGCGGCTGCATCGAGGCGATCCCGCCCGGCCAGCGTGAGGCGGCTACCGCCCTTGGCCTGCGCTACGTCAACCGCATGCGCTACATCATCCTGCCGCAGGCAAGCCGGATCGCGATTGCGCCGACGGTCGGTTTCCTCGTGCAGTTGATCAAGGGCACCTCGCTTGCCGCGATCATCGGTTTCACCGAGCTCACGCGTCAGGGGCAGATCATCAACAATGCGACATTCAGCCCGTTCATGGTGTTCGGCACCGTGGCTGCGGTCTATTTCATCCTGTGCTGGCCGCTGTCGCTGCTCGCACGTCGCATGGAAGTGAAGTTTTCCCGGTCGACAACGCGTTGACCGGTCCTTAGCCGGCGGGAGGATGCCGGTGGACAAGAAAGGGTAGGAACATGAGCATTTCGAGACGCATGGCAATGGCCGGCATCGGCGCCGCACTGGTCATCGGGGCAACCGCTTCGTTCGCATCGGCACAGACGGTCGAAACCATCAAGTCGGCCGGCACGGTCAAGATCGGCATGATGGTCGACTTTCCGCCATTCGGCATCATGAACACGTCGAACCAACCGGACGGCTATGACGCCGACGTGGCCAAGCTGCTCGGCGCCGAATGGGGCGTCAAGGTCCAGATCGTTCCGGTCACTGGCCCGAACCGCATTCCCTACCTGCAGAGCAATCAGGTCGACCTGCTCGTCGCGTCGCTTGGCATCACCGAAGAGCGCGCCAAGAATGTAGACTTCTCGCAGCCCTATGCCGGCATCTCGATCGGCGTCTTCGGCGCTTCCGACACCAAGGTTTCCAAGCCGGAAGACCTGTCGGGCAAGACGATCGGCGTCGCCCGTGCATCCACGCAGGATACGGCCGTCACCAAGGTCGCTCCGAAGGACGCCAAGATCCAGCGTTTCGATGACGATGCCAGCGCCGTTCAGGCACTGCTGTCCGGTCAGGTCGAACTGATCGGCGTTTCCAACGTCGTCGCCACCCAAATCGAGCAGGCAGCTCCGGGTCGTTTCGACCAGAAACTGCAGCTCAGCCAGCAGGTTCAGGGTATCGCCGTTCGCAAGGGTTCGGCTGAATTGTTGACCGCTGTCAACGCTTTCGTCGAAAAGGCCAAGGCGGATGGCGAGTTGAACAAGATCCACGAAAAGTGGCTCGGTTCGCCGCTGCCGGATTTCGTCGCCAAGAAGTAATTTAAGACTGAAGGAGTTCCTCGCATGACCGAGGCAAAAGCGAACGCAACAGCGGCGGCCGTGCGCGGGACTTCCGATCTGGCCGTGCATATGGAAGGCGTCAACAAGTGGTATGGCGCCTACCACGCCCTCAAGGACATCAACCTCGAGGTCAATCGCGGTGAGCGCATCGTCATCTGCGGGCCGTCCGGCTCGGGCAAGTCGACGCTGATCCGCTGTATCAACCAGCTGGAAATCATCCAGCAGGGCCGCATCGTCGTCGATGGTCACGACCTGACCGCCGGTGGCAAGAATGTCGATCTGGTCCGCCAGGAAACCGGCATGGTTTTCCAGAGCTTCAACCTCTTTCCGCATATGACCGTGCTCGAAAACTGCACGCTCGCGCCGATGAAGGTACGCGGCATTTCCAAGGCCGAAGCCGAGAAGACGGCGCGTCGATTCCTTGAGCGTGTCCGCATTCCCGAACAGGCCGAAAAATACCCGGCGCAGCTTTCCGGTGGCCAGCAGCAGCGTGTGGCGATTGCCCGCGCGCTCTGCATGAACCCGAAGATCATGCTGTTCGACGAGCCGACCTCCGCACTCGATCCGGAAATGGTCAAGGAAGTGCTCGATACGATGATCGACCTTGCCAAGGAAGGCATGACCATGCTCTGCGTAACCCACGAGATGGGATTCGCGCGTCAGGTGGCCGACCGGGTGATCTTTATGGATCGCGGTGAAATTCTGGAAATGGGGCCGCCGGATACGTTCTTCGAAAACCCGAAGAACGAGCGTCTGAAGAACTTCCTCGGCCAGATCGCCTGATCCAAAATCGATAAGGATACTGCAGATGAAACCGGACCTCCTGCTTCTCGAACAGATGATGAAGCCGATCGAGGAACAGCTCGATGCGCTCTACACCGTGCATCGCGCCTATGACCCAAGCCAGAAACAGTCGATCGAGGAAGCGCTGCCGCGCATCCGTGCGGCTGCAACCGGCGGCGGCGGCGGCATTTCCAAGGAGTGGATCGAAAAGCTGCCGAACCTCGGCGTTGTCGCCGTCAACGGCGTCGGCACTGATAAGATCGACCTGAAATTCGCCCGCGAGCGAAATATCGATGTTGCGACTACGCTCGGCGTGTTGACCGATGATGTCGCCGATGTCGGCATCGCCCTTATCCTCGCTACTCTCCGCCAGGTCGTTGCCGGCGATGCTTATGTGCGCAGCGGCAACTGGAAGAAGGGCGGTTTCCCGCTCGCCACCAGCCCCAAGGGCAAGAAGCTCGGCATTCTCGGCCTCGGCCAGATCGGCAAGGCCGTTGGACGCAAGGCTGAAGCCTTCGGCATGGATGTTCGCTACTGGAACCGTTCGCCGGTCAAGGACACGAGCTGGAAGGCCTGTGCTTCGCCGCTCGATCTCGCCCGCGACAGCGACGTCCTTTGCGTCGTCATCTCCGCCAATTCCGAGACCTTCAACATCGTCAATGCCGAGATGCTCGAAGCGCTTGGCCCGAACGGCTATCTCATCAACATCGCCCGCGGCACGGTGGTCGATGAAGACGCGCTGCTTGCCGCCCTGACCGCCGGCAAGATCGCCGGTGCCGGCCTCGACGTCTTCGTCAACGAGCCGAACATCCGCGAGGAATTCTTCACCGCGCCGAACACCGTGCTTCTGCCGCATGTCGGCAGCGCGACGCATGAAACCCGCATGGGCATGGGCGAAATGGTCCTGAAAAACCTTGCTGCCTACTTCGCCGGCGAAAAGCCGCCGACCACCGTCAACTGAGGATAGCCAGCGATGATCATCCGTCAGGCATTTTTCGAAGGCTCGATCCATGCTGGCAAGGAAGGCGCCTTCAAGGTCTATGTCGCGGAAAAGCTGATGCCGATGTGGCTGGCTTTCCCCGGCATCCGAGAGGTCAAGGTCCTGTACGCCGTCGAACGCGACGAGGGCGCTCCGCCCTTTCCGATGGTGCTTTGGACCGCCTATGACAGCCGCGAGGCGCTTGCCGCCGCACTGGATTCTCCGGTTCGCTATGAAAGCCGCGAGATGACCAAGGGCCTGCTGGAAATGTTCGACGGACATATCCATCACCACGTCTTCGATCTCGCGCACGGATAAGAAGATCACATAGCCCGGCTGGTGTTCGGCAGCCGGGCTATGAGCAATTCCAGCAAAAGTGGGAACCGGTTTTGCGTCCGGAATTGCGTTGAAAAAAATCGATAGAGCGGTTTCGCCTTTCACGGAAAGACGGAGCCGCTCTATTGTGTTACGGTTGGTCGAATGAGCTTTGACGAATTCGCGTGTTGCCGAGCGGCCCGCGCGTCACCGATGCGCCGCCGCATTTTTCCGGACCGCAGCCGCCGACAGCCGCCCGTCCGCCGCCATTCGGGCCTCTGGTGACGGCAGCGCCGCCGCAATTTCCATCATTGCACCCGCCGGCCGCAGCCCTCGCACCGCCGTAAGGTCCGCGCGTCACGGCTGCCGCGCCACAGCCGCGGTCTCCGCAGCCGGCCACGACCGAACGCGATCCACCGCCGACATAATAGCGGTCCCAATGCCCCTGCCAGGGCTGCGAATGGTAATGCGCATCCCAATAGGCGACGCTGAAGGCGACCGTGGCGATGCCGACGACCGGCGCGATCGATGCGGTCAGCACGGTCGGGCGGCCATTATACAAGACCTGGATATAGCTTGCCGCCACCCAGCCGCGAGCGCCCGATCCGCTGACATCGCACCACGACCGGTCTCCGGTGCAGCCATAGACGGCAAGCGAAGCACTCTGCGGCATGACCATCACCACCGGATACCGCGTGCTCGGCCCGGCGCGCAGGTTGACGCTGGTCACCGCAACGCCGTTGATTGCCGCGGAAGCCTTGTTGATGCCTCCGAAGCAGAAGAGTACCAGCAGCGCCAATATCGAAAGCGACGCGGCTTTGCGCATCGCGGGCATCGATTGGAGGGCTTCTGTGGCCCGGATGTCGTGTGAAAGGTAGATTGCAGACATGGAAAGCTCGGCTCCTTGTATTGAAGAAGTCGCCATTGTCCCGCGTCCGTTTTGAACGGCTGTTTCAGCTTTGCTACAAAAGTTTGCAGACGGGCATGCCGATTGGCCCAGCATTCCCGCGGCGCTGTAACAAATTGCAACAAATCCGAAATCGTCTCGAAATCGCAGTCCTGTCTGATAGGCTCATACTTGGCTGGATAGGCCCGGTTGGGTGATGGAGCAGCGTAAAATGGATGAACAGTTGAAAATTCTGGTTGTCGAGGACGACCCGGAAATTCGCGACCTGCTCGATGAATTCCTCACCGGTGAGGGGTATCTGGTGCAGACGGCCGACAGCCCGCCATCGGCCGACCGGCTGGTCGAGCGCCGCTGGCCGGATCTGATCATTCTCGACCTGATGATGCCGCGCGAAGACGGCCTGTCGTTCTGCCAGCGCATCCGCGCGCGGTCCCAGGTTCCGATCATCATGCTGACCGCCAAGACCGCCGAGATCGATCGCATCGTCGGGCTGGAATTCGGCGCCGATGATTATCTCGGCAAACCTTTCAATCCGCGCGAACTGCTCGCCCGCATGCGGGCCGTGATGCGCCGCACGACCGCGAAGGGGATTGCGTCGGATCCGGGCAATTCGGTCAAGCGCTTCGCCGGTCTCGTCGTCGATCCGCAGGCGCGCAGCATCATGACGGAAGACGGTGCGAGCGTGCCGCTCACCACAACAGAATTCGACCTTCTCGCCTGTTTCCTCGAACGGCCGAAGCGGGTTCTCTCCCGCGACCAGTTGCTCGATTTTACCCGCGGATCGTCCGCGGAGACCTATGACCGGACGATCGACGTAACGATCTCGCGCCTTCGAACCAAGCTCGCCGCCTGCTTGCCCCCGGATGTCCGGGTCATCACCACCGTGCGCAATGTCGGTTATCTGTTCAACCCCACTGTGACGGACGGCTGAATGTTGTTGAGAAAGATCGGCATTGTCGCCCGTATTGCGCTGATCGTCACGGCTGCGCTGTTCGTCAGCCAGTTGTTCGTGGTGATCTCCTATCTGCATGGCGAGCGATCTCCACCGCCGCCTTTCGCCATCGCCAAGCGGATCGTCGCCGTCGTTCGACTGCTGGATGAAACCGAGATCCGTAACCGTGAGGATGTGCTTGCTGTGTCGAGCGTCTCCGGGTTCCAGGTCTCGGTGATTTCCGCCATGCCCGAAGGTTTTAAGGATGACTTCAGCCTCGGGCGCATGGGTGTGCTTACCCGCAAGATGATCGATGATCTCGAGCCCGGGCGGGTCGTCCGGGTGGGCGCGGTCCGATCCGGCGAGCACCGGCGCAATTCATCGCTGATGACATTCGTCGTCGGGCTCAAATCCGGAGAGATCGCCCGGTTCTCGGTTTCCGACGAGACGACATTGCGGGTCTGGAACTTGCCGGTCGGTTTTCTCGCGGGTTTCTTCGGCATTGTCGTCGCGATCATCGCTGTCCTTGCTGTGGCGCGTGAAACGCGGCCGCTTGCCCAGTTGGCACGAACCGTCGATGAGCTCGGAAACCGCATCGAGCCAGTGCAGGTGAAGGAGAGGGGAGCGCGGGAACTTCGCACCCTGATCCGGGCGATTAATGCCATGCAGGGGCGCATCCTCGGCCTTGTCAACAACCGCACCCTGTTTCTCGGGGCGATCTCGCACGATCTGAAGACTTACCTCACGCGTTTCCGCCTGCGGCTGGAGATGATGCCGGCAGGCACCCATCGAGAAAAGGCCATTCATGATGTCGAGACGATGGAGCAGTTGCTGAACGACGTGCTTCTGTTCGCCAGTGAAAGCTCTGCCGGATCCGAGAAGGAGACGGTGGAACTGAATGCAGCAGTCAGCACCTCGGCCATCGAAGTCGCCCCGTCCGGAGCGGTTCAACTCGCCCTCTCGGCCGATCCCCTCAATGTCCGGCTGCCGCGAAAGGCACTGCGAAGGGTGATCGACAATCTGTTGTCCAACGCTTTGCGCTACGGCACGCATGCCCGGATAAGAACCGAAAGGCGTGATGGCATGGCCTGTCTGATCATCGAGGATGACGGGCCGGGCATAGGGGAGAAGGACATGCCCTTCGTCTTCGAACCCTTTTTCCGCGCTGAACCGTCGCGAAACCGGAGCCATGGCGGCACCGGCCTCGGCCTTGCCATCGTCAGGCAGATCCTCGATGCTCATGGCGGGGCGATCACGCTTGAAAACAGGACGGCAGGTTCCGGTCTTGTCGCCACCGTCTGTCTGCCGGCGGAAGGAGCGGCGCGCTGAGCGGCGCGCGTTGATAATCGACGGCTACTTCAGGCGTCTTCGGCGGCATAGGCCTCCAGCAGGCGCGACGTATCCATTCTTAGCGCGTCATTGGCCTGCAATATGTCGGCAAGGCCGCGCTGAACAATATCCTGAAACGCCTCCAAATCCATGATCAGATCATTGACGACGGCGACGCTCAGCCGCCCCGATTCCACCTTGCCCATGATGCGGATTGCCGCGAGGCCGGAGGCCAGCCGCTTCATCTCGGAAACCATCTGGAAGAAGATCTTCAACTCGTCCTCGATGCCGGTCAGGCTCTTTAATGCTTCGGCCTGATAGGTCGACTGCTGCTGGTCGAGAAAATTCTTCTCGGTCGCGTGGTCTACCCCCTCGATGGGGACTTCATCTCTGAAACTGCAGGCGATCTCCCGCTGCACATAGGATGTGGCAAGCAAAAAAGCCCCGACACTAATTGTGTGTGACACGGTTCGGGCGGCTTGCAGAAAGCCGTCCAGCCCTCGCTCTATTTCCTCCGACAGCGTGTTGTAATTCGTCGAGATGGTTGCAATCGCCGCACCCGCTTCACCGATCTGGCCTGCATGAACCAGCAGGTTGAGCGGCACGAACCGGTAGGTGAGATAACCTTCAGAGATCTGCTGGGCCGCGGTCAGCAGCCGCGCGGCAGAGGGCATCAGTCGTCCATAAAGCGCAAGTGTCTGCCGCGACTGTTTCTGCAGGTTCACGTCGCGCAGCGAGAATTCGGCAGAAAGGCTTGTTGCCATGAAGGCATCATAGGTTTCGAAACCGAGAGCCGAAAGGCGCGTCATCAGTCGCGCTGCACTTTCCGACGGTGACAGCTTTTCCTCTATCTCCATCCGGGCAAGGGCAGCATATTCCGCCTGAACGATACCGAAGATGGGGCTGCTCGGCTTGATGCGAACGGAAAGATAACCGCCCTCGCATGGGGTTATGATGGCATAAACCCAGTAGAACCGGCCGTCCTTGCTCTTGTTTTTTACATAGGCGCCGGTTTGGAGACCTTGTTTCAGACGATACCACAGCAACCAGAATACGGCACGCGGCACGCCTTCATGGCGAATGATGTTATGGGGCTTCGCCGCAAGCTCGCTCCAGGAATAGCCGCTTATGCGCTGGAACACCTCGTTGCCGGACTGGATTTTCCCACGCGTGTCCGTTCTGGAGAAGAAGATCTCCGCAAAATCGAACGGGATTTCTATTTCGCGATATAATTGCGAATGATCGTGAAACTCTGAAACATCCATGAATTAAACTTTCGCCGTAAGAAATACCCTCCCTATTCCCTAATTGGGTTTCTTGCATCGAAATGAACTACTGTCATTCCGGATTTTGACCGAAACTGACGATGATCAAATCTGCGACAATGTTTCAAATTTTAACGATTGCGGCCTCGCGAAAAGCCGCGTTTTTCGCTTCCTCGGCATAGGTCTGAAAATGCAGCAGCAGTTTCTGCGCGTAGAGGGGAAGCTGCTGCTGATTTCTCACACAGACATACAGTTTGCGTTCCGCCCAGCCGTCGGCAATCTCAAGCGTCCGAAAACCCATGTCACGGCCATACCGCCGGGCAGCACTTTCCGGTACGATTCCAAGGCCCGCGCCGCATTCTACAATTCGGCAAAGCGACTCGAAGTTTTCGACCCGGATGCGGATATTCGCTCGTCTGCCAAGCTCGGTGGCTAGTCGCCGCAGGAATTGCGACAGGGCGACCGTCGTGTTCAGCGCGATCAGCGGATGATCCAGAATTCGCGCATAGGCAACCGGCCCTTCCAGAGCCCAGTCGCCCGGGACGATCAGCACCAGCCTGTCCGGCACGAAGCGCCAGCGCTCGAGACCGGTCATGTCCGCCGAAGATGCGACAATGCCGATATCCGCCTCGCCGTTTCTCAGCAGGTTGACCACTTCCATGCTCGGCTTGTCGGTGACGGTGACAAATATATCCGGGTTCTGCCGCAGGAATGATCCGAGCAACTGCGGCATGTGCTCGGAAAGCATGTTGGTGTTCGATAGCAGGCGGATTGTGCCGCCGCGGCCTTCCGAAAAGGCATCGAGTTCGATCTCCAGCTTTCGCGTATTATCAAGCACCTTGCGCGCATGGCCGACCAGTATGTCGCCTGCAAGCGTCGGCCTGATACCGCGCCCGGTCCGCTCCACCAGCGGAAGCCCGAAGCTGACTTCCATCTTGCGCAGCCGCGCACTGACCGCAGCCACCACGATATTGTTCTGCAAGGCCGCTGCCGTCAGGCTTCCGCCCTCTACGGCCGAGAGAAATATCCTGAGATCGATGAGGTCGAATTTCATGGTTTTAAGCTTTCACAATTGGTGAAGGCTGTTTGTACGACAAACCGACTACACAAGCTATCTTTTGCGGCGCTATGACACAGATCAAGTCGCACCGCGACACATCGACACGCCTCAGGTTTAATCCTGAACCCGTTAATCAAGCTTTTTTGTTCAAGAATCGCTTCAATACGAGTGGCATTCTCCCGATGTGCCACCCCGGTTTGCGGCGATGAAGATCGGCCCTGCGTGTGGGAGGCACGTCTGGAACCGATATCGATTGTTCATGCTTGATGAAAGCACGGGGATATATGCCTAAGCCTCCTGTCTCGCCCTGTACGTCTTTCGGCCGCACTTTGTTTGCGCCGATTTCCGCATCGCTCCGCCCCGCTATTCTCTGTCTTTCCGCGCTGGTCGCAACGGCCGGCGCGAGCTTCGCAGACGATGCTTCCGATCTCGTGGCGCGGGGTCGCTATCTTGCGACGGCTGCCGACTGCGCCGCCTGTCACACAGCGCCGCATGGCGGCACGCCCTTTGCCGGTGGCTACGGCATCGACACGCCGCTCGGTAAGATCTTCTCGACCAACATCACGCCGTCGAAGGAAGATGGTATCGGCACTTACAGCGAAGAGGATTTTTCGCGCGCCGTACGTGAAGGGGTCGCCAAGGATGGCAGCCATCTCTATCCGGCAATGCCTTACACCGCCTATGCCAAGATCACCGACGACGACATGAAGGCGCTCTATGCCTATTTCATGCACGAGGTGAAGCCGGACGACCACAAGCCGCAAAAGACCGAGCTGCCTTTCCCCTTCTCGATCCGCGCATCCATGGCGGTCTGGAACCTGCTCTTCCTCGACAAGACCCGCTTCCAGCCCAATCCGGCCAAGTCCGCCAAATGGAACCGCGGCGCCTATCTGGCGGATGCGCTGGAGCACTGTGCCACCTGTCACACGCCGCGCAACGCCTTCATGGCTGAAGATGCCAGCCAGGCGCTTGCCGGCGGTTCGGTTGGTTCCTGGTATGCGCCCAACATCACCTCCGACAAGGTTGCCGGTATCGGCGGCTGGTCCGACGATCAGCTGATCCAGTATCTTAAGACCGGCAATGTCCCCGGCAAGGCGCAGGCCGCCGGCCCGATGGCGGAAGCGGTCGAAAACAGCCTGCAGCATCTCTCCGACGACGACCTGAAGGCGATCGTCACCTACCTCAAGGACGTGCCGGCGATCGGATCGGCAGAAAAGACCTCGCGTGCCGATCTCGGCAAACCTTCGGGCGAGGTCGAAGCTTCGCTGCGCGGCCTGCCCGGCCAGTCGCCGGAAGAAAACGGCTATCACATCTTCAGCGGCAGCTGTGCTGCCTGCCACCAGGTGGAAGGGCAGGGCAACGATCATTATCCGTCGCTGTTTAACAACACCGCGACCGGTGAGGACCGTCCCGACAACCTCGTATCGACCATCCTTTATGGTCTGCATCGCAAGGTTGGCGATCATGTCGCCTTCATGCCGGCCTTCGGTGCCGATGCGTCCTACACGGATCGTCTGTCGAATAAGGATATCGCCGATGTCAGCAACTATGTTCTGGCAAACTACGGCAATCCGTCCGTCAAGGTGACGCCTGCCAATGTGGCACGCATCCGTGACGGTGGCGAGAAGCCTCTGATCGTCAAGCTCGCGCCGCTTGCGGCTCCCGCTGCGATCGTCGCTGCCGTCATCGTGCTTGCCGTGATCGTCTGGCTACTGTCGCGCCGTCGTCGTTCGCGCCCGGCGCTCGGCTGAGCCCTGATCGCTTTCCCTTTTCGCATTGAACGCTCCCCCGGAGATCCTGATGCCCTTTGATCCCTCCTCCCCGGCCATGTCCGGTCCCAATCTTTCCCGCCGCAGCCTGCTGCGCGGCACTGCCGCCCTCGGTGGTCTGGCCGTTGCCGCAAGCCTTGCCGGCCCGATTTCGGCCTTTGCGGCTGACGACAGTGCCGCCTCTTTCACCCAGCTGTCGGAGTTCCTGACCGGCTACACGCTCGACCCGGTTCTCGGCGCCCGCTTTCTTGCGGCATTGAAGAAACGCGATGCCGATCTCGATGCCAGCCTTGCAGCGCTTTCCGGTCTCATCGAGCAATCCGGCGTGCCGAACATGGACGGCTTTCTGGCGCTGACCGGTACCGATCCGGCGCTGATGAAGACCGCCACCAAGGTGGTTTCCGCCTGGTATCTCGGCGTTGTCGGCGAGCCGGAAGATGCCGAGCTGATCACCTATGCCGACTCGCTGATGTACCGCCCGACCAAGGGCCTCCTTACCGTCCCGTCCTATGGTCCCGGCCCCAATGCCTGGGGACCGAAGCCCGGTAGCAAGATCTGACAGGAACAAAGACAATGGCTAACACATCCTATGATGCGGACCTGATCGTTATCGGCTCGGGCGTCATGGGCGGCATCGTTGCCGCCAATCTCGCCAAGGCCGGCAAGAAGGTGATCGTTCTGGAGGCCGGTCCGCGCGTCAATCGCCGCGAGATCGTCGAGACCTACCGCAATGCGCCGGTAAAGCTGTCGCTTGCCAATGCCAAGCTGCAGGGTGCGGGTTCACCCTTCCCGAGCATGCCCTGGGCGCCATCCACCTATGGCGATTACCTGCAATATGAAGGGCCGGTGAAGTACAACACCTCCTATCTGCGCGTCGTCGGCGGCACGACCTGGCATTTCGGCTCGGCTCTGTGGCGGATGATCCCGAACGATTTCAAGCTCCAGTCGCTCTACGGTCGCGGCCGTGACTGGCCGATCGGTTACGACGATCTGGAGCAGTATTACAACAAGGCCGAACTGGAACTCGGCGTCACCGGCACGGACGGCCAGGACGAGAGCGGTCAGGGTGGCGGACCGATGCCGCCGCGCTCGATGCCCTTCCCGATGAAGCAGCTCAACACCAGCTACATGTTCGATACGCTGGCGGAAAAGCTCTCGGTCGGCGGCTTCAATCCGGTGCTCGAACCGCATGGCCGCGCCTCGCGCCCTTACGGTAACCGCCCGGTCTGCGCCGGCAACAACAATTGCAACCCGGTCTGTCCGATCGGCGCCAAATACGATGGCTCGATGCATATCGACGAGGCGGAGCGCCACGGCGCCAAGCTGCTCGACAATTCGCCGGTCTACAGAATAGAGGCCGGCGACGACGGCAAGATCACGGCGATCTGGTACAAGAAGCCGGACAATTCCGAACATCGTCTGACGGCAAAGTATTTCGTGCTTGCCGCATACGGTATCGAGAGCGCCAAGCTGCTGCTGATCTCCACGTCGGAAAAATATCCGAACGGCATCGCCAACTCTTCCGATCAGGTCGGCCGTAACCTGATGGACCATACCGGCATCAGCATGAACATGCTGACCAAGGAAGACATGTGGCCGGGTGAAGGCCCGACCGAGCTTCTGGTGTATCTCAACCAGCGTGACGGCGAATTCCGCAAGGATTATCCGAGCTACAAGATCAAGGTGCGCAATACCGTTCCGACCGCGCAGATGACCGAGGGTTTCATCAAGAAGGGCATTCTTGGCTCCAAGCTGGACGAGCAGATCCGCAAATATTCGGCCCGCTCGCTCAACTGGGCGATCGATTTCGAACCGCTGCCGCTCGCCGAAAACCGCGTCACGCCGTCGAAGACCAAGTTCGATGCGCTCGGCATCCCGGTTCCGGTCCTCTATTACTCGGTCACCGATTACTGGAACGCCGGCCGCGACCGTGGCCTGCAGGATCTGAACAAGATCGCCGAACTCTTGGATGCCGAAGTCCTGTCGACCGACGTCAAATGGCAGAACCGCCAGCACGTCATGGGCACGACCCGCATGGGCGACGACCCGACCGATTCCGTCGTCGATCGCGATTGCCGCACGCATGACCATCCGAACATGTTCATCGCCGGCACCAGCGTCATGCCTTCCGCATCCTGCATGAACCCGACGCTGACCGGGGCGGCACTCAGCGTTCGTATTGCAGAGCAGTTGATCAAGGAAATCTGACCTGCGCTGGAAGGCGGTCAGAGGACGAAGCCTGCACGATGGACATGATGACATCGTGCAGGCTTCTAACCGCCATCATGGCGGCTGGAACAAACGGTGGATATTTGCTGCCGCGGCGTCAAATGAAGATTTTGTAATTCACAGTCATGTTCGGTTGAAGTGGCCTTGAGTCTCATCCACAGGAAGAATCAGAAAATGCGAATATTGTATATTCGCTTGTGATGAGCTGAAACTAACGGGCTGAGAGCCGCAAAACGAAGACACCGAACAGATGCGCGGATCTGCTCGGTGCGAGATTATAGCACGGGCGTGACGTCGGGGATGTCACGAAGGATGTTTTCAGCCGGCCGGGTGCGGAGCCGGTCCGCGATCGCCGTCGAGACCGGTGGCAACCACCGAGACGCGGAATTTTCCGTCGAGGTTGCGATCGAAGATCGCGCCGACGACGATATCGGCATCGGCCTCCACCTCGTCGCGGATGCGGCTTGCCGCTTCATCGACTTCGAACAGGGTCATGTCCGAACCGCCGGAAATCGAGATCAGCACACCCTTGGCACCCCGCATCGAGATGTCGTCGAGAAGCGGATTGGCGATGGCCAGCTCTGCCGCTGCGAGCGCACGATTGTCGCCGGAGGCCTCTCCGGTACCCATCATGGCGCGACCCATGCCGCGCATGACCGACTTCACGTCGGCGAAGTCGAGGTTGATCAGGCCTTCCTTGACGATCAGGTCGGTGATGCAGCCGACACCGGAAAAAAGCACACGGTCGGCGATCATGAAGGCGTCGGCAAAGCTGGTCTTGGCGTCGGCGATGCGGAAGAGGTTCTGGTTCGGAATGACGATGACGGTATCGGCCGCATCGCGCAGTTCCAGGATACCCGCTTCGGCCGTCTTCATACGCCGCTGGCCTTCGAAGGTGAAGGGTTTTGTGACGACAGCGACGGTGAGGATGCCGGCGGCGCGCGCGGCGCGGGCGATCGCAGGTGCCGCACCCGTGCCAGTGCCGCCGCCCATGCCGGCGGTGACGAAGCACATATGCGAACCGGCAAGATGATCCATGATCTCGTCGATGGATTCTTCAGCGGCAGCACGCCCTATATCGGGCAGCGAACCTGCGCCGAGACCTTCGGTGATCTGGGCGCCGAGCTGGATGCGGCGCGACGCCTTGGACGTGGCCAGAACCTGTGCATCGGTGTTTGCCGCGACGAACTCCACACCGCGGAGTTCCTCTTCGATCATGTTGTTGATGGCGTTGCCACCTCCACCACCGACACCGATGACGGTGATCTGCGGTTTCAGTTCGACCAGGCCGCTTTTCATATCCGTCAAGCTCAGGCTCCTTCAAATCTTCCTGTCGTCTCTCAAGGACGACGAATCGGCCGTCAAATTATCTGTCGATTGCGTCGGAAGCTAGAAGGAAGCGAGAGGTGAAACGACTATCTGATGGCGCGCATGGCCTCGATGAACTGCTTTGCCTTCGCACCGACCGCCTCAGCGCTGTCGCCGGGCTTGTAGAGCGAACCGCCGATGCCGAAACCGGCGGCACCGGCATCAACGAAAGCCTTCATGTTGTCGGGCGTGACGCCGCCGACGGCCAGAACCGGTATTTCCTTCGGCAGCACGGCCTTCCAGGCCTTGATGACATAAGGCGGAATGGCTTCGGCTGGAAATGCCTTGACGCCGGTGGCGCCAGCGCCGATCGCGGCAAAGGCTTCCGTCGGGGTGGCGACACCGGGCAGGCTGACCATGCCCTTGGCGACGCTCGCCTCGATGACCGACAGGTTGGCGTTCGGCGAGATGATGACCTTGGAGCCGGTTGCGGCGACATCGGCGACCTGGGCAGGCGTCAGCACGGTGCCTGCACCGATCAGCGCCTTGTCACCGAAAAGCTTCTGCAGCTTTTCGATGCTTTTCAGCGGATCGGGCGAATTGAGAGGCACTTCGAGAATGCGCCAGCCGGCCTCGATCAGCGTTTCGCCCACCGCCTCGACCTCTTCCGGCTTGATGCCGCGGAGGATGGCGATCAGGTTGCATTCTTTCAGCGCGTCGTGGAGGTTCATGGGAAACGTCCTTATTTCGTCAATTGCAATTGGCCGGCGATCAGCTGCACGCCGCGTTTGGCGGCATCCGCCGTGCTTGGGATCACGGTGAGATTAAAGAGTGGCGCGACACGACCGTAACGGCTGTTCAGCACATTGTTGCCGACAATGCCGATCGCTTCGCCGGGGATGAGCCAGCCGGCGGCGCGGGCCTGGCGGAATTCGGAACCGATGACGAGGCCGGAGACGTAATCGCCGATATCTTCGGCCTTCAGGACGCCGGCGAGAACGCCAGTACGGGCGGAAAAGACGGCGGACAGAAAGGCATCGGCGGCACGGGCATCACTTGCTGCAAACTCTGCGCCGAGATCGAAGGCAGACCAGACTGGTTCGGCTCCGGGGGCAGGTTCCAGCGCCTTGGCGATGAAGGAATGTTTGGTGAGAAGCGAAAAGACCTCGCCCGTCGCATAGGTCTGGAAACCGGCGATGCGGCCTCCCTCGACGCGTGCCCATTTGCTGTGGGTGCCGGGCAGGACAACGGTGCAATCCTTGTTCAGACCGAAACCGACGATCTGCGTTTCCTCGCCGCGCATGACGTCCGGAAACGGCTTTGCCGCCGGATCTCGCATGCCAGGCAGAAAGGTGACGGTTGCGCCGTTCTGAAGCGTCAGTTGCTTCGTACCAGCGGCAAGCTCCGCCAAGCCGGCAGGCGCATCGACGTAAGGAACTTCGATCCAGCCGTTGCGGCTGGTGATCATGCCCGAGGCGATGACGGGAAGCGGGCCGTGAGAGGCAAACCAGCTGCCGACGGTTTCCATCAGTGCAGCCTCAAACGCGCCGTCCTTGACAAACTGGATGCCACCGCTCGTCGTGTCTCGGGTGTCGAGCGTCTCGCCCGTTTCCGACACGAGTGCTGCACGCAGCGAACTCGTGCCCCAGTCAAGGATGATCGACACAGGCTTAGGCATACCGGATTTCCTCCCGAGATTTATTGCGCCCTTCGATAGCGCGGGGGCGGTGCGGCTGTCGAGAACAATCGTCAATAAAGTCATACTTATCGGTATGATCTGGACAGGATGGACGCCTGGTTTTCGGTATACTTTCCAAAACGGAATAAGCCCTTGGCGATCATGAGATTTTTATCGTTGGCCTTGGCCAGAAGTCGGACGGGGCGCTGAAAGCTGCCTCGTAAGTTAGTTTATAGGTGACACCTCTCAGCGCCCCGTTCGGCAGTTTTTATCCACGACTCCGATCCCTCTGCCGTTGCCTTGCCGGATGATGTTCGTCTGGCTCGATGGAAAACGGACGGATCCTCGGGTTTAACCCGAGGACTTATCGCCAACCTTCCATTTCACCGCCGCCGGGCCTTCCGTTCTCACGGACGGACTTGGTCGAAGCCCGGCGAGACCATCCTTCAGGCCACCATGTGTGCCGCACAGGCACATCCGACGCGCCGTTCGGGCATCAGAAGCGGCAGGCCGGTCCGAAAACCTTGCCGCTTCCCCCGTGTCGCCGGAGGGAGACCACTTTCCGCAGACCCCGGTGATGGAGAGTTACGTCCTCTCTCCACCGTTAGCGCCGGTCCCGCCTCGCCGGCACGACTGCCGGTGTATCCGTGACGGAACGGAGGGATTGTAGGCATGGGCGAGAGGGCGGGGATGAAATTTTGTCCAAGCGATTGAAACGATTGCAGGGAGGTTCGAAATCATCCCCGGCCGTGTGCCGGATCTCGAGGAGACCGTCCTTCAAAACGCTTAGCCTTCATCTCGTTTTGCCGAGGTCTTTGGCAGCAATTGCCCACGATGACCGGTATCCAGCCTATTGCGGTCATTGGATCAGTGCACCTGGACCTCGATCCCGTCACGGGCCCGCAAGGTGGCACCAGCGTCCTGCAGGTTTGATTAACCGTGCTAATTTGCGCGATTGTAATGATGCGTATGTTAGGAGCCGCTCATCAGTTGATGGGCGAACTTATGAATATACACATTGCGTGGCGCGGTATCCGGAACTTCATGTCGGTTCAAAACGAGAACCCTGAGCTTCTCAAAGCTCAATATCGGGCCTTCACGCGACAAATGCCGATGATGTATTTCATCCTGCTCTCCAGTACCTGGGCGCTTGCTATGACGCACATGCGGATCGCGCCCGCGTGGTTGACACTTGGCGTGCCGATGCTGCTTACGGGCTGCTGCCTGCTAAGAGCGATCTTCTGGCTACGAACCAGGAATTCAGATCCATCTCCAGACCTTGCACATGCTGCACTCCGGCGCACCAATCGGCTTGCGGGCGCCATTGCCATGGCTTTCACACTCTGGTCTTTCGCGCTGATCCCATATGGCGATGCCTACACCCGTTCGCATGTCGCCTTCTACATGGCCATTACCGTCATCTCTTGCATCTTCTGCCTGATGTATGTGCGCTCGGCGGCCTTTATCGTGACACTCATCGTCAATGGCGCATTTATCGCTTTCTTCGCCTCGACGGCACAGCCAACATTTGTTGCCATTGCGATCAACGTCTTGCTGGTTTGCACCGGCATGATGTCCATCCTGCTGACGAACTACCGAAATTTCGAAAGTATGGTGGTTTCTAAGCAGCAAAGCGAGGCTCTGAGCTGCGAGAACTTCAGGCTCGCCAACCTCGATAGCTTGACCGGACTTGGCAATCGGCGTGCGTTTTTTGCAGAACTGGAAACCGAACTGGCGAAGGCGCAGGCTGACGGGGTGCGGTTGGCTCTCGGCGTCATGGATCTCGACGGTTTCAAGCCCGTCAACGACCTTTACGGCCATTTGGTTGGTGATCGTCTCCTGGCAGAGGTTGCCGCACGCCTATCTACCACGCTGACGGCCAGCACGGCTTTCAGGCTAGGTGGTGACGAATTCGCGATCATCGCTCCTCTACCGCCGGAAAATACACAGATGGTAATAAATGCCAACGCCATCGCGGCCAAGCTGAGGGAGCCCTACCGTTTACCGGAAGGTACGGTGCATATCTCGGCGTCAATGGGGATCGCGGTGTTCCCCGAGCTTGCGCTTAACTGCGAGCAGCTTTTCGAGCGCGCCGATTATGCGCTATACCACGCCAAGAAAAAGCAGCGCGGTGGCGCGGTGTTGTTCGACTCCGATCACGAATATCAAATCAATTTCGAGGCGAAGATAGAAAGCGCACTGAAGCAGGCCGATCTCGAAAACGAGCTGTCAGTGGTCTTCCAACCGATTATCGATGTCCGTGGCCCGCAGACGATAGGTTTTGAAGCTCTGGCACGCTGGGATAGCCCACAGCTTGGTAAAATCTCTCCGGCCTGCTTTATCCCTATCGCAGAACGAGCGGGAATCGTCGGCTCACTTACGAAGCCGCTCCTCTGGAAGGCGTTGGCCGCGGCCTCGCTGTGGAGACCATCTCTGCGCCTGTCGTTCAACCTGTCTGCCCACGACTTGAACTCCAACGACAGCGTCTTAATGCTGGTGGGCATCATTCAGAGAAGTGGCTTTGATCCCAAGCGCCTTGATCTCGAGATTACCGAAACGGCTTTCGCCCACGATTTTGAACAGGTCACGCAATCCGTCGAGACCCTTCGAAGACTGGGATGTGGGATCTCGCTTGATGATTTCGGAACCGGATACTCAAGCCTCACGCGCCTTCACGCCTTGCCGCTGACAAAGTTCAAGATTGATCGCAGCTTCGTCAAGGACCTGCATTTGCGGCCGTCCAGCTATAAGATCGTGAAATCTCTGCTGGCACTAAGTGCAGACATGGGGTTGGATTGCGTGGTCGAGGGTGTCGAAACGGAAGAAGAGCTCGCGGCTCTTACAGCATTAGGCGGGACAAGTGTTCAGGGCTATCTTTTCGCTCCACCACTGCTGGAGCACGAGGCCGCAAAGTTCGCAGCCGAACCCAGTGGCGCCAACCTCAGGATTGCGGTCTAACCGCACCTTTATAAACCCGGCTGCTCCGGTCGACTTCCTTGACGCAAGAGAGAGTTTACCCGCGGCGCGGCCTCTCAAAAGCCCTGGAACAGAAAGTCGGTGGCTGCGGTGATTTCGGCCGAATGGTGGGAGAGATCAAGGACGGACTCACCAATGAGCCGTTTCGGCAATGAGGCCATCGAAGGGATGAGGATGTAATAAGCTTGCCCTTTTATCTCGACACGAGGACTCAATTTAACGAATACGGGTCCAATCTCGACGACAGGAACAAGGGGCGCGACAACACGGGTCTCTATGGAGTCAAGAAGATCAGCCTGCAGATCCATGATAAAGCCATCACGGCCCTTGAACTTGTGGATATGGAACCGGGTCATCAGAACGTGCGATATTCTTCGAGTGGCAGGCCGTTCTTCTCGACATATTCGTTGTAGACCCGGATCGCCTCGGCATTTTCTTCCAGCCAGCGGCGTTCGCGCTCGGCCTTGACGGCCTTGGCGATGCCGTCTTCGGCGGCACGCGAGAGATTGATATCCAGCTCGCGCGCCTGGGCGAGAAGCGTGCTGTCGAGCGAGAGGTTGGCGGCTTTGCGTGCGGGTGTCGGCATGAGAAGCTCCGGAATATACGCAGATTATATGCGCATATTTTCTTGATGCAACGCGTGGTCATTTCAGCCTGATGTCGCCAGACGAAAAAGCCCCTCGCTGGTTGGGCGAGGGGCCAAAGGCTGGAAAGTCAGATCGGAGCTCAGGTAACTCCGCCTTTATGACAGCATAGTAACATAAGCAAATCGTCACCCAAACAGGTGACGCAGTTGCAATAAGCGCCACATTCACCCTAGAGTAATGTAGGACAGCGGCAGAAATGCAATCGTGACCGCAAGGCAAACAATCACAGTCCTGACGAGCCGTGCCCGGCGCGCCTTTCGAGCATCCCACTCGTAGACCATGTTTTCTCCCTTTTTATGCAGGAACCACAAGGCGAAGCCTCAATGGTATCCAGATGCCTCCATCTGCGTGAAGGCTAGGGACGACAATATTGATCGAAGCTTGCGCGGCGCAGGTTCAATCAGGGCGCGAAGGACGGCTTATTTCTCGGGAGCGAGAATGCAGCACTGCTCCGGCACCGGGACGAGAACAGCCTTGGCGCCGGGTTCGAACAGCTCCGAAAGGGCTCCGTTCGCGGTGATCTCGCCGGCGGCCGTCTCACATTTGTACTGGTACGCGCGGCCGAGATAGGTGCGGGTGCCGAGCGTGGCGGGGATGCCTTCGCCCTGGCCGCGCACGACCAGACCATCGGGGCGGGTAGCAAGCACGAAATCATCCTTGATCGGGCCGAAGACATCCTGCGACAGGTGCAGTTTCGCGCCGCCTGCGGCTTCCACTGTCACGATCGCACCATCGCGTGCGACGGTCTTCATCGGGATGAGGTTTTCGAAACCGACGAAGCGGGCGACGAAGGCGTTGGCCGGCTTCTGGTAGAGCACTTCGGGCGTATCGAGCTGCATGATGCGGCCGGCATTCATGATCGCCACGCGGTCGGAGATCGAGAATGCCTCTTCCTGGTCGTGGGTGACGTAGAGCGAGGTCGTACCATTCGCCTTCTGCAGCTGGCGGATTTCTACGCGCATGTCGACACGCAGCTTGGCGTCGAGATTGGAGAGCGGCTCATCGAACATCAATAGCGGCGGTTCGATGACGAGCGCGCGGGCGAGCGCGACACGCTGCTTCTGGCCGCCGGAGAGTGCGCCGGGCAGGCGGTCGGCAAGATTGGCTAGGCCGACGCGCTCCAGCATGGCGGTGGCCCGCTTTGCCCGGTCTGCGGCGGAGATGCCGCGCTGCTTGAGGCCGAAGGCGACGTTTTCCTGCACGGTGAGATGCGGGAAGAGCGCGTAGTTCTGGAATACGAGGCCGATATCGCGGGCATGCGCGGGAAGCGTTGTGAGGTCACGATTGCCGAGCTTCACATGGCCGGAGGTCGGCTGCAGGAAACCGGCGACGATGCGCAGCGTCGTGGTCTTGCCGCAGCCGGACGAGCCGAGAAGCGAGACGAGTTCGCCGGCCGCGACCGAGATCGACAGGTCTTTCAGGACCTGGGTCTGGCCGTAATGGGCGGAGAGGTTTTCGATGGTCAGCGATACGGTCATGGGATCGGGGCGTTCTTGTCTATTTTGTCAGGAAGGTGAGGCCGAGGGTCATCTCGACGATGGCCATGACGCCGACGGTGACGAGCATCAGGAGCACTGAAACCGAGGCGATGGTCGGATCGAAGAACTGTTCCATATGGGCGAGAATCTGGATCGGCAGGGTGGAAATACCGGGACCGGTCAGAAACACCGAGATCGACACGTCGTTGATCGAGGTGATGAAGGCGAGAATGAAGGCGGCAATAACGCCGGCGCGGATATTCGGCAATACGACGGTGAAGAAGGTTTTGAGCGGCGGGCAGCCGAGGCTGATGGCCGCCTCTTCGACCGAAAAGTCGAAGGAGGCGAGCGAGGCGCCGACGACGCGCACCGAATAGGGCAGCACGAGCAGCGCATGGCCGATGATCAGGCTCGGATAGACGGGCAGGCCCATGCCGATGGTGATCGACTTCAAAAGCGAGAAACCGAAGACGATTTCCGGCACCAGGATCGGTAAAACGAACAGGGTGCCGAGCCATTTCGGCAGGCCGATACGGTAGCGGTTCAGCGCATAGGCTGCCGGAATGCCGATCAGGAGAGATAGGCCGGTGCCGAGGATGGCGACTTGGAAGCTGGTGATTGCCGTGTTTCGGAAGGCGGAGATTTCAAAGATGTTCCAGAACCAGCGGAGCGTCAGGCCCTGCGGCGGGAAGGTGAGGTAGGTCGTGTCGCTGAGCGAAGCGCCGATAATGATGACCAGCGGTGCGAGCAGGAACAGGAAGACCAGGATGGCGAAGGCGCCAAGCAGCGGGTGGATACGGGCTGTCATGGTCGTTACACCGCCATCGGGTTGAGACGCCGCGCGATGCGGCTCATGATCGAAACGATGGCAATGGTGATGACCACCATGATTGCCGCGATCGTGGACGCGCCGACCCAGTCGAAGGTGACCATGGCGCGCTGGTAGAGAAGCGTTCCCATCATCATCATCTGCTCGCCGCCCAGAAGCTGCGGAGTGGCATAGGAGGTGAAGCTGCCGGTAAAAACGAGGACCGCGCCGACGATGAGGCCGGGGACCGCGAGCGGCAGGATGACCTGAAAGAAGGTGGCGATCGGCTTTGCGCCGAGCGAGGCGGAGGCTTCCACCACATCGCGCGGGATGCCCTCGAGTACGCCGGTCAGCGTCAGGATCATCAGTGGCACGAAGAGATAGACCATCGCGACGATGACCGAACCTTCGGTATAGAGCATCGACAGCGGTTCGGAGATGATGCCGAGCGACAGAAGCGAGCTGTTGAGGATGCCGTTCTTGCCGAGAATGATCAACCAGGCAAATGAGCGTACCACGACGCCGGTCAGCAGCGGGAAGACCGCGGCGATGATGGCGATCGATTTCAGTCGGCCGGGCATCTGGGCGATGACGTAAGCCGTCAGGAAGCCGATGACGAGCGATATCGCCGTGGTGATCAGCGCGATCCTGAGCGTCCGGTAAAGGATGTTGGTGCGGAAGCCACTGTTGAAAAAGGCGGTATAGGTGGAAAATACACCCTTCGGCTCGCCGAATGTGGTGGCGATGGTGAGGAGCACGGGGATGACGAGCAGCAGCACGACCGCAATCGTCGCCGGCAGCGTCAGTCCCCATTTGGCGAATTTGTTCATAAGTTTCGTCTCGATTTCGCTCGGCCCCTCATCCGCCTGCCGGCACCTTCTCCCCGCAGGCGGGGAGAAGGGCGGGTGTCGCATCCGTTCTGCCAAATTTAAACGTCGAGTAGGGCACGTTCCCTCTCCCCGCAAGCGGGGAGAGGGTTAGGGTGAGGGGCAATTTTACGCCGAGCTTACTGCGCGAACAGCTCGTTCCACTGGTCGATCCAGTCGGTCTTGGCTTCGTTCATCTTGGCATAGTCGATGCGCGACAGGCTGTTGACCTGTTCGGCGCCGTAGGTCCACATTTTTGCCTGTTCCGGCGTCAGCTCGACCTTGGTGTTGATCGGCGCATCGACGCCCTGTTCGGCTTCCTTCTGCTGCACTTCCTTCGACAGCACGAAGTTGATGAACTGGTAGGCAAGCTCGACGTTTTCCGAACCCTTCGGGATATTGACCGTGTTGACGGTGGCGATGTCACCATCGGTAAGCTTTGCCCAGGTCATGGTCGGGACCGCTGCCTGCATGGAGGCGAGCGTGAAATCCTGGGCGATTGCGACGCGCACTTCGCCGGTGGAGATGAGGTTCACCAGTTCGGAACCGGTATTGTAGTTCTTCACGACGTTTGGCTTCAGTTCCTCGATCGCCGAGAATGCAGCTTCGCTATCCTCGAACGCATCCGTGCCGCCATGCTTGCCAGCCTGCAGCACGACCATCGGGCCGGCCGTGGTGGTGATGCCCGGCAGCGATATCGACTTTTCCAGATCGGCGCGCCACAGATCGTTCCACGAGGCGATCGGCGGATTGACCTTGGCACTGTCGTAAACGATGCCGACGCGGCCGATCGTGTAGGCCGGGCCGTACTTGCCCTGCGGCTGGCGGCCGAGTTCGTAGATTTCCGAAAGGTTCGGGATCTTGGCCGGGTCGATTTCGAGGAACTGACCCTGTTCGATGCCGAGCTGCGAGAAGCTGTCGGAGAGGTAGATGACGTCGACGCCCTTGCCGTCGCGCAGGCGCAGCTTGTTCAGGCGGTCGGCATTGTTGCCGGTCTCAAAGACGATATCGCAGCCGCAGATCTTCTTGAACGGCTCGATGATATTGGCGTTCATCTTCTCGCCGTTATAGCCCCACCAGGAAATGGTGAGGGTCTTCGACTGGGCGCTGGCGGCGGACGCGCCGGCGAAGGAGGCGATGACGGCGACAGCCGACGCGCGAAGAAGACGGGAGACGTTCACGGGACGAAGACCTTTCGGAAAACCGGTTGACCGGGAATACCCCCGGACTTTGGGGGCAATTCTATTTTTTGAGCGATCGGCTCGCAAGCCTGTTTGGCGGGCAGTCCACTTTTTTCAAGGCGCATTTACCGCGGTTTTTGCCGGCAGAAGAAAGTTTTTCGCAAAAAGCCCCTTGCAGCTCTAGTCACTAGAGGTCCTAGAAGGGCTACTCGAAGTTATGGCGGAGAGTAACATGTCGGATAGCCGGACGAATGACGGAACCTCGCATCAGGCGCGCTACAAGGTTGGCGGCATGGATTGCGCCAGCTGCGCGGCGAAGATCGACACGGCGGCGCGGCGCATTGCGGGCGTCGAGGATGTTTCCGTCTCCGTCGCTGCCGGCACGATGACGGTGAGCCACGATGGCAGTGCCGATCTTGCTGCCATGGAGAAGAAGGTTTCCGGGCTTGGCTATTCGCTCAGGGCTTTGGGGAAGAAGGGCAGGGTAGAGGGTGGCGTACCCTCCTCTGTACTGCCGGACATCTCCCCCTCAGGGCGAGAAGATGCCCCGTCGCACGATCACCACGAGCATGGTCCCGGTTGCCGCCATGATCACGGGGGTCATCATGGCGGTGGACACGATCACGAGGATCACGACCATGATCACGCCGAAATCGAAGGCCTGCATGGTCACGATCACGCGCCGATGGATGGGCCGTGGTGGAAATCGAAGAAGGGGCGGCTGACGATCGTCGTCGGGCTGGCGCTTGTCATCGCTTACGGCGTTGGACATCTCATCCCGGCTTATGACAGCTATATTTTCACTGCAGCGATGCTGTTCGGTCTGGTGCCGATCGCGCGACGGGCGATCATGGCGGCTTTCGCCGGCACGCCGTTCTCGATCGAGATGCTAATGACGATTGCCGCTGTCGGTGCCGTTATCATCGATGCGTCGGAAGAAGCGGCCGCCGTCGTCTTCCTGTTTCTGGTCGGAGAACTCCTGGAAGGGGTTGCCGCCGGCAAGGCGCGTTCCGGCATCCAGAGCCTGACGGCATTGGTGCCGAAGACGGCTTTGCTGGAGGAGGGCGGCAAGACACGCGAGGTGCCGGCGGAAAACCTTACTGTCGGCTCGGTCATTCTGGTGCGGCCGGGCGACCGGATTTCCGCCGACGGCATCATCGTTGCCGGGACAAGTGCGATCGACGAAGCACCGGTGACGGGCGAAAGCACGCCGGTTTCCAAGAGTGAAGGCGAGCAGGTGTTTGCCGGAACTATCAATGGCGATGCGGCTTTGCGCATCCGCGTGACGGCTGCAGCCGAGGACAATACGATTGCCCGCGTCGTGCGGCTGGTGGAAGAAGCGCAGGAAAAGAAGGCCCCGACCGAACGCTTCATCGATCGTTTTTCGCGTTATTACACGCCGGGCGTCGTGGTCGTGGCCGCACTCGTTGCCATTCTGCCGCCGCTCGTTGTCGGCGCAGACTGGAGTGAGTGGGTTTATAAGGGCCTGGCCATTCTTCTGATCGGCTGCCCTTGCGCTCTGGTCATATCGACGCCTGCCGCAATCGCCGCCTCGCTTTCATCCGGTGCGCGCCGGGGCCTGCTGCTGAAGGGCGGTGCGGTTCTGGAAACGCTCGGCAAGCTGACGGCCGTCGCCTTCGACAAGACCGGGACGCTGACATTGGGCAAACCGCAGGTGACCGACGTGATCGCCTTCGGTCGTAATGCCGACGACGTGTTGCGGATCTCGGCGGCGCTGGAAACAGGTTCCAGCCATCCGCTGGCAATGGCGATCCTGGCAAGGGCTGCAGAATACGAACTGGACATTCCAGCGGCAAGCGCGGCGAAGGCACTGGGCGGCAAGGGCGTGACGGCAATCGTCGAGGGCGAAGAGGTGTTTCTCGGGTCGCCGAAGGCGGCGGTGGAGCGCGTGTCGCTGCCGATGGCGCATTCACGCCGAATTACCGCTCTCAATGATGAGGGCAAGACGGTTTCCGTGCTGATCGTCGGTGGTGTTCTGGCGGGCGCGATCGCCATGCGCGATGAACCGCGCGTGGACGCCAAGTCGGGTCTGAAGCTGCTCGCCGATGCAGGTGTCAAGACGGTGATGCTGACCGGCGACAATGCCCGCACCGCAGAAGCGATCGGCAAGGATCTCGGGATCGAGGTGCGCGCCGAGTTGATGCCGGAAGACAAGAGCCGCATCGTCGGCGAGTTGAAGCGCGAGGGATTTGTCGTCGGCAAGGTTGGCGACGGGATCAATGACGCGCCGGCGCTGGCGGCGGCCGATATCGGCATCGCTATGGGCGGTGGCACCGATGTGGCGCTGGAGACGGCCGATGCGGCCGTGCTGCATGGCCGGGTTTCGGACATTGCAGCCATGATCGAGCTATCGAAGCGCACGATGCGCAATATCTGGCAGAACATCACCATCGCGCTCGGGTTGAAGGCCGTGTTTCTGGTGACCACCATTATCGGCGTCACCGGATTGTGGCCGGCAATCCTAGCCGATACGGGGGCGACCGTGCTGGTGACGATCAATGCGCTGAGGTTGCTGCGGCGATAGCTGGTATTTACGCGCTACGACGGATCACGACGGGGGCTATGGGCTCGGCTTCTGGCTGGGCAAGCGGGATATCGCTCGAACGGATCGCGCTTCCGCGATGGGACGCCTTGGCATAATAAAGTGCGGCGTCGGCTGCACCTAGCGCCGTATCGCAGGATGTCTCACCCTTTTCGACCAGTTTGATGCCGAATGAAGCCCCTATCGACACATCACCCTTAGATAGTCCGATCGGTTGCGCCAGCGAGTGCGAAAGATCCCGGCAGATGTTCTCGGCCTGAATTGCAGAAACCTCCGGCATGAGGATCGCAAATTCGTCACCCCCCAGTCGGAAGAGCCTGTCGGCTTGGCGGATGCCGGCGCGTAGCCGAGATGCGACGATCTTCAACAAGTCGTCGCCGGCCGCGTGTCCGTAAGTGTCGTTGACCGATTTGAAGCCATCGAGGTCGAGGCAAATAACGGCGAGGGGGCCCTTTTCGCTCAGCGAGCTGAATTCCGGCTGCAACAGTGCCCGATTGGTGAGGCCTGTCAGGAAATCGTGTGTCGCGGCGTGGCGCATGCGTCTTTCGCGCAACAGCAGCATGCGGGCGGCGTTTCTGGATATACGGACCGCGAATATGCCCGTGGCCAGCAAAAGTATGCCGACGGTGATGAGCAACGGAAGCGAGCGGTACATAAGGTCGGCGGCCGGCCTTGGCGGGCGCCAGGACAGGACCTGCGGTTCGCCACCCGGGCCAACCGCGATCTCGACATGAGCGCGATCCGGCGCGACACGCGCAAGCGTCCCCATCCGTGAATCGTCGAGCAGGAAGCGGGTGCCGAAGAATTCCTGAATGGTGCCGGTGATTGGCATGGCGGTGATCAGGATCGGCGCGCGTTCGCCCTTCGGCCTGGCGGTTCCGAAATCCGGCTGAAACAGCGCAGCCGTCATCAGCACCGCATCGTCTCCCAGAACTTCGATCCGGCTGATGCTGACCGGTTTCGGGATGCCCTCGATGACGCGTCCAATTTCTCTGGATCGGACATTTGCAACCAAGGCAGCCGCATCCTTGACGACGGCAGGAATGCCGCGGGTGAAAAAGCCGCGATCCTTCACACTGTCGTCCGCACGGGAATAGATCAGCTGATCGTCGTGGTCGAGTACTGCGACAAAGCGGGTACGGGATGTTCCGATGAGAGAGGCGCCGATATTGCGGTCGGTCCATTCGAGATCGAAGCTGTTATCGATCTTGGAGATGGATTCATCCCATATGGTCCATGCGGTCAGCGAGAACTCGATGTCGCTGATCCACAGGTCGATATTGTGCTTGACCAGCGTCTCCTGTCGCTGGCGAAGATCGGCGTCGATCTGGGCAATGCCCACATAAGGGATTGTCGCCATGCCAGCGATGAGCACCGCCACCGCAATGATGGCCGGGCCAACCAGCCTGAAGTGAATAAAGCGCATGAGAGTGGAAACGCCGTTGGGAATTGGCTTATGTCAATAAGGCGAGTATCGGACGCAAGTTCTTAACAATGGTGTTACTATTGGGCCTGCCCACGCGATAATCATCGATTATTTTATTAGCTTATGCTGGCGAATGCCGGCGAAGTGAACGACTCGTAAAGATTGCATTTAGGTTTCTTCGGTAACGTCCCGTTAGTCAAATCCCGTGTTGCGCCTGAAAACAGGCAGTCAGGGCGGGATCGGTGTTTTGCGTACGGGTCATCATGCGTTTTTCTGCTGCCACTTCGGCCATCATCGCCACCTGTATCGGCTTGTCCAGCTGTACCTCGTCCAGCACAGAGACAGCGCTGACCGTACCGCCCGCGTCAGTCAAGACCGCGCGGGTCGCGCCGTCACAGGCAATCGTTCCGCCGTCAATGCCGGCAGCGTCTGTTCCTTCAATCGATCCGACACCGGTTGCGGCGATCACGCCGCCGGCAGGCTTGAGAGATCCGCATGAGCTGGCTTGGAATGGCGGTGCACACGAAACACAGGCATTCGACGGCTTGGCGACCACCGTGGGCATGCCGGTGCCCGCCGAGCGCCCTGTCGCCTCGCTCAGGCCGGCACTCAATTCTTCACGCAGCCAGCCACCATATAGCCAGCCAATGCCGCCTTCTGCAGGTTTCCAGCGTCTGAAGGTTTACGGCCACCGCTTCAGCGATGCCAAGCCGATGAATTTCGGCCGGGTCGCGCCCCGACACTTTGCCGTGCATGGCGTCGACGTATCCCGCTGGCAGGCCAATATCGACTGGGCGAGACTGCGCACCCAAGGCGCCAACTTCGCCTATATCAAGGCGACGGATGGCGGTGACCATATCGATCCGATGTTCAGGACGAACTGGAACAGGGCTCAGCAGGCGGGCATCCGTCGCGGCGCCTATCATTTCTTCTACTGGTGCCGTACCGCCGGCGAGCAGGCCGACTGGTTCATCCGCAACGTCCCGCGCGATCCTGATGCGCTGCCGCCTGTGATCGACGTGGAATACAATCACCAGTCCGACTGCAAGATGCGGCTTTCGACCGAGCGGGTGCTCGAGAAGATGCAGGTCTTCATGGACAAGCTGGAACGCCATTACGGCCAGCGCCCGGTCATCTATACCGCACCGGATTTCTACAAGGATCACCTGCGCGGCCAGTTCCGTGACTATCCTTTCTGGCTGAGGTCGGTGGCCGCTCACCCGTCAAAGATCTACCCGGATCGCAAGTGGCTGTTCTGGCAGTATTCGGGATCGGGCCTGTCGCAAGGTGTTGAGGGCAAGATCGACCTCAATGTCTTCAATGGCGGCGTTGAAGGCTGGCATGACTGGGTGGAGCGATCCACCGGTGCCGGGAGCGCCGTCGCGCAGCGCTAAAAAAATAGACAGATAAGATGGAGAAAGCCCCGCGCCGGGATGCTGAACAGGGCGCGGGGCTTCTTTTTGTCCGGAAAGGGCGGGGCGGACTGACGAAAAGGTCAGTTGCCCTGTGCCAGAGCTGGTCCACTTTGCTGCGCGAGGTCAACGCTGGCAACGACCGACATGCCGGGGACGAGGCTATCGGTAAGTGGTTGGTTCGGCTCTATTGCGATCCGGACGGGAATACGCTGGGCGACCTTGGTGAAATTGCCGGTCGCGTTATCGGATTTGATGACGGAGAATTCGGAGCCGGTCGCCGGCGCGAAACGCTCGATACGGCCCTTGAGACTCTGGTGCCCGAGAGCATCAACCGTGAAGGTGACCAGCTGGCCGGGCTTCATTCCTTCGAGCTGGTTTTCCTTGTAATTGGCGACGACCCAGACATGATTGGGCACGAGCGATGCGATCTGTGTGCCGATCGAGACGTACTGGCCGAGGCGGCCTGTCACTTCACCGAGCTCGCCGTCCTGCGGGGCGGTGATGCGGGTGTTCTGCAGGTCTATATCGGCAAGCGCGACGGAAGCCCTGGCGCCCTCGACGGTCGCTTCCAGCGTCCGGCGGTTGACGACGATCGTGTTGAGGTCCTGCTCGGCGACGAGGACTGCCGCGTCTGCCTGGTGAACCGATGCCTGGGCCTGATCATAGGTCGCCTGGGCTTTTTCGAAATCGCTCTGGGTCGAGACATTGCTCTTTAGGAGCGACTGGGTGCGGTTATAGGCGGTCTTGGCCGCATCGAAGGCGGCGTTGGCGCTTTCGACGGCTGCCTTGGCCGAAACGATCTTGGCGTCAGCCGACTTGCGGCTCTGCTCGGAATTGGCAAGCGAAGCCTCGGCCGATGCCAAGGTGGCCTTCGCCTGTTCCAGCTTCTGCGTGTAGATGCGGTCGTCGATCCGGGCAATCAGGTCGCCTTTTTTGACCCTCTGATAGTCCTGAACAGGCACTTCTACAATATAGCCGGCGAGCTGCGGGCTGAGCAGGGTAACCTGGCCACGCACGTAGGCATCGTTGGTGGTCTCGATCGAGCCCTTGAACGGCGGCAGGTTCCAGACATAGAGCACGATGAGGACACCGGCGATGCCTACGGCAGCCGCGAGATAGGTGGCGAGAGAGCGAAATACGGATTTCATGGTCTTTGACTTATGTTTTGGGCCAGGTTGCGAGCGTCAGGCAGTTTGCGGGGCGTCTGTGCTGTGCAGGAACCGGTGGCGGTTATTCCAGAGGATGTGGAGCAGCAGCAGGCCGATGGCCACTGCCGCGAGAACGAATGTCGCGAAGAAGGCGTCGTTATAGGCAAGCACATAGGCTTGCTGCTGGACCTGCTTGGCGAAGGTGCTGGTGCCCTGGATCGTGTGCTGCATGGCATCCGAGCCGGTGCGGCTATAGGCGGAGACGTACTGGTTGATGCGCTGCACGACGAGCGGATCGGTGGGCAGGAGGCGCGAGGTCAGGATGGCAGAGTGATATTGCTCCCGCCAGGTAACGAAGCTGCCGAACAGGGCGCTGCCGATGAAGGCGCCGACCTTCTGGGTAAAGAGAAACACGGCGATGAAGCTGATGATGTAGGTCAGGCCCTTCTTCAGCGCGGCGGCAAAACCGACGGCCATGGCCGGAGGAAGGAAGAGGCCCGAGCCGAATGCGATCAGCGACTGGCTGAGCAGCATCTGGTCCGGCCGCGTCAGAACCGTCGACTGGCTGTCCATGAAGGTACCGGCGGCAATCAGGATCAATGCGAGCAGATGGATGGCGGCCTCACGACCGGGCTTCATGAAGACTGCGCAGAGCAGGCCCGAGGTAACGCTCGCAATCAGCACCGCCCAATAGAGGTGAGCCATCTGCTCGTTGAACAGGCCGAGCTGGCGGAAGAAATTGATCGCGCCCGTCGACTGTTCGGTCAGCAGCATGCGGAAGACAAGCAGCACGCCTGCGAAGTGGACGATCTCCCACGAGCCTATCCAGCGCACGTCGATCAGGTTGTTCTTGCGATTGAGCTCCAGCATGATGCAGAGCGTGCCGCTGACGATGCCGGTGATCAGCACCCAGGCGAGCCAGTTGGCTTCCAGCCACCAGTAGAGGCGGCCCATGGTGAAGAAGACCGCAAGACAACCCATCGACGTGGCGAGCAGGCCGTAGCTCACATAGTCCATCGATGAGATGACCTTGGCGCGGGGCGGGGATGTCAGCGGCAGAATGTAGATGAGGCCAAAGACGATCAGCGCCAGGGCGAGCTCGACGAGGTAGAGGCCGCGCAGGTCGTGAATATCGAGAAGCGACGGCGAAATGAGGCCGGCGATCGGCGTCGACAGCGACAGGCCGATCAGGGCGAGGCAAAGACCGATATTGAGCTTCTTCTCCGGTGGAAAGATTTCCAGCATGTAGAGGAAGGCCATCGACGAGATCGGCGCTGCCGCCGCACCGGCGAAGAAACGAAGTGCGATGCTCAAGCCGAGATCATTGACCCACAGATGCGCAAGGCTGATGATCACGTAAGGGATGATCGCCAGCTCGCAGAACTGGCGGATGCCGTATTGGGTGCGGACCTTGAACAGGAACAGGCCGAGGCTGGCGTTCGGGAAGAGATAAGCTGCCATCAGCCATGCGGCTTCGTTCTGGGTCGCTTCAAGCGGTCCGGCGATCTGCTGCAGGTTGGTCGAGATCATCGCCGTGCCAAGCCCCTGCATGACGGCGGCCGTGAGCGACGTAATTGCATAAAGAAGTGCGATCGGTAACGGTTTCGGCACGAAAGGCGGTGGGCTTGCGGGAGCCGGGGCCGGCGGTGGCGCCTGCACGTCGGCTGCCGCAGTTTCCAGCCGCTCGAGCTGCGGCTCTTCGCTTCTCACAGTGGCCTCACGCGTGGACATCATCGACCTCCACATTGGAGACGTTTTCGGAGATCCGTTCCATCAACGCGATGGCTTGCCTCAGCTCGGCCTCGTCAATGCCCTCAAAGAACTGATGCCGGATCTGGTCTGCCAGCGCACGCACCAAAGCGGCCTGCTCTTCTCCGTGTTCGGTCAGGGCGATGAGTTTGACGCGCCGGTCGTTTGCATCGGGGCGGCGTTCGATCAGCCCATTTTCCTCCATACGGTCAAGCAGGCGCACAAGCGTTGCCTGTTCAAGCTCCAGATCGCAGGCGAGTTCCGTCTGAGTCATGTTCTGCTTTTTCGCCAGACGGAAAAGCGCACGCGCACGGGGATAGGTGAGCCCGTGGGCGGTCACCTTCTTGTTGAAAGTCGTGCGGATCTTGCGGCTGACCTTGGTCAGCTCCTCAAGGAATTCCGAGGCTGTTTGATCGATATAGGGCATCATGGTTAGCACACTAAGATTATCTATGGCATTAGTTAGCACCCAAAGTATTCAATTTCAATCCTTGACCATGCGCAAATCAGGCCTCCAGAATTTGCATAGGTCGCAAGAATTTCTGCCCGATCGCGCCTCAGCGAGCTTATAGGGTCAGCGCAAAAGTCCCTGACCACCATCGACATAGACCGGAGTTCCTGTGACATGCCGCGACTGGTCGGAGGCAAGAAACAGGATGACCGAAGCGACGTCCTCGCTTCGACCCGCCTTGCCGCCAGTGATGGGAATATCGCCGGTGGGGAACTCCACCGGAACGGCAGTCTCGTCTTCGCCACGCACTTTTGTGTTGTTATTGATGCTGGTCTCGATAGCGCCCGGGCAGACCGCGTTGACGCGAACCCGGTGGCGACCCAGTTCAAGCGCCAGTTGCTGGACGATGGCCACTTGAGCCGCTTTTGTCGCGACATAAGCCGTTGCACCAGGCGTATTGAAGGTGCGATTGCCATTGATGGACGATACGACGATCACCGAGCCGCCCTGCCTTTTCAGATGCGGGATGCTGGCATTGAGCGTCAGATAGGTGCCGCGCAGGTTGACGCGGATCGTCTGGTCCCACTCATCCGGCTTGAGATCATCAATCGGCGCCCAGACGCCGTTTATGCCCGCATTCGCCACCACCACATCCAGCCTGCCGGTCTCCGCGACCAGCGTTTCCAAGGCGTGGTGCATGGCTATTTCATCCGCGACGTCGGCGTTCAAAGAAATGGCTCTGCCACCGGTGGCCTCGATCAATTCCGCTGTTTCGTTAAGTTCGCCGGGCGTGTGGCCCAGAATTCCCACGACAGCTCCGGCCTCTGCAAGCTTGATTGCAGAAGCGCGGCCGATGCCCGAGCCTGCGCCGGTGATCAGAGCGACTTTCGACTGAAATTCCATCGGCGATCCTTCCGTTTCGGGCAGTGGTCCAACCGCCGCAACGAAAGAGACAGGCCAAAGTTCCGGTCAAGCCGGATAGGTTTCACCGAGAATGCGAAGGCCTTCGGCAAATTTTCCGCCATCGCCGCCCATCTGGCGCATCTGAGCGAGATTGTCGGTGAGGTCGGCCCGTTTGACCGGGCGGGCCAAAGGGCTTTCGATCGAACGACGAACGAAGTCGAAATAATCCTCGCCGTCACGCTTGCTCATCGCGTCGACAGCATCGATGACCCTTTGTGAAAAACCTTCTTCGCGCAGCCGCTCGAAAGTCCAGCCGGGGCCTTTTTCGACGACGTCGTGAAGCCATGCGACCAGCGTTTCATCCTCTCCCGTTACATGCTCGGCCACACGCCGCACATGATCGATGAACGGGCCGCCCGTTTTGCTGGACTGTCCTTCATGCGCCTTCGTGGCGATGTCGATCGCTTTTTTCAGTTGTGCTTCATAGGTCATCGGGATCTCACCGTGCCATGTTTTGTGCTGGTGAGCAGGCATATCAAAGCAACGTACAAATAGCGATACGGATCAGAGACGGTCTTCCTCGAACTGCTCGGCGCCATCCAGCGGTGCCAGCCAGTCTTCACGGCGCTTGACCCATAATTCATAGGTTGGCTGGATATCGGTCGGAGCCATGTCCAGCGTGCCGACCCGGATCTCGACCTCATCCTCGGCTGGCTCGGAAAAGATGCGGGCGCCGCAGTTCACGCAGAAGCCACGGCCTTCATAATATCGAACCTCTCCCGATGCCTCGAAGGCATGTGCGGGCCAGATACCGAATGTGGCAAAGACCGAACCGCTTTCCTTGCGGCAATCCATGCAATGGCAAAGCCCGATGCGAATGGGGTCCGATTTAACTTTGTAGCGGACCTTTCCGCACAGGCAACTTCCGGAGCGGATGATCATGATGCCTCCTCAATCCTCACAGGCTTGAGATAGCGTCTATGCGCGCAACGGCCAGAGGGGATTTCCAGACCTGCGGGCTCGACCTTATCTCGCCCTGGGATTTTTAACGGGAAGCCCAAGGCTACCGGATATTCAGCGCCATGCGTATGTCATCCTCGTTTTCCAGCCGCTGAATGACCACTCCATACCAGCCGAGACCGTCATAATCTTCGTAACCGAGAGTTCGAGCATAGGCGACGATCGAGCCGTTATTGTCGTAATAGCTGCCGGATGCCTGGCCTCCCGGATTGACGAGTGCGAAATGCGTGAACAGCAGGGCGGGGTTTGTCGTTGCGATGACGCGGCTGTTTCCGTCCAGCAGAAGGACGGTGGTCTTGTCCGCCACATGCGGCGGAAGGTTTGCTTCCTTCTCGACAATCGACTGGCCCTGGTTTTCCCAGTCGAAATAGACGCCGAGTGTACCCAAAAGCTCACCGTCGACTTTGCCCCCGTCACGGATGCCTGTTGCATAGACAAGGGCCGTGCGGTTGTCATGCGGACCGGAGCGCTTCACCTCATCGACGACATAATCGTCCCTCGAGGCACAACGGCGGGCGGCAGCGAACCACGGTTCATCCGACAGCGATGTACCAATCAGCTTTCGCTGGAATTTCGGGTTGGCCGAGGCGATCACCTTGCCGGAAAGGTCGGTCATGACGAGATCGAGATAGACGGTGTAAAAGCGGTTGATGACACCCAGGCGTTCCGCTGCGAATGCGCGGCGCTCGGCGGACGGATCACTGAGGGCCTGCCAGAGCGCCGTATCAGTCGCCCACCAGCGGACATCGGCAGTGCGTTCAAAGAGGTTGCGGACGATCAGTTGTACGAGCGTCTGCGCAAGATCCGTGAGCCTTATGCCCTCCATCTCGTGAACCAGAGAATCGGCCATGCTGCGCGTCAGTCCAATGCGGCCGAGCACATTGCTTTCGAATTTGGAGGCAATGTCGGAGGCGATCTGCGCCAGTCGCTGCACCTCGTTGGCGACAACGGCAAATCCCTTGCCCATCTCGCCGGCGCGCGCTGCTTCGATCAGCGCATTGATCGCCAGAAGCTTGATCTGCTTGACGACATGGGTGTTGTCGGCGCTGAAACGCTCGAGATCGTTGCCGATGCCGTCGGTTATGACCTGCATTGAACGGGGCGTTGCTGCATGCTGCTGCTTTTCTGCCTGTGCCGGTATCATCTTGCAGATCCTGAACTGAAAAGTGGAGATGTGACAATGTGTCTATATTTTGCACGCCATGGTTTTTGCTTGGTTAATGCTCAGCTTATTTGCTGATAATAAATGCTGTGATTTCCCGTAGCCTCTAAAGCATGGCGGGGTCGAAGTCGGACTGCTGCCAGGCAAAGAATTGCGCAGTGGATATTCTGCTGACGCTCTGGCGGATTCTGGCTACCGGGAACTTGTACTGAAAGTGAGCGTTAGGCCTGCATCTTTTGATGGAGGTTGTCATGCATGCGCAGTTCCTCGCAATTCTGGCAGCAGCATTGGTCCTTCCAATGGGAATGGCCGGTTCGGCAACGGCCGCCGAAGGAGAGTTTTTGAAATCCATCGATGGAAAATGGTCAGGCAAGGGAACGATTCTGACCCGGATCGGCGGAAAATCTGTTAATGTGAGCTGTGATGTAGATTTTTCTGCAGGCGCTGACGATCTTGCGATGCAGGGTTCCTGTCGCGCGCTTGCTGTCGTCAGCCGATCCATCTCCGCAGCGCTGAAGGCCTCCGGTACGCGTTATAGCGGAACCTACACAGGGCCTTCGGGCCAACCCTCTTCGCTTTCGGGAACCCGGCAAGGCGATTCCATAAATCTGGCCGTGCGCTGGGCGAGGAATATCAACGGCGACCGTAAGGCGACGATGACAATCGCCAAACTTGGCGAAAACCGGCTGCGGTTGCAGACCATCGATAACGACCCGGCAAGTGGCAAGTCGGTCGTGACCAGCAGAATCGATCTGAGCCAGTAACCGCGTCACACGCCGTTCATTCCTTCGCTAGTCCCGCGATATGGGAACATTCCAGGCGGTTACCGTGCTGTCTGAATGATATCGACTGTGCTGATCTCAAATCATCTCCCAGCGTCAACTTGCCTCACTGCTGCGGCGGCTTGCGCACTTTCGATCAAATCCAACTGATATATAAGTATACACATCTTGCATGAGATGAGTTCTCTCATCGACCTGGACCGCTTTTAGGGGAGGCGTTTTTGGCGGGTGCAAGGCTTTGGGTTTGTGCCCGCGCTTGCGGGCAGCGTGGGGAGACGCGCCGAAAATGTTTCAACAGGTTTATGATCCGGTCGCTCAGTCGCTCGGACTGAGTTCGTTCTTTGCGGCCCTGCCGCTTCTGACGATGTTCGTCATGCTCGGAGGGTTCAGGCTGTCGCCGCAGCTTTCCGGTCTATGCTCACTTATCGTCACGATGGGTGTTGCCATCATCATCTACGGCATGCCGGTTCCGGTCGCCGCAAATTCCGCGCTTTATGGTGCGGCATTCAGTATTCTTCCGATCATCCTGATCATCATCAACGCCATCTGGATCCACAACATGATGGTGAAGTCGGGATATTTCGACATCCTGCGACGCAGTTTCGGGGTGATCAGCACCGACCTGCGTGTACAGTCGATCATCATCGCATTCTGCTTCGGCGGCCTGCTTGAGGCGCTTGCCGGTGCCGGTACGCCGATTGCGATTGCCGGCGTGATGATGGTGGCAATCGGCATGGATCCGCTGAAAGCCGCACTCTGCGCGCTTGTTGCCGATACCGCGCCGGTTGCCTTCGGGGCACTCGGCGTGCCAATCACCACATTGGCTGCCGTATCCGGCCTGCCTTATGACGAGCTGGGCGCGATCATCGGTCGCCAGACGCCGATCCTGGCGATGTTCATTCCGCTGATCCTCGTGTGGATCGTCGATGGCGGCAGGGGCCTTCGCCAGACATGGCTGCCTGCGCTGGTCGCCGGTTTTGCCTATGCCGTGACGCAGTTCGTCAGCTCGTCCTGGATCTCGGTGCCCTTGACCGACGTTCTCGGCGCGCTTGCCGGTGCTGCGGCACTGGTCGCCTTCCTGCACAAATCGAAATACTGCTACACGATCGAGGATATTCCGCTGGTGCCGCTGACCGAACAGTCGAGCACGCGCTTCGTCGCTGCAGGCCCCGCCCTGCTCAGCTTCATCACCAACCCTCCCGGATGCGTATTTCCGATGCACAGCCATGAGGCCGTGCAGATCCTGGTCATTCTCGAAGGCACGGAAGAGCATACCTGCGGCGATGAAACCTTCCTGATGACGGCCGGCGATGTCTGCGTCCATCCGTCCAACGTGCCGCATGGCGGCCGCACGACGACCGGTTTCCGCGGCATCGACATCTTCGTTCCGCCGCGGGAAGACTACCTGCAGCTGATGGCCAAGCATGGCCTTCCAATCGAGGGTCCTAAGTGATATATTAAAATTCAATAGGCTGTCACTGGCGACCCCTAAGCGCTTTGATGGCTTGATCGGAGGAGCGGATACGGGCGGGGCTGATCACCTCTCCAACTCCGCTCCTTTGTCTTGTCCAAGACGCGGAATTGCCGGCGGCCTATTGGTTTTTGAAGAACGTAAAAGATATTAGAGTGACGAAGATGACGGGTTCGAATTGGAATTTCAGCTTGCCGACCGCGGTTCATTTCGGTTGGGATCGCCTGTCGACCCTACCCGATATGATTTCGAATTTGGGCGGCCGTCATGTGTTTGCGATGATTGGGCGCAGTTTCCTCAACCGCGTCGGCGAAGCAGGATTGAAGGAGCTGGTCGGCTCTGCCGAACTGACGATCTTCACCGATATCGAGGAAAACCCGTAAATTTCGACGGTCGATACGGCTGCCGCCCGCTGCCGCGAAAGCGGGGCGGATGTGGTCGTTGCGATCGGTGGCGGCAGTGTGCTGGATGCGGCCAAATGCGTGGCGCTGCTGCAGAAGAATGAAGGCTCCATCCGCGATTATCTTTACCGGGTGAAGAAGCCCGCCGGCCGAGGCCTGCCGCTGATCGCCGTGCCGACGACGGCGGGGACCGGCAGCGAGGTGACGCCGTTTGCCGTTGTTACCGACAAGGAAAAGAATGCCAAACCGGAGATCGCCTATCCGGAGTGCTTTCCGGATCACGCAATCGTCGATCCCGCGCTGACGCTCACCATGCCGACGGCTGTGGCGGTGTCCACCTCGCTCGATGCGATGACGCAGGCGCTTGAAGGGTTCTGGTCGACCCGCGCCAACGACATGACGCGGGCGATGGCGTTTCGCGCGATCGTGCTGATCTTCCGCAATATCGAGGCGGCCTGCCTCGACAAGGACCGTGATGCGATCGAGCAGGTGACGCTCGGCAGCGTGATCGGCGGAACGCAGATGGCGATGATCGGCAACACCGTGCTGCATCCGCTCTCCTATCCGCTGACGCTGGATTACGATCTTCGACACGGGCTGGCCTGTGGAAATCCTCGAAACCATGCTGTGATCTGAGCGCACCGCACCTTTGACAAGCCGATCGCTGCCGGGCCATGCTCGGCAGCAAAGAGGGGCGGATTCGCAAGTGCGGCCCGTAATACCAAGAACAAGTGGTGAGAAGGTCTATATGGAGGATACCAATCCCCCGCAGGAGCAGCAAAAAAACCTGGCGAGCATCCGCGACGAACTGGACCTGCGCAGTGCCAGCACCTCGGCGCTGATCTATCAGGTCCTGTGGAACGATATCGTCTCATTGCGCCGTTATCCGGGCGACCCCATTCTGGAGAAGGAGATCGCCGCGCAGTTCGGTGTCAGCCGCACGCCGGTGCGCGAGGCGATCCTACGGCTGTCGAACGAAAAGCTGATCGAGATCCTGCCGCAATCGGGAACGTTCGTCGCGCGTATCGCGCTCGATACGCTGCCGGAGGCGATCGTTGTCAGAAAGGCGCTAGAGGACGTGACGGTGCGGGCGGCGGCTGTGAAAGCCAACAGGACGCAGATCGCTACGCTGCGCGCCAATCTAGAATTGCAGAAGGTGCAGGCGGCGGAAGCCGATTACGAAGGGTTCCGCAGGACCGACGACCTGTTTCATACGCTGATTGCCGAGGCGGCCGGATATCCGGGTATCTGGGAGATCATCAAGTCGGTGAAGATCAAGGTGGACCGTTATTGCCACCTCAGCCTGCCGAAGCCGGGCCGCATCGCGCGGCTGATCAAGGAACATACGGCCATCTTCAATGCCATACGGGACCACGATCCCGACCGCGCGGCAGATGCCATCCAAGCCCATCTCGATGCCATCATGACGGGCGTCGAGATGCCGGAAAACCTTGCGGTCTTCACCGTGACGCGGTGAGAATGCCCGGCGCCTCGGCGCCGGGATAGCATCACGGGATGTGGCGCAGCCAGTCTTCACGGCTAAATTTTTCGGCCGCGAGCTTTTCCGCTGCCGCGTATTCTTCTTCCGAAATCGTGCCCGGCGTGCCGCCGTTCAGCGAAACGAAGGTCTCCTTCATCCGGCAGATGATTTCCTCGCGCGGCAGGCCGGTCTGGCTGCGCAGCGGATCGACGCGCTTCACCGCACTGGTCGTGCCCTTGTCGCTCAGCTTTTCGCGGCCGATGCGCAGGACCTTGACCATTTTTTCGGCATCCATGTCATAGGCCATGGTGACGTGATGGAGGACGGCGCCGGAGGAAAAGCGCTTCTGCGCCGCGCCGCCGATCTTGCCCTTGGAGCTGGAGATGTCGTTGAGCGGCTTGTAGAAGGCGTCGATGCCGAGCGACTGCAGCGCTTTCAGCACCCAGTCGTCGAGGAAGGCGTAGGAATCGGCAAAGCTCATGTCGCGCACCAGCTCTGCCGGTGCGTAGAGCGAATAGGTGACGCTGTTGCCGGGCTCGACCAGCATCGCGCCGCCGCCGGTGACACGGCGGACGGTTTCGATGCCGAGTTCCGCCGTGGCTTCCATGTCCACCTCGTTGCGCAGAGACTGGAAACCGCCGAGAATGATGGCCGGGCGTTCCCATTCCCAGAAACGCAGGCACGGGCCGCGCCGGCCGGAAGCGACTTCCTTGGCCAGAACCTCGTCCATCGCGAGATGCATGGTGGGGGTGAGCGCGGGCGTCTCGATGATCTGCCATTCGTAATCGCGCCATGTGCCGGTGACGCCGAGCGCGCGGCGGATGGCGATCGCGACGGCTTCCGGGCTGAAGCCGATCATTTCCGCGCCGGGGCGCAGGCCGCTGCGCACGGCGGCGATAATGTCCTCTACCGTGGCCGATGCTGAGAGGCCTTCGAGGGAGGCGCGGATGTCTTCCAGCGCTTCTGCCGGTTCGAGGAAGAAATCGCCCGAAACCTGAACCTGCGAGAGGCGTCCGTCGGCAATTTCGAGATCGACGACAACGAGCTTTCCGCCCTGAACCTTGTATTCACCGTGCATCTTTATGGCTTCCCACCTGAAACTATCCTGCTGTCTTGCGCCCACTTACGGGAAGGAGACGAGGTCTCCGTAAAGCGAGCGAAGCTTTGCCTTTACAGCGTCAGAACCGCGGTAGATGTCAATGAATTTGCGCAGGCGCGGATCGTCGCGCATGTCCGGCCGGGTGACGAACTGGAAGGCGTAGATTGGGTCGTTTTCGAAGATCAGGCCGGAGGCCGGATCGAGGCCTGCGAGTTTTGCGAAGGTCGGATAGGTGGCGGCGGCATCGACATCGTCGAGCGCGCGGGCGATCTGCGGACCGTCGAGCTGGACGATGCGCAGCGGCTTCACCCATTTGACGACATCTTCGAGTGTGGCGCGATGGCCGGTGCCGGGTTTCAGCTCGACCAGCTTTGCCTGCTGGAGGAGAAGCAGCGAGCGGCCGGTGTTGACGGCGTCGCCGGAGAAGGCGATCTGGGCGTTGTCGGGCAGCTCTTCCAACGACTTGTATTTCTTCGAATAGAGGCCGAACGGGGTGGCATAGGCAGGCGCCACCGGGACGAGATTACGGCCGCCGGCCTGGTTGGTGAATTCGAGATAGGGAATGTGCTGGAAGAGGTTGGCATCCATCTCGCGATCAGCGACGGCCATGTTCGGCGTGTTCCAGTCGTTGAACTCGGTCAGTTCGATCTTGAGGCCTTGGGCCTTCGCCTCCTCGACGGCCACTTCTGCCGCCTGATTGGAGATGCTGGTGGCAAGCGCGATGCGCAGCGGCTTGTCGTCCTGCGCCATGCTGGCAGAGGTGGTGAGGGAGGATGCGATGAGGATTGCTGCCGAGAGAATATGGCGGAGAGAGACCATGGGTGTGCTCGCAAATGGGGGTAGGCGCGGCGGCACTGTCACTGCACCGCAGTTTTGCGGTGCTTTACCCCTGTTTGGCGATGCAATCCATGGGGGAAATGAAAAATGTACTTATTGAGTCAAGTTTATGATTTGGAGAGCGACTACCGGTAATGTTGCCGGTAGTCAGAAGATAAGGGATCAGAGGCCCATGGCTTTCAGTTCCTGCAGCGGCGGGATGGTGTCGAACATGTGCTGGTCGAGGCGGTCCCAGATGATGCCGCAGGTCGGCTTGTGCGGGCCCGAGACGTTGATCGAGCGGGTGGGCGTGAAGATTACGTCGACGACGGTGTCGTAGACATCGGGGTTGAGCTTTTCCGACAGGACCTGGCAGTCGTGGACGACGGCGGCGCAGGGGGTTTCGACGGAGATTTTGCCAAGCTGATAGAGCATGCCCCATTCGGCATCGAAGAAACCGTGGCCCTTGCCGAAACGCACGCCTTCCAGATTGATCGCGCCGGTGCCGGTGACCATGTAGTCGACATTCGGCAGCTTGGTCTGGATATCGGCAAGCGTCATGTGCTCGCCGACACGTTCCATGCCGTCGAGGGTTGAGGCGTAGAGGTAGATTTCAGGGGCGATCTTCTTCGGATCGAGCAGCCAGAAGCCGCGCTTGATCGAATAGGTGGTCATCAGCACCAGCTTGCCGTCCTTCAGCGCCTGCAGGCGCAGGCGGTCGAGGCAGTTGTCGGGCGTGATGAAGATCAGGCGGGCGTCACGGTAATAGGGGTTGTCGAGTAGGCGCTCGACGGCCGCCTCACCGCCTTCGAAATCGGCGATGAACTCGCCGAAATCGAAATGAAAACGGCTGTCAGCGACGGCGACCTTGCGCAATTCGGTCCAGACGCGTTCGCGCACGGAAGACTTGTGATCGGCGATTTCAGCGTAATTGGACGTCTGAGGGGACATGGGGGTGCTCCTTTAAAACTTTAGGCGGCCGGCTGCATGCCGCGTTTGCGCAGCACATGCCGTTCGATGACGATGACGATTTGATAGAAGAGAACCGAGATGAGGACCGAGACCACTGCGACCGTCCAGATCATGCCGTAGTCGAGATAGCCTCGCGACTGGTTCAGAAGATTACCAAGCCCGGTGCCGGTGGCGAGCCATTCTGCGATCATCACGCCCAAAAGCGCGCGCGGCACGGCAAGCCGCATGGCGGCAAAGAGATAGGGCAGGGATGCCGGGATCGAGACGAGACGCAGCTGGGTGAAAGGGCTTGCGCCATAGGCGCGCACCACATCGAGCGCGCCGCGCGACACCATGCCGAGGCCCTGCGCCAGCGTGACGAAGGCGGGGAAGAAGGTGACGGAGATGGTGATCCAGAGGATGACCGAGGGGCCACGACCGAGAAGCAGAACGAGCAGCGGCGTCAGGGCGACGAGGGGCATGGTCTGGGTGACGAGCGCCACCGGCATGAACGAGCGGACGATGCCGGGGCGCACGACCGAAGCGAGGGCAAGCGCGAAGGCGAAGGCGAGGCCGGCGGCCATGCCGATCAGCGTCATCGGCAGCGTCTGGCCGAGTGCTGCGAGAAGGCGGGTCTGCGCCGAGGTCGCCGATGGGTCGAGGAAGAGATAGTCGAAGACGCCGGCCGGGGTTTTGGCGATCATCGCCGGCGTGCCAAGGATTTTGAGGAGCAGCCACCAGACGATTAAAGGGAGTGCGATTGAGGCCAGCGTGATGGCGATTGTGGAAAGCCAGTTGCCCTCGGAGCGGATGCTTGGCGGTGTGGCGGCTACGGTGACGGCGCAGGTGGAGCGGGTGAGGCGCGTCTCGATGAGCGCAAAAATGCCGTAAGCGATCAGCGCCATGGCGGTGGCGGCAAGGCCAATGCCCCAGAGACGGGCGGGATCGGCGCGGCCGAGCGAGCCGATCAGATAGGCGCCGAGGCCGAAACGGCCGCCGCCGCCGAATTCCGCCAGGATCGAGCCAAGCACGGCAGCGGGTGCCGCAATACGCAGGCCGGCGAGGATGGCGGGCAGGGCGGCGCGGATTTCGACGAGGCGAAGCAGGGCGAGACGTGTGCCACCATAGGCACGAACGACGTCGAGCATGCGCCGGTCGGTCTGGCTGATGCCGGTGACGGTGGCGCTCATGGTGACGAAATAGCAGCCGAGTGCTGCGAGCACGACGCGCGGGGTCATGCCGGAAAAGGTGAGGACCAGGATCGGGGAGATGGCGATCGGCGGCAGGGCGAAGATCGCGACGTTGAGGCCGCGGCCGAGGCGTGCGGCGACCGGTGAGACGGCGAAGAGAATGCCGGCGAGGATGGCAAGGCCATTGCCTATCAGGAACCCGAGCGAGGCGCCTTGGAAGGTGGCGAGGATATGTAGGGGATAGTCGCCACGATCCTGCCAGAAACGGATAAGTACTTCGGTCGGGGCAGGCAGCGCACCGCCTGCGACGAGCTTGAAACGGCCGAGGACTTCCCAGAGGACAAGCAGGATCGCTGCGTTGCGAAGCGCGGTCCAGTGGCGGAAACCGGCTTCGCCTTTGGCGACCCCAAAGGGCGTTCCATTGGGAGTTCCCCCAGCTGTTCTAGGATTTGCGCCAAGCGCCGTCTCAGTGGCCATCCAGCGCCTCCGCGACCTGATCTTCGAGGGCGTGAAATTCCGGCGTCGTAAACACTTCCGGCAGGCGCGGGCGGGCAAGCGGGATATCGACGATCTTGCCGATGCGGCCGGGGCGGCTCTGCATAACCACGACACGGTCGGCGAGGAAAACGGCCTCGTCTATGCCGTGGGTGACGAGCAGGGTCGTGGCGCGGTTTTCCATCCAGATGCGCTGCAGCTCGATATTCATCTGGCGGCGAAGAATTTGATCGAGCGCGCCAAAAGGTTCGTCGAGGAACAGGACTTTCGGATCGGTGACGAGGGCACGGGCAATCGCCACGCGCTGGCGCATGCCACCGGACAGTTCGCCGGGCAGCGACTTCTCGAAACCCTTGAGGCCGACGAGGTCGATCAGGCCGGCGATCTTTTCGGCAAAATCGGAGCGCTTGCGGCCGAGCACGTCGAGAGGCAGGGCGATATTGTCCTCGACACTGCGCCAGGGCATCAGGGCCGCGTCCTGGAAGGCAACGCCGGTGAGGCCGGCTTTTGCCGCCTGTTGCGGTTTCATACCGGCAATGCCGATCTTGCCCGCGGTCGGCTCGTCGAGGCCGAGTGCGAGGCGCAGCATGGTGGATTTTCCGCATCCGGACGGGCCGATCAGCGCCGTGAACGAGCCTGCGGGGCAATCGAGAGAAACGTTGTCGAGCGCCTGAACGACAGTCCCGCGCCCCTGAAAGGAGCGCGAGACGGTTTCAAGCGTAATGCCGGTCGAAGAGGTCATCAAACTTCTTCGAGAACGGTGGTGTCGAAGTGTTCGCGCTTGGCGGTGATGCCGACGGCGGCAAGTGCCTCGATACTGGCGGCGATCGCCTCCTCGCTCATCGAGAAGATGCCCTTGGCATTTTCGATCAGCGGCTTCTGCGCGGTGTTGAAATAGACTTCGTTCTCGATCGAGCGGCCGGTGCCCTTGAACCAAGTGTCGGCGAAAGTCTTCGGGAAGGCTGCCGGATCCTTGAGGTTTTCTTCCCAGCCCTTGCGGCTGGCCTTGAGGAAGGCAACGATTTCCTTGCGCTTGGCCTTGAGGACTTCTTCGGTGACGACGACAGTGTCGTTGAAGATGGTGAAGCCGAAGTCATAGAGCAGGAAGGAAGTGGCGTCCTCGCCGGCCTGCTTGATGGTGAAGGGGACGTTGGTGGTGAAATCGACGGATGCGTCGATCTCGCCCTTGATCAGCGGGGTCGGGTCGTAGGCGTAAGGCACGATGTTGACCTGGCTTTTGTCGACGCCGGAAATCTTCAGCATGGCTTCGACCGAGATGACGTTGACCGGCGGAACGGCGAGCGTCCTGCCGATCAGGTCCTTCGGCTCCTTGATCGGGTTCTTGGCCAGAGACACGATGCCGATCGGGTTCTTCTGGTACTGGGCACCGATGATCTTGAACGGTGCGCCCTGTTCGACGATCGCCTTGATCGTTGTGTCCGGCGTGGTCAGCGTCAGGTCGGCCTTACCGGCGATGATCGAGCTTTCCGGAATGACGTCCGGGCCGCCGGAAAGATATTCCAGCTCAAGGCCTGCTTCCTTGTAATAGCCCTTGTCGGCGGCGAGGAAATAACCAGCGAATTCGGCATCGTTGATCCACGAGGCCTGGAAGTTGAACGGGGTGGCGGCGGAAGCCATGCGGCCCATCATCGGCATGGTCGCGGCGGCGCCCATCAGGCCCATGAAATGGCGACGGTTGAGGGAAAGATGCATTGGGCTGTTCCTTATTGTCGGGGTGAAGTCTTGAAACTCTGGGTCAGGCGATGCCGCGCATGCGGGCAAGCTCTTTCAGCGGCGGCGTATCGGCGATCTCGTCGCGCGTCAGCTGCTCCCATTTGATACCGCGGGGGCGCCGGTTGTGGCGCTCGACCGTTGCAAGGCGGCTTGGGGTGGCGATGAAATCCACCTGGATGTCGGTTTCGCTGGGGCTCAGCTGTTCATCGACCACCTGCACGTCATGGACGATTGCCGCGACCGGCGTCTTTTCGTCTACGAGGCCCAGATCGGTGAACATGCCCCATTCGAGATCAAAATAGGTGTGGCCCTTGCCGAAACGAATGCCGTCCTTGGTCACAGCCGATGCGCCGGTGGCAAGCAGGTCGAACCGGCCGATCCCGGTCAGTTCCTCAAGGCTGATGGGGCGGGCAAAATACTCCATTCCATCCAGCCATGCCGCAAATGGGGCGGCTTCCGGCGGAACAATGCCGGGGGCCATGTAGAGAAAACCGCGCTGCATGTTGTAGGTCGACATGACGAAGGCCTTGCCCTCGAGGATCAGCCGGCGGCGCAACTCGGTCATGGAATTGTCGGGTGTGACGAAGGCGAGTTTGGAGTGGGCGAAGGCCGGCAGGGCCGTCAGCCGATCGGTCGCCTGCTCGACGCCTTCGAAATCGGGGATGAACTCGCTGAAGCTCAGATGGAAGCGCGTGTCAGGGCGTGCGACAGCCTTAAGGTTGTCCCATATTCTCTGACGGATGACGCGTGGTTGTGCCATCATGGCCTCTGTTTCAATGTTTCATAATTGTGAAACAATAGTTTCATTGTTGCAAGAGGGGTGCTAATCTTTTTATGCAGAGCGGCAAACCGGAGAAATCATGGCCTCGCGTCTCGTCTTGCGCATTCAGGAACGCTACCAGCGGCTGACAGCCGGCGAGCAGAAGCTTGCCCAGCTGATCCTCGACCGGCAGGACGATATCCTGACCCATTCGGCAACCGAGATCGCAGAGATGGCCGGAGTATCGAAGGCAACCGCCGCGCGTTTCTTCCAGCATCTCGGCTATGCGGATTTTAACGAGGTAAAGCTTCAAGCGCGTGAAGAGCGCAACCGCACGGAGCCTTACGGCTATTCCGTGACGCAGTCGGAACAGGTGGCGCTCGGGCGGACGATCGGCGCGCATCTGGAACTCGAGTTGAAAAATCTCACCAAGACATTCGAGGAAATGCGTTCCGACAAGGTGCGGCAGGCCGCCGAACTGATCGGTGCTGCGCCAAAAGTGTGGGTTCTCGGGCTTGGTGTGGAAGAGGGCGTGGCGCGCTATGCGCGGCTGGTCTTTTCGCGTCTCAGGCACAGCGTGATGATCCTCGGCATCAACCAAGGATCCTGGGCGGAAGATCTTGCGATGACCGGGCCGAAGGACGTACTGCTTCTGGTGACCTTGCCACCGCACCAGCCGATCCTGAAACCGATCCTCAGCCATGCTGCGACGAGCCGTCTCAATATCATCACCATTACTGACCGAAATTCGATGCTGGAAGCGCAGCGATATTCGAATGTTGTATTGCCTTGCCATGTGGCGAGTTTTGCGCTCGGCCCCTCGCATACGACTATTCTGAGCACAGTGAGGCTGCTGGCGCTGACCTATGCGGCGCATGCCGGGCGTTCGGCCCAGCAACGCGCCGAGATTATTTCGGCAATCCATGAAGAGCTTGGCGATCTTTACTGATCGAATGTTACGTTTTTGCTTCATGAGATCCCGCGCATCCTTACCAAGATTTAATCCGCAGGGCGCTGTGTTCGCTGGCTTTTCGCCGTTTTGAGCGCAATATCCTCCTCCACAGAGGCAAGGCCCTGATGGAGAACTACCGGCATGAAGAAGATCTGGATCGTGGCTTGTTTTGCCGTAGCGGCAGCTGCCGGATGGCATTTTCGAGCGCAGCTTCCCTTTCTCGATCAGCTTGATCCGCAAGCTTCGGCGGATAAGACGGCAGCAAACGAGCAATTGCAGGATGGTGACCGGAACGGGCAGCGTGGGCGAGGCAATGGCCAGCCCCCGGCAGTCAAGACCGTTGCTGCCGTGAAGATGACTTTGCCGCTCGATGTCACTGCCACGGGGGCAGCGGTTGCCGATGAAAACACCACGATCGCCGCCCAAGAAGCCGGAACGGTGCTGTCGATCACCGCGCATGACGGCGATGTCGTCAAGGCCGGCGACCTGATCGCCAAGCTGGATGATCGCAACCTTGTGGCGGCACTCGACAAGGACAAGGCACTGCTGGCGCGGGATGAGGCAACGCTGAGGGGGGCCGAGACCGCGCTTGCCCGGGCGAAAACACTCGTCGATCGCAGTGCCGGTACGCAGCAATCGGTCGACGAGGCGCAGGCCACGCGCGATACCAGCGCCGCAACGGTCCAAAGCGACAAGGCAACGATCGCAGCCGATCAGGTCAATTTAGAGCACACCGAAATCCGCGCGCCTTTCGAAGGACGTCTCGGCGATATCGCGGTCAGTGTCGGTGCCTATCTCGGGGTAGGATCCACCGTGGTGACGATCGAGAAATATGACCCGATCTATGTCAGCTTCCATCTGCCGGAAGGGTATCTCGGTGAATTGCGCCGGGGATTTTCGGGTGGTGAAATTACCGTCGATGCGCTGCCTCAGTCTTCGTCGGATGAGGTCGTTTCCGGCAAGCTCAGCTTTTTCGACAACACGGTGGACACAGCCTCGGGTACCATTCTGGCAAAGGCGCAGTTCGATAATCCGGGTGGAGAGCTATGGCCTGGCCAGTCTGTCAACGTGACGGTACATTTCAACGGCGGTGAAGAGAATATCGTGGTGCCGACAGTTGCGGTCAATCCGGGTGCCGATACTCCCTTCATCTACACGATCGGGGATGACAGGAAGGCCCACAAGACGCTGGTGACGGTTTCCCGCTCCAACGGAAGCGATACGGCAATCACCAAGGGGATAGAGGACGGTGCTCACGTTGTCGTGGAAGGGCAGTCGCAGCTTGCCGATGGGGCGACGGTTCATGAGGATTTTTCGAACGCCGGCCGGGAAACTGCCTTGGTCAATAGCATGATTGAACCGGGGGCAAGCAATTGATCTCCGAATTCTGCATCAGGCGTCCCGTCGCCACCACGCTTCTTGCCATCGGGGCCATATTGGCCGGGCTTGCCGGATACCGGATGCTGCCGGTCGCGGCGCTGCCGCAGGTGGATTTCCCGACGATCAACGTCTCCTCGTCGCTGAGCGGCGCTTCGCCCCAGACGATGGCGACGGCGGTTTCCACGCCGCTGATCAAGAAATTCGAGACCATTCCGGGCATCAGCGAAATCAGCGCGACCAACTCGCTCGGCAGTTCGTCTATCGTGCTGCAATTCGATCTGAGCCGCAATATCGATGCCGCCGCCGCCGACGTGCAGGCGGCGATCTCGCAGGCAAGCCGGCAATTGCCGGACAACATGACGACGGCGCCGAGCTATCGCAAGACCAACCCGGCGGATGCGCCGGTGCTGCTTCTGACCGTCAAAAGCGACAGCCTGCCGCCGAGCAAGGTGGACGAGATTGCCGAGAACGTCATCTCGCCGACGCTTTCGACACTGCCCGGCGTTGCCGAAGTGTCGATCTTCGGGGCGAAGACCTATGCCGTTCGCGTCGAGGTTGACCCGGACAAGCTGCAGGCGCGCGGGCTCGGTGTGCAAAGCGTGACAAACGCGATCGAGGCCGCCAACAGCCAGGCGCCGGTCGGCTCGCTGCAGAACGGCAGCCAGAAGCTGACGATCAATGCCGACACCCAGCGCACCAATGCGCAAGAGTTCCGCTCGCTGGTGATCGCCTCGCCCAACGGTGCGCCGATCCATCTCGGTGATATCGCACGGGTGGAAGACAGTGTCGAAAACCTCGACGCGGGCAGCTGGTATGACGGCCAATCGGTCATCGTGCTTGCCGTACAGCGCCAGCCGGATGCGAATACGGTTGCCGTCGTCGATGCGGTGAGAGCCAAGCTTCCGGCGCTGACGGCCGAACTTCCGGCTTCTGTGACGCTCAACGTGATGAACGACTCCTCGGTATCGATCCGTGAATCGATCTCCGACGTGCAGTTCACGCTAGGGCTGACGATCGCGCTGGTCGTGCTGGTGATCTATCTGTTCCTCGGGCGTGTTTCGGCGACGATCGTGCCTGCGCTTGCGGTGCCGCTATCGCTGGTCACCACGTTTGGGGCCATGTACCTGCTCGGCTACAGTATCGACAATATCTCGCTTCTGGGGCTGACGCTTTCCGTCGGCCTTGTGGTCGACGACGCGATCGTGATGCTCGAGAACATCATGCGGCATATCGAGGACGGCATGCCGGTGCGGCAGGCGGCGCTGCAGGGGGCCGCGGAAGTCAGCTACACGATCGTCTCGATGTCTATCTCGCTGATTGCCGTATTCATCCCGATCCTGCTGATGGGCGGGGTGGTTGGCCGGCTGTTCAACGAATTCGGCATGGTGGTTGCCCTTGCGATCATCGCTTCGGCTATCGTGTCGCTAACCGTGACGCCGATGCTCGGATCGCGGATGTCGGATCGGCATCACCGGCCGAGCCTGATCGTCAGGATATTCGATCGCGGTTTCGAGAAGACGCTGCGCGGTTATGATCGCTCGGTTGGCTGGTGTCTCAGGAACCGGACGGTGATCATGCTGGTCTTCCTGGCTTCTGTCGGTGGCTCGATCTATCTGTTCAAGACGCTGCCGAGCAGTTTCTTCCCGACCGAGGATATCGGCAGGCTTTCGGTTTCGACGCGTGCGCGCGAAGACATTTCCTATACGGCGATGCGTGATCTGCAGGCTCAGGTCGTGGCTGCGATCCGCGCCAACCCGGCGGTCAACCATGTGACCTCCACGGTCGGCGGCAACAGCCGAAGCCCGCTCAATAACGGCACGATCTTTGTCGAGCTGAAAGACCGCGACGCAAGGCCGCCATTGCAGCAGACGCTGCAGGAACTGCGGCAGGCGACGGGCAAGATCGCCGGTATAAGAGCTTTCATCACGCCGCAGCAGAGCCTGCGTTTCGGCGGGCGCAGCACGGCCAGCCAATATCAGCTCGTCGTCCAGGCATTGAAGGTGGACGACACGAATGAATGGTCTGGCAAGCTGCAGGATGCGATGCGCAAGGACCGGCAGCATTTCACCGACGTGACGTCGGATGCGCAGAACAACGCGATCGAGGCCGATATCAGGGTCGATACGGAAAAGGCTGCGCGTTTCGGCATTACCGACGATACGTTGCGCAAATCGCTGCAGATGGCCTTCGGGGGGTATAATGCGGCGGAAATCCAGTCGACGGGCGACAGTTACGAGGTGATCGTCGAGTTCGACACCAGCCGCCAGTGGAACGACCAGTTGCTGCAGCAGGTGCGGGTCATGTCTTCCAACGGCACGCTGGTGCCATTGTCGAACTTCGCCCATGTGGAGCGCAAGACCGCGCCGGTGACGATCAGCCAGACCGGCCAGCTCGTCTCCACGACGATTTCGTTCAACTTGCCGGAAAATGTCTCGCTCAGCGATGCGACGGCCGCGATCGACCAGATCAAGGCATCGATGGATATGCCGGCCGACGTGTTCACTTCATACGGCGGCACGGCGCAGATTTTCCAGCAGAGCCAAGGCAACACGCCGCTTTTGATCCTGGCCGCGGTTCTCACCATCTATGTCGTGCTCGGGGTGCTCTATGAAAGCTTCATCCACCCGCTGACCATTCTTTCAGGCCTGCCGGCGGCGGCGTTTGGTGCACTTCTGGCGCTGAAATTGTTCGGTTTCGATCTCTCGATCATCGCATTGATCGGGCTTCTGATGCTGATCGGCATTGTCAAAAAAAACGCCATCATGATGATCGACGTGGCGGTGGAGACGATGCGCGAGAAGGGGGAGAGTGCCGCGGCCGCGATCCACGAGGCGAGCGTTCGGCGTTTCCGGCCGATCATGATGACGACCTTCTGTGCGCTGCTCGGTGCCCTGCCAATCGCGATCGGCGGCGGCGCGTCTTCGGAGCTTCGCCAGCCGCTCGGCGTCGCGGTGGTCGGCGGTTTGATCGTCAGCCAAGCGTTGACGCTGTTCATCACGCCGGTGATCTTCGTCGAGATGGACCGTTTCGGCCGGTTCCTCAGCCGCCTTGGCCGGCGGAAGGACGAGGATCGGACCGAGAGCAATGACGACCACCGTCCGGCAATCGCTGCGGAATGACTATCTGAGGAAACGTCTGAAACGGCGTAGCGCCAGCCAGAACAGCACGGAGCCGATGACCAGCAGCGCCAGAAGCTGCGGCCAGACGACGTCGAGCTGTGCGCCGCGGAACAGCACTGCCTGGGCGAGGATGACGAAATGCGTGTTGGGGGCGAGAAGCATGATGTACTGGATGATATCCGGCATGCTTTCGCGCGGTGTCATAGCGCCCGACAATACCTGAAGCGGCAATAGCACGAGGATCAGCAACAGGCCGAATTGCGGCATGGAGCCTGCGACCGTCGCCAGAAATATGCCCATCGAGGTAGTGGCGAACAGGAAGAGCGCCGTGCCGAGCAGGAAGACGGCGGGCGAGCCTTCGATCGGGATCGCCAGCAGTCCCTTGACGATGACGAACAGGGCGAAGCTGGACGCCAGCAGCACGACAAGGCCCATCGACCAGATCTTGCTGATCATGATTTCCGTCGGCGTCACCGGCATGACCAATAGGTGCTCGATTGTGCCGTGCTCGCGTTCGCGAATGAGGGCGGCACCGGTGAGCACGATCGACAGCATGGTGATCGAGGTGATGATATTTGTGATCGAGCCGAACCATGACTTGTCGAGCGACGGGTTGAAGCGGGCCCTAAGCGTCAGGTCGACCGGGACGCTGCTTGCGCCTCGGTAGCGGTTGAGGAATTCGCTGACCTCGTTTGAAACGATCGTCTGGATATAGCCGCTGCCGCTGAAGGCCTGGCTCATGCGCGTCGCATCGACATTGAGCTGGATGACAGGCTGCTGGTTTGCCAGGACATCGCGCTGGAAATCCGGCGGGATGTTGAGCGCGAATGTGTCGAGGCCGGCATCCATGCGGCTGTCCATCTCGGCAATCGAGATCTGTTTCGGGGGGACGAAATAGGGAGGCATGAAGGCCGTGCTGATGCGGCCTGAAAGCGGCGACTGGTCCTCGTCGACGATGGCGACGGCCGCATTGTTGAGCGTCTCGGGCATGGCGCTCGAGCCGGTATAGATCTGCAGGCTGAAGGCGTAGACGATCAGCAGAAGCAGCATCGGATCGCGGGCGAGGCCGCGCAATTCCTTGAGGCCGAGCTGAAAGATGTTGGACGAGAACATGGGTCAGCTCTCCTGCTTCTTGAGAAGCACCGCGCCGAGCGCGGCCAGAATGGGGATGGCGATCAGAAGCGGCACGAAGGAACCAGCCAGCCCGGCAAAATCCAGCGCCTTGGAGAAGGTGCCGCGCGAGATCGTCATGAAATAGCTGGTCGGATAGATCTGGCCGATCAGGGCACCCGCACCCTGAAGCGAGGAGACCGGGTCGGTCATGCCGGAATATTGCGTGGCGGGGATCAGCGTCAGAAGTGCTGTCCCGAAGATGGCGGCGATCTGGCTCGACATGAAGGTGGACATCAATATGCCGATCGAGGTTGCGATGATGACGTAGAGGAGAGCGGCCGTCGCATAGGTGATGAAGCTGCCGGTGAAGGGCACGCGGAAGATCAGCGTGGCGAAAGCGACCAGCAGCACGAAATTCAGCATGCCGAGCACGATATAGGGCAGCTGCTTGCCGAACAGGAATTCCAGCCGGGTTACCGGCGTGACGTAGAGATTGATGATCGAGCCCAGTTCCTTTTCGCGCACGACGCTGAGGGCCGAAAGCATGGCGGGAATGAGGATCAGAAGGAGCGGGATGACCGCCGGTACCATCGCGACGAGGCTCTTGACGTCCGGATTGTAGCGGAAGCGGGTTTCGATGGAGAAGGCCCCTTGCGTGGCCGCGGCCCCGTTGATCTCCTTCGCCTTGCGGTTCAGCCAGTTGGCATGCATGCCCTGGACGTAACCACTGACGGTTTCGGCCCGCTGCGGCATGGCGCCGTCGATCCAGGCGCCGATCTCGACGGTGTCGCCGCGCAGCACGTTGCGTCCGAAGCCGGGCGGGATCTCGATCGCCAGACTGATCTCGCCTTCGCGCATCCGCTTGTCCATGTCGGCATAATCGCGCAGCGGCTCCTTCTCGATGAAATAGCGCGATCCGGCGATATCCAGCACATAGTCGCGGCTGATCGTTGAGTCGTCGCGGTCGAGAACGGCAAAGGTCAAATCCTCGACATCCATGTTGATGCCGTAGCCGATGACGAACATCAGGATGACGCTGCCGAGGACGGCGAGCGTGGCGCGGATCGGATCGCGCTGCAGTTCCAGCGTCTCGCGCCGCGTATAGCTGAACATGCGGCGGAAATCGAAGACGCGGCGCCTTTTCGGGGCGAGGGTGTCATGCAAGAGGGGCAGCTTTGCTGGCGCAGGATCAGCTTCCTTTTCCGATGGCGTGATTCCAGAAGCTTCTTCCAGATAGGCGATGAAAGCCTCTTCGAGCGTTGCGGCATTGCGGCTTCTGGCGATCCCGTCCGGCGTGTCGCTGATCAGCACCTTGCCGGCATGCATGAGCGAGATGCGGTCGCAGCGTTCCGCCTCGTTCATGAAATGGGTGGAGATGAAGATGGTGACATTGTCCTTGCGGGAGAGATCGGCAAGGATCTGCCAGAAGGCGTCGCGGGCGATCGGATCGACGCCGGAGGTCGGTTCGTCGAGGATCAACACATCAGGCGCGTGGATCATCGCAACCGCAAGCGACAGGCGCTGGCGGATGCCGAGCGGCAGGCCGTCGGGCAGCGTTTCCATGACGTCGGCAAGGCCGAAGCGGCTGGCCATCTCGTCGATCCGTGCCGGGATCTTGTCTTCCGGCAGCTTGAACAGGCGGGCGTGCAGATCGAAGTTCTGGCGCACGGTGAGTTCGCTGTAGAGCGAAAAGGCCTGGCTCATGTAGCCGACACGGCGGCGCACGGCCATGTCGCTGGCATCGACCGTGCGGCCGAAGAGCTTTGCCTCGCCTTCGCTGGCGGCGAGAAGCCCGGTCAGCATTTTCATCGTCGTCGACTTGCCGCAGCCATTGGAGCCGAGAAAGCCGAAGATTTCACCGCGCGGGATCTGGAAGCTGACATTGTCGACTGCGGTAAAGCTGCCGAAGCGCATGCTGAGATGGCTCGCCTCGATGGCGTAGTCTTCCGCTCCATCATGCTGGCGCGGCGGGATGACGACATCGACATGGCCGCGGCGCTCGGCTTCGGGAAGAAGCGCGATGAAGGCGGCGTCGAGATTGTCGGTGCCGGTGCGCGACAGCAGTTCGGCCGGCGTGCCGGTATCGAGAACCTTGCCGCCGTTCATGGCGACAAGCCAGTCGAAGCCGGCGGCCTCTTCCATATAGGCGGTGGCGACGATGACGCTCATGCCGGGGCGGCCGGCGCGGATCGTATCGATCAGTTCCCAGAACTGTCTTCGGGAAAGGGGATCGACGCCCGTTGTCGGCTCGTCGAGGATCAGAAGATCGGGATCATGGATCAGGGCGCAGCAGAGGCCGAGTTTCTGTTTCATGCCGCCGGAGAGTTTTGCTGCCGGTCGATCCGCGAAGGGGCCTAGGCCGGTGCTTTCGAGCAGTTCCTTGATGCGTGCCTCGCGCTCGGCCTTGTCCTGGCCGAACAGCCGGGCGAAGAAATCGACATTCTCGAAGACCGACAGGGTCGGATAGAGGTTCTTGCCCAGCCCTTGCGGCATATAGGCGATCTTCGGGCAGGTGGTGTCGCGGTGGCGAGCGTCGGACATGTCGCCGCCGAGAACTTCGACCTTGCCTTTCTGGATCGCGCGGGCGCCGGAGACGAGCGAGAGCAGGCTCGACTTGCCGACGCCGTCCGGCCCGATCAGGCCGACCATGCAGCCGGAGGGGATGTCGATCGAGACGTCGTCGAGGGCGACCGTCTTCTTGTAGGCAAGCGATACCTGCTGCAGCCGGACTACCGGCTTGCTGTCGCTTGGGGCTTGTTTGTCGGCGGCGTCCATCTCGGCGCCGTCACTTCACGAGGTTGCGTTCGAGATTTTCCGGCCATGCGGCTTGCGGGTCTAGCCGGACATAGGCCATGCCGGGAAGGCCCGTCTTGACGTATTGAATGTATTTCTGGAGCAGTTCCTGAGGGATTTGCGCCCGCACCCGGAAAGTCAGTTTCTGGCGTTCCTCCTCCGTCTCCACCGTCTTCGGCGTGAACTGCGCGACATCGGCAACGAAAGAGACTTTTGCCGGGATCGTGTATTGGGGCGCCGCGTCGAGGACGAGGCGGACGTCGGAGCCGATCGGGGTTTGGCCGGCCTGCGCGGTGGGCAGGAAGAAGGTCATGTAGACATCGCCGAGATCCACGAGATTGAGAACGCGGCCGCCGGCGGACAAAACCTCTCCCGGTTGGGCGACGCGGTACTGGACCCGGCCGTCGCGCGGCGATGTCAGCGTGCTATCAGCGATATCTGTATCAACGCTGTCGATCTGGGCTTTTGCAGCGTCGACGGCCGCTTCTGCATCAACCACCTGCGCCTTGGCAGCGTTGATCGCGGCATCGGAAGCCGCAAGGGATGCTTCCGCCGAGGCGAGCGTGGCACGGGCCGCCTGTTCGGCCGCCTCGCTGTCATCGGCCACCTGCTGCGAAACGGTATTGTTGGCGAGCAGTTGCCGCGAGCGGGCGTTGGTCTTTTGCGCCGAGTCGAGCTGCGCCTTGCGCTGTTCGATGACGGCAAGGGCTGATTTTCGTTCGGCCTCTCGCTGGGCGACGAGGCTGTGGGCGGTATCGACGGAAATTTCTGCGCGGCGAAGCTGTGCTTCCGCCTGACGCTTGCTGGCTTCCAGCTGGGCGGTATCCATCTTGGCCAGAACCTGGCCCGCCTTGACGAAATCGCCTTCGCGAACCATCAACTCCTTCAGCCGGCCAGCGGTCTTGGTGGAGATGTCGATTTCCACCGCTTCGATGCGGCCGGTGCTGGAGGTAAAGCCTGCGGGAAGACTGTCGCCGCGGAAAACCGTCCAAGCGTAATAGCCGATAGCAACCAACACGACGGCGATTACGCCCCAGACCCATCCCCTTGCGGATTTCGTCATCACTGCCCCCAGGCAATTGCAAATGTTCCCGTGACGATAGACTTATCGCGTCATGGCGAATTGACCACGGTCAATGCAACTTTTTGCTGAATGTCGGTGCGCACCTTCAGTGAGGCTGGTTTCCCCGGACAAAGACGCCGATGCAGCGCCGCAGATGGCGGTTCCGATCCGCCCGGTCCTTCCAGTCGCGGCTACCCGGCCCGGCCATGCCGCCGAACAGGAGATCCATCAGCATCCGGGCACCGCTCAATGTGTTGTCGATCGCAAGCGTCTTGCGGGCCACCTGAAGATCGAGCCATTCCGCGAGAAGCTTTCGTGATCGGTCGACACCCTCTCGGTGCAAAATATCGACCAGTTCGGGAACCTGCTGCGATTCCCGTATGACGAAGGAGATGAAGGCTTCGCGTTCCCGTTCCGCTGCCTCATCGATGTCGATCATGAAGATATCTGCTAAAACGTCGTCGACGGGCCTGTCTTCATCTTCGGGGCGCGGCAGAGCGAGCATCATCCGGCGATGCGAGCCGACGACCGCGAGGAAGAGATCCGCCTTGCTTTTGAATACCCGATAGAGGGTTTGCTTGGAGATATGACATCGCGCCGCCACGATATCGGTCGTGGTGCCGCGATAGCCGAGTTCGACGAAGGTGCGCTGGGCCTCCTCGACGATCGCCTGGCGGCGCTCGTCGTCGCTCTGCGTTTTCGGGCGTCCCCTTGAACGTTTGATTTCGGGCATCGTGTCGTTGTTATCCATCAACCGCAGTGTCGGCTGTTCGCCGGCATCACGCAAGAGCCGCCACCGGATCAAGTCGCGACGCGTTGCGTGCCGGAAGATAGCCGAAGGCGATGCCGATGAGGCAGGACGAGACTACTGCAAGAACGATGGGTGCAGTCGTGAACACAAGGCTGAAGCTCGAACCGAACAGGCTGAATGTCGCGCCGAACAGAAGCGCGAGCGCCACGCCGAGCACGCCGCCGATCAGGCAGACGAGCACGGCCTCAATCAGGAACTGCTGCAGGATATCCTGTCGTCTGGCTCCGACCGCCATGCGCACGCCGATTTCGCTGACCCGTTCCGACACCGAGACCAGCATGATGTTCATCACACCGATGCCACCGACGATCAGCGAAATGACCGCGATCGCGCCGATCAGCAGCGTCATCGTTTGTGTCGTGCTGGTGATGGTCTGGCGGATGTCGTCGGTATTTAAGACGAAAAAGTCCTTCGTGCCGTGGCGGCCGGTAAGGAAGGTGGTGACCGCCTGTTCGGCGACGCTCGTGTCGGCATCGTCGCTGATCCTGAGCGTGATGCTGCGCAGCGATTGGTCGCCGGTGAAACGGGTCTGCACACTGGTATAGGGCAGGTAGATCGAGAGATTGTCGCTGGAGCCGAAACCGCCCTGCTGCGACGAGATCACGCCGATCACCCGCGACGGCACGCTGCCGGCCAGAAACACCTGGCCGATTGCCTTGGCTGTATCGCTACCGAACAGGGTTTTTGCGGTATTTTCATCGATGACCGCATCCTGTTCCATGGCCTGCACGCCGGCATCGTCGAAGAAGCGGCCGGCGACGAGTTTCGACCCCTTGACCTCGAAATATCTGCTGCCGACCCCGTTGATCAGGGCATTGGCTTCGGTTGCGCCGAAGCGTGCCGTGGTGCTGGTCGAGACCGTTGGCGTCGCGGCGGCGATATAGGGCAGTTTGGCAAGCGCATTGGCGTCGGAGACCACAAGGGTCTTCACCCGGCCTGATCGCATGTCGCCAAAGCCGTTGCCGGGAAAGACTTCCAGCGTGTTGGTGCCGAGACTGCTGATGTTTGCCAGCACCTTCTGCTGGCTGCCGGTGCCGAGCGCCACGACCGAGATGACCGAGGCGATGCCGATGATGATGCCGAGCATGGTCAGGAAGGAGCGCATGCGATGTGCTTTAAGCGCCTTGCAGGCCATCAGGAAGGCTTCGCGAAAACGATCCAAACCGGCGCCGACGCGGTTGGCAGGGGCGGCGGTTCGCGGCGCTGTTTCCTTGACCGGAGCGGGAAGCTCCCTGGAGCGGGTATCGGAAATGATCCGTCCGTCAGAGATCTCGATGATACGTTCGGCTCTAGCTGCCACCGTCGCATCATGGGTGACGATGATGATCGTGCGGCCTTCGGCATGCAGCTCGTCCAGGATGCGCAGGACTTCCTCGCCGCTTGCCTTGTCGAGCGCGCCGGTTGGCTCGTCCGCCAGGATCACGTCGGCATCGTTCATCAGCGCGCGGGCAATCGACACGCGCTGCTGCTGGCCGCCGGAGAGATGGCCCGGCCGATGTTCGGTGCGATCCGCCATGCCGAGGCGTCCGAGCAGGGCGGCTGCCCGTTCACGCCGCTGGCTGCGGTCGCGGCCGGCATAGACCGCCGGGATCTCGACATTGGAGATCGCCGAGATTTCGTCCAGCAGATGATAGCGCTGGAAGATGAAGCCGAAATGCTCGCGCCGCAGTGCCGAGCGGTCGTCGTTGTCGAGGGCCGAGGTTTCGCGGCCGGAAATCTTGTAGGTGCCTTCGGTCGGCCGGTCGAGCAGTCCGAGAATGTTCATCAGGGTCGACTTGCCGGAGCCGGAGGCGCCGATGATCGCGACCATCTCGCCTTTTTCGATGGTCAGGTCGACGTCTTTCAGGACGGTGATCGTGCCATCGCCGGAAGCATAGTCGCGGCGCAGGCCGGAAAGCGAAATCAGGGGTTCGGTCATCGCTTGCCTCCCAATCAGAACATCGGCGGCGGGCCGCCTCGGCGGCTGGATGCCGACGGCGTGGCGGAGCCTTCGCTGATCACAACCCGCTCGCCTTCGGAGAGGCCGGACTTCACTTCGGCGGTGATCTTGTTGTTGAGGCCGATCTCGACCTTGCGGGCCTCTATTTTGCCGTCCTTCTCGACGCGGACCTGAGCGTTGCCCGTCGCGGCGGTTTCCGGCAGGGCGGAGGATGGGATGGTGAGCACATCTGCTGCCGAACCGAGGATGATATTGACCTCCGCAGACATGTAGGTGCGGAAACGACCGTCTTCGTTTGGGATGTCGAAGACGCCGATATAATAGATCGCCGAAGAGGATGAGGACGACGAAGATGACGAGCCGGTGCTGGAGGTGGCGACGCTGCTGTCATCGACGATCGATTCCGGGGCAGGCTCGATTGCCGCAAGCGTTGCGTCATAGGATCTCGCCCGGTCACCGATGACGTTGAAGCGCACCTTCTGCCCGGCTTCGACGCGGGTGATATCGGCTTCCGAAATCTCGGCACGGACGGTCATGCGGGTCAGGTCGCCAAGCGCAACGATGGTGGGGGCTGATTGCGTGGCGTTGACGGTGCGGCCTTCCTGGTTGACGATCGCGAGAACCGTGCCGTCCATCGGGGCGCTGATCCGCGTATAACCGACATCCGCCTGCGCCGTCTCGACGGCAACCTCGGCCTCTGTGATCTGCGCATCGAGCGCCTCTATCTGTGCCGTGACGACCTTCACTTCGGCTTCGGCGGTCTGCAGATCGGCGCGGGAGCCTGCCTGTTTCTCGTAGATCGCCTGCTGGCGAGCGAGGGTGAGGTTGGCGTTCTCCAGCTCTGCGACGCGCTCGTTGCGCTGCGCCTGAACATTGGCAAGTGCCGCATTGGCGGTTTTCAGCGCGTTGTCCTGCGTAGTGGAATCAATGAGCGCGATGAGATCGCCCGCCTTCACCGTGTCGCCGACGGCAACCTTCAGCGAGGTAATGCGACCAGATGCCTGCGAACCGACGGCGACAAGCCGTGATGGCTTGAGCGTGCCCGTTGCGAGAACCGTCGATTCCACATTGCCGCGCGCCACGGGCGTAGTCAGCACTGCCGGGGTGGAGGCCGATGACGACAGTGTAAAGGCGGTGCCGACACCTATGATGACAAGCGCGGTAAGCAGGAGTGGCAGGGCCGTCTTGAGACGCATTCGAGATACTCAACCTTTGTAAAACCGATGAGTACCGATATTGTTTTTCGCCGCCGGCCTGTCAACGCAGCAAAGATTAAATGATGTTCATGCTGGCGCGGTACGGCACTCACCCACAGTAATCTCCCTGCCCGTTTTCAAATTTGTGGCTGCTTCTCATCAAAACTATGTTAGATTGGTGGCAGGCTGTTGCATCGGGCGGCACGGCCGTATCCAATGCTATCGAGGCGATTGTATTCCCTCGATAATACCGATCAAGATACTGATTTCATTATTTTATTTGTTGATTTTTGGCTTTGCGGATCGCTTGGGCGGTAATGACGCATGTTTCTGCGGGTTGTCGCGACGCTTCTCGGTTGAGCAATTCTGGCATGCAGTGATATGCCCTTGCTCAACCACTGTGATATTCAAAATCAACTTGCGATAATTTATATACGTATTAGTTTGTATGTAAATTTTCTCCCCCTTCAGTTGGAGCTTTCCGATGCAAAAGACGCCGCTGCGCGCTCTCGCACTTTTGTCTGGTCTCGCATTTCTGGCAGGGTGCCAGCAGGAGCAGCAGGGGCAGGCCCAGCAGGCGCCGCCGCCCAGCCCGGTCGGCGTCATGACGATTGCCGCTGAATCCCTGCCGATCATCAACGAATTGCCCGGCCGCATCTCTCCGACAAGGCTTGCCGAAGTTCGCCCGCGTGTCTCCGGCATCGTTGTCGAGCAGGTCTTCGAGCAGGGCTCGCATGTCAATCGCGGTGATGTTCTTTACCGGATCGATCCGGCCACTTTTCAGGTTCAGGTCGATAGCGCCAAGGCTACCGTAGCACGTGCCAAGGCAGCCCAGCTGCAGGCGCGCCAGACCTCCGATCGTCAGCAGCAGCTGCGTCGCTCCAATGTCGCCTCCCAGCAGGAATTCGACAACGCGATCTCCCTGCTGGCGCAGGCCGATGCTGAGGTTGCCGTTGCCGAGGCCGGCCTCGCACAGGCAAATCTCAATCTGCAATATTCGCAGGTCACCGCGCCGATCAGCGGCCGCATCGGTCGTGCGCTGATCACCGAGGGCGCGCTTGTCAGCGCCAACAGCACCGAAAATCTTGCGACCATCCAGCAGCTCGATCCGATCTATGCCGACTTTACCCAGCCGGCTGCCGACCTGATCCGCCTGCGCAAGGCGCTCGAAGACGGCAAGTTGATGACCGGCGACAATGAGGCGGAAGTAAAGCTGCTTCTCGATGACGGCACCCCCTACGCCCAGACGGGACGCCTGCTGTTCTCCGAAGCCGCCGTCGATGAGACGACCGGCCAAGTGACACTGCGTGGCGAATTCCCCAATCCGGACGGGGACCTTCTGCCGGGCATGTATGTGCGCGTCCAGATCCAGCAGGGTGTCGAGAGGGAAGCCTTTGCGGTTCCGCAGCAAGCGGTTCAGCGTGATCCGGGTGGTCAGGCAAGCGTGCTTGTCGTCGGTGAAGGCAACAAGGTCGAACAGCGCCGCGTCAATGTCGGTCGTGCGCTCGGCGATCGCTGGGTCATCTCGCAGGGACTGAAGGCCGGCGACCAGGTCATCGCGGATGGCTTCCAGAAGACTGCACCCGGCGCAACCGTCAATCCGCAGCCTTGGAACCCGGAAAAGCCTGCGGCAGAAGCCGCAGGCGCAGCGCCGGCAGCACAGAAGTAAGGACCCGATCGTATGGCAAGTTTCTTCATCGATCGGCCGATCTTTGCGTGGGTCGTCGCGATCTTTATCATGCTGGCGGGCGTGCTCGCTATCCCGATGCTGCCGATCGCGCAGTATCCGAATGTCGCACCGCCGCAGATCTCCATCTCCACCAGCTATCCTGGTGCGTCTCCTGAAAACATCTACCAGAGCGTCACGCGTCCGATCGAAGACGAGCTGAACGGTGTTCCGGGACTGATCTATTTCGAATCCACGTCCGAATCCTCCGGCCGTATCTCGATCAACGTCACTTTCGCCCCCGGTACCAATATCGGTGAAGCGCAGGTCGAAGTTCAGAACCGCATCGCACGCGCCGAGCCGCGTCTGCCGCAGGCCGTTACCTCGCAGGGTATCCGCGTCGAGCGCGCCGGCACGTCGTTCCTGATGGTCGTCTCTCTGACCTCGACTGACGGCAATACCGACGCAATCGGTCTTGGTGACTATCTGCAGCGTAACGTCATCGGTGAAATCCGCCGTGTCGACGGCGTCGGCAGCGCCCAGCTGTTTGCCACCCAGCGCTCCATGCGTATCTGGATGGATCCCGACAAGATGGTCGGCCTCAGCCTGACCTCCGCGGATATCGTCAGTGCCATCTCGGCGCAGAACGCCCAGGTTGCCGGCGGCCGCATCGGTGCGACGCCGAACCCGATCGGCCAGCAGATTTCGGCCACCGTCAATGTCCAAGGGCAGCTTACCTCGCCCGAACAGTTCGGCGCGATCGTGCTGCGCGCCAATCCCGATGGTTCGTCGGTGCGTCTTCGCGATGTTGCCCGTGTCGAAGTTGGTGGTGAAAGCTACAACTTCTCCAGCCGCCTGAACGGTCAGCCGAGTGCCGCCATCGGTATCCAGCTGTCGCCGACCGGTAACGCGCTTGCGACCTCGGAAGGCGTCAAGGCGGTCATGGAGGAACTGTCAGGGTATTTCCCCGCCGGCGTACAGTATGAGATTCCTTACGACACCAGCCCGTTCGTGGCGGTGTCGATCGAGAAGGTTATCCATACGCTGATCGAGGCGATGATTCTCGTCTTCGTCGTCATGTTCATCTTCCTGCAGAACATCCGTTACACCGTCATTCCGGCCTTGGTCGTGCCTGTCGCGCTGCTCGGCACCTGTGCTGTCATGTATGCGTCCGGATTCTCGATCAACGTGTTGACGATGTTCGCGATGGTTCTGGCGATCGGCATTCTCGTCGATGACGCGATCGTCGTCGTCGAAAACGTCGAACGCATCATGGCCGAGGAAAAGTTGTCGCCGAAGGAAGCGACACGCAAGGCGATGGGGCAGATTTCCGGCGCCATCATCGGCATCACGCTGGTGTTGACGGCGGTGTTCGTGCCGATGGCCTTCTTCCCGGGCGCCGTCGGCATCATCTACCAGCAGTTCTCGCTGACCATGGTCGTGTCGATCCTGTTTTCCGGCTTCCTCGCGCTTTCGCTGACGCCCGCACTGTGCGGCTCGTTCCTCAAGCCGATCAAGGAAGGTCACCACGAGAAGAAGGGCTTCTTCGGCCTCTTCAATCGCGGCTTCAACAAGGCGTCCCACGGTTATTCGAGCACTGTCGGCGGCATCATCAAGCGCTCAGGCCGCTTCATGATCATCTATCTTGCGCTGGTCGCGGGTCTCGGCTGGGCTTATATCCAGCTGCCGACATCGTTCCTGCCGAACGAAGACCAGGGCTTTCTGATCGTCGACGTGCAGGCGCCGGCAGAGGCCAGCACCGACCGTACGATCGACGTCATTTCGCAGATCGAGAAGATCGCCATGGCGGAAAAGGCTGTCGATCGCATCATCGCCATCAACGGCTTTTCGTTCTCGGGTTCCGGTCAGAACGCCGGTCTCGCCTTCATCACGCTGAAGGACTGGAGCGAGCGCGGACCGGAAGACAGCGCCAATGCGCTGGCCCAGCGGATCAACGGCAAGATCTTCGGCATTCGCGATGCAATCGCGTTTTCGCTGTCGCCGCCGCCGATCCAGGGTCTTGGTAACTCGTCCGGCTTCACCTTCCGCCTTCAGGACCGTGCGGGCGTTGGGCAGGCCGCTCTTGCTGCCGCGCGTGACCAGTTGATGGCGGAAGCTCGCAAGAGCCCTATCCTTGCCGGCCTTCGTATCGAAGGCATGCCGGATGCGGCTCAGGTGAACCTTCTGATCGATCGCGAAAAGGCCAACACGTTTGGTGTGACCTTCGGAGACATCAACTCCACGATCACCGCAAATCTCGGCTCGTCCTATGTCAACGACTTCCCGAACGCGGGCCGCATGCAGCGTGTGACGGTGCAGGCGGACGGCAATCAGCGCATGCAGACGGCGGATCTTCTAAAGCTGAACGTCCGTAATGCCAGCGGCGGCATGGTGCCGATGTCATCCTTCGCAACGGTCGAGTGGATGCGCGGCCCGTCCCAGGTCGTCGGTTACAACGGCTATCCGTCGGTTCGTATCGCCGGCCAGGCCGGCCCGGGCTATTCGTCGGGTGATGCGATTGCGGAAATGCAGCGCCTCGCCGGGCAGTTGCCGAGCGGCTTTGGTTACGAATGGACCGGCCAGTCACTGCAGGAAATCCAGTCGGGTTCGCAGGCTCCCGCGCTGATCGGGCTCTCGATCTTGTTCGTCTTCCTGCTTCTGGCGGCACTCTACGAAAGCTGGTCGATCCCGATTTCGGTCATGCTGGTGGTTCCGCTTGGTGTCATCGGTTGCGTGGCTGCGGTGATGATCCGCAACATGCCCAACGACGTCTACTTCCTCGTCGGGCTGATCGCGATCGTCGGTCTGTCTGCCAAGAACGCGATCCTAATCATTGAGTTCGCCAAGGACCTGCGCGCCGAAGGCAAGACGACTTACGAGGCGACTGTGGAAGCGGCGCATCTTCGCTTCCGCCCGATCCTGATGACGTCGATGGCGTTTACCCTCGGCGTCGTGCCGATGGCGATTGCCACCGGCGCAAGTGCTGCCAGCCAGAACGCCATCGGTACCGGCGTTCTCGGCGGCATGATCTCCGCCACCGTTCTCGCGATCTTCTTCGTGCCGGCCTTCTTCATGTTTGTCATGAGGCTGTTCAGCAAGAGCGCCCGCGCAGAACCGATGGGCGGCAAGTACGAAGCCAAGAACGGCACGTCGACACATTAAGATTGTTACCCCCGGAAGCTCAGCTTTCCGGGGGTAACCACCACCTTGGCCCGATAGCGTGGAGTATTCGGGCATGATGGAAAGGAGGAGGGATGAGACGAACCAAGGCAGAGGCCGCCGAGACGCGCTGCTCGATCCTTGCGGCGGCTGAAAAACTCTTCTTCGAGAAGGGCGTCGCTACCAGCACGCTTGATGAAATCGCGACGGCAGCCGGCGTGACCCGCGGCGCTATCTATTGGCATTTCAACAGCAAGAGCGATCTGTTTCTCGAGCTTTACAACGCGGCCGATCTTCCGCGTGTCAACATGGCGGATGTCGATGCGCCATGCGATGACGGCCGTGATCCGTTGTCTCTCGTGGAAAAGATGGCATGTGACTGGCTGCAGGTGCTGGCCGAGGACAGGCATCGCCAACGGCTGCTTTCCATACTGCTGCGGACCAATTTCACGGAAGAATTCCAGCCGGTGATGGACGAGCTGGACAAGCTCGATCGTGAACATACGGGCTATCTGGAGAGCATTCTGGAGCGAGCCGCGAACGACAACCGGCTCGCCGCCGCGTGGACGCCGCATTCGGCCAGCAAGACGTTCAAATGGCTGATGAAGGGTATTTGCTGGGACTGGCTGCTTTACGGCCAGAAGTTCGATCTCAGCAAGGACGGCAGTGACAAGGTCAGGAGATTGCTGGCCAGCTTTCGCAGCAACACGGTCTAGGGGCTGTAGAATCGGAAAGCTGCCGGCATTTGCTGTGATGCGCGGGTATCAACTCCAGCGCGGTCCTGTTCCCCGGCCATCCGCCAACCAAGCGACGCTCACCTGCAAAACGCTCGCCATCATCTCGAGGCGGTCGAAGAGCGGTTCTGAACGGTCGTTTTCCCAATCTGACCACGTTACGGGTTCAATCCCGAGGGTCTGCGCCGCCTCCTCTACCGAGATATCCCGCGCATCGCGCGCCAGGGAGATACGGCCCCCCAGTGTGTCGTCAATGCCGTAGGCGGGCTGGAATTTGCGATTGCTCATCAGGTGTCCCCACAGGTGAAGTGCGGCCGCTCGTCAGGCGAGCGGCCGCCGCTATTCAGCCTTCGTCGCCGACCCAGGCCTTGATCTGGTCCGGATGGTCCTCGATATACTTCGCCACGGCCTCGTCGTAAGAGGTTTCCTGGGCGTTGAACATGGCGGCCTCGAGGTCATCGAGCGGCACCTTCATGCGCGACAGGAATTCTGCGGCCTTCGGGTTTTCGGTCTTGAAATCCTTCGAGGCGAGAATGTCGACATGTTCGGCTTCACCGAGCGACTTCTTCGGGTCGTCGATGTAGCGCAGCTTATATTTGCCGAACATCCAGTGGGGGCTCCAGGACGTGGCGACGAACCACTTTTCGCCACGCATTGCGCGGTCGACCGTCGTCAGCATTCCGGCTTCACTGGAAATCTGCAGCTTGTAGTCGTCGAGCGCGTAATCCTTCACGGCCTGCTGCGAAAGGCGTGTCAGGCCGGCACCGGGATCGATGCCCTGGATCGTACCGGAGAGCTTTTTCTGCACGTCCGGCTTCTTCAAATCCTCGATCGAGGCGATCTCGCTTTCCGGAATATAGGTCGGGACGACCCAGCCCAGCTTGGCGCCGTCATACACTGTGCCGAGCGTTTCGACACGGTTCTTCACCTTGTCGTAATAGTCGGCATGGGTTGCCGGCAGCCATGCCATCATCATCGCGTCGATATCGCCACGGCTGACGCCTTGGTAGAGAGGCGCCACGTCGGTCTGGACCAGTTCGACCTTCTGGCCAAGCTTGTCGGTCATCAGCTTGGCTGCAAGCTTGGTGACGAATTCGGCGTCGGACCACGGCGCGAAACCGAGCTTAACCGTCTTGGCGTCCTGCGCCATGGTCGGCATGACAGAACCGCCGACGAGTGCCGCGGCAAGTCCGAGCGTTGCCGTAAGTGTCGCCCTGCGGGTTTTGGAAAATGACTTGAACATGCATGCTCCTTCTTGGGAGTTTGAATTCGCGGGTTCGGCACCCGCATGGTTCGGCGCGGGATCGGCTCAGGCGGTCGCCGTTGCCAGTTGCTCGCGCTCGGTCTTTTTGAAAAGCACGCTCCAGAAGGCGGCGCGGGGCTTTCCGAGGGATTGGGTAAGCCGGTCGAGGATGACGGCCAGGATGACGACGGCAAGGCCGCCTTCAAAACCGGTGCCGACGTCGAGACGCTGGATGCCGGTCAAGACCGTGTTGCCGATGCCGCCGGCACCGATCATCGAAGCGATCACGACCATCGACAGCGACAGCATGATCGTCTGGTTGATGCCGGCCATGATCGACGGCATGGCGTTGGGCAGCTGTACCTTGAACAGAAGCTGTGTCGAGGTGCAGCCAAAGGCATTGCCGGCCTCGATGAATTCGGCATGCACCTGGCGGATGCCGAGATTGGTGAGGCGCACGACGGGCGGCATGGCGAAGATCACGGTGGCGATCGCGCCCGGTACGGCGCCGAGGCCGAAGAACATCGCAGCCGGGATCAGATAGACGAAGGCCGGCATGGTTTGCATCAGGTCAAGGATCGGGCGAACGATGGTTGCGACCGTATCCCTGCGCGCCATGGCGATGCCGAGCGGGAGGCCGACCAGCATGGCCATCAGCGTAGACGCGATGACCAGCGACAGGGTTTCCATCATCGCGCTCCACAGGCCCATGTGATTGACGAGCCAAAGGGCAACGCCCGTTAGAATGCCGAAGCCGAGACCCACTCTCCAGAGGGACAGAAGGACGAAGATAGCTATGCCAATCGGCAAGGGGATGCCGACAAGAGCGTTTTGAATATTGCCGGTCACGAAACCGATCAGGCTGGCGATGAAGTCGAGGACGGGCGAAAAGTTGTCCAGAACGTAATTGACGGCGGCGTCGATGCCGTCTCCGATATCGAAATTCATAAGTCTGTCTCCGGTGGTTGGCCGGTTATTGGGAAAGGCTCAGGATCCTGCTTGGCGATCAACTGGCGCGGTCAAGCGTTTCGAGCAGCGTCGACTTGCTGATGGAGCCGAGATAGCGCTTGGTCTCGTCGACCACTGGAACCGGCCACGGACTTGCGGCGACCTTGCCGAGGACATTCGACAGGGGCTCGTCGGCCGGGATAGGCTCGATCTCGGACAGGAATGCGCCGCGATAGGGATCGGCCGCCTTGGCCCGCATCTTTTCGATCAGCGAGGTCTGGCTGACGACACCGTGATAGGTCTTGTCGCGACCGAGAATGATCGCATATTCGCGGTCATAATGCTTCATCCGCTCCAGCGCCGCAGCAGCCGTGGTGCCTTGGCGATCGATGATGGTGATCTGCGTCTTGCGCGCGACATCGCCGGCCTTGAAGACCTGGCTTACATCGACATTGCGGAAGAAGGATCGGACATAATCGTTAGCCGGGCTCATGACGATCTCGTCCGGCGTACCGACCTGGATGACATTGCCGTTCTGCATGATGCAGATCCGATCGCCGATGCGCATGGCTTCGTCGAGATCGTGGCTGACAAAGACGATGGTGCGGCTCTGCTCGGCCTGGAGGCGAACGAGTTCGTCCTGCATCTCCGTGCGGATCAGCGGGTCGAGTGCGGAAAACGCCTCGTCCATCAGAAGGATGGTCGGCTCGCTGGCAAGCGCGCGGGCAAGGCCGACACGCTGCTTCATGCCGCCGGAAAGCTGGTCGGGCATGCTGTCGGCGTAACCATCGAGACCGACGGCCTTGAGGGCTGCGAGCGCCTTCTCCTTGCGCTCGGCTTCACCGACGCCGGCAACTTCCAGCCCGAAGGCGGCGTTGTTGAGAACCGTGCGATTGGGCAACAGTGCGAAAGACTGGAACACCATGCTGATATCGCGACGACGGACATCGATCAGTTCGCGGCGGGACATCTTGGTGATGTCGCGGCCATCGATCTCGATCGAACCGGCAGTCGGCTCTATCAGAAGGTTGAGAAGGCGAAGAAGGGTGGATTTGCCGGAACCCGACAGGCCCATGATGACAAAGATTTCGCCGGCCTTGATGTCGAAACTGGCATTGTTGACGCCGACCGAACAGCCGGTCTGGGCGTGGATTTCCGATTTTGTCTTGCCGGCGCGGACCATCTCCATGGCCTTTTCAGGCCGCTCGCCGAAAACCTTGTAGACATTGTTGAGACTGATCTTGGTCGGAGCCGGCTCAGCCGACGCGTCATTTTCAGTTGCAAAAGCCATTCAATACTGGGCCCGGGCTCGATAGCGCGGGCATTCTCCTTTTGTGATTTCCCGAATGCAGCGCCCGCTTGATCGGCGCTAAGGATATCAAGACAACAAAAAGCGGCGAAACAATATCGCCGCCGCGGATATGAGCTGCAGCCGATGCGACGAAACGCATCAAGAAGGCTGCGAAAAACATGTTTGGCGGATCGATCTGGTTTTACTCTCGGCAATACCTTCGATCGGCCAGCTACGTTTCGAAAGGTAGGGAGGAGGGGGGTAAATGTCCATAAAAAAACACAATTCTATTAAGTTGAAGCCTTTGCGTTGCTGCCTGAATGTGTGACGATGACCTTAAATGACAGGGGCTTGCGGCTGTTCGGCCATGGGCGCAAAATATCGATCACGAAGCCGTGATATGGTCGATCGAACCCTCTTGGTCGCATGGAAATCATGCCCGGCTGAGACTAAGCGTCCCTTCGGCGCGACGATGAAGATTGTCATGGATGCTCATTTGATGAGCAGTCAGTTTGCTTGACACTGTTTTGTGCGCTGCCTACAGAATTGACCATACAAAAAGAGGGGATTTCCGTCCATGACGCATGAATTCAAACTGTCCCGCCGTGCACTGATCGCGTCGGCTACCGCCGTCGGCGCAAGCGTTTTTCTTCCTTCCATCGCGCGTGCTGCTCCGCTGAAAGTGGCCGGCATTCACGGATCGCCGGTGGAAAACGCCTGGAACTCGGTTCTGCATGCAGCCCTGCAGGAAGCCGCCAAGGAAGGCGTGATCGAATATGTCTTCTCTGAAGGCGTTTCGGGCACCGATTATGGCCGCGCGATGCGCGAATATGCCGAACAGGGCAACAAGCTGATCATCGGTGAAGCCTATGCTGTCGAAAGCGAAGCCCGTGAAGTGGCTGGCGAATATCCGGAAACCGCCTTCGTTCTCGGTTCCAGCGGTAAGCAGGCCGGCGATAACTTTGGCGTCTTCGGTACCTGGAACCATGACGGCGCCTATCTCGCCGGCATGCTGGCCGGCAAGATGACCAAGAGCAACACGGTCGGCGCCGTCGGCGCCATGCCGATCCCGGAAGTTAACATGCTGATCAACGCTTTTGGCGAAGGTGTAAAGGCCGTCAACCCGAACGCCAAGGTACTTGTCTCGTTCATCGGCACGTTCTTCGATCCGCCGAAGGCACGCGAGGCAGGTCTTGCCCAGATCGATGCCGGCGCGGACATCCTGTTCGGCGAACGTATCGGCACGGCGGATGCCGCGAAGGAACGCGGCATCAAGGCCGTCGGCTCGCTGATCGACTACACGCCGCGTTATCCGGAAACCGTATTCGCCAACGCGCTCTGGGGCTTCCGCCCGATCCTCAATGCGGCCATCGCCGATGTTGCGGCCGGCAAGCCGGTCGGCAAGGACTACACCCCCTTCGGTCTTCTGAAAGAGGGCGGCAGCGACATCGCCTTCGTCAAGGGCGTAGCGCCTGCAGATGCCGAGGCTGCGATGGAAGCCAAGCGCGCCGAGATCAAGGCCGGTACGTTCGAAGTGCCGCGCAACATGAACGAGCCGAAGTAAGCCGGACCGATGCATGCCGACGCGACAGCACTTGCCGAAGCGATCGGCTGCGGACAACTGACGGCGCGGCAGGCGATGGAAAGATCGCTTGCCGCAGCCGAAAAACACGAGGCGCTCGGCGCCATATGTTATCTCGATACCGAACAGGGACTGGCCTCGGCCGATGCCTTCGATGCGCTGCCTGTCGAGCAACGCAAATTCAGGCCGTTCGGCGGTGTGCCGACGCTTGCCAAGGATCTTGGCGGGCCGTTCAAGGGATTTCCGGTCAGCGCTGGATCGAAGTCCCTGCCGAGGCAAGGCGGCGAGGCGGATTCCGATCTCGCGGCCCGTTATCGTGATGCTGGTTTCTGTCTGTTCGGGATTACAACGACACCGGAATTCGGCCTGTCCTTAGCAAGCGAGCCGCTGATCGGCCCGATATCGAAAAATCCGCTTGATCCATCGCTGACATCCGGCGGGTCCTCCGGTGGAGCCGCTGCTGCTGTCGCGGCCGGCATCGTTTCTATTGCGCATGCGACCGATGCCGGTGGGTCGATCCGCGTTCCGGCCGCCTGTTGTGGTCTGGTGGGGTTGAAGCCCGGGCGCGGGGCGATGGCGGCGGGGCCGCTGTTTACCAACCATCTCGGCGGCATTGCCAGCGAACTTGCCGTATGCCGCTCGGTTCGCGATGTGGAGCGGGCATTTTCGGTGCTCGCAGGCTCTGCGCGCGGGCCTTATCCGCCGGTCGAGCAGGCCGTGGCCAAGGCCGGGAAGCTTAGAATCGGGCTGCTGACGGAGCTTGGATCGGATTTTGCGATCGATCCGGTTCGTGCTGAGGCCGTTGCGGATGCTGCCCGTGTCTCGGAGGCGGAGGGGCACGAGATCGTTTCACTGGCATGGAGCGATATTCGCGCGGTCATTGAAGCATCGGGCAGGGCATTTCGCGATGTGATTGCCATCAATCTCGCAAGCCTTGGGAAGCTGCCCGGTATCGATGCTGCTCTGTGGGAACCGATGACGCAGGCGGTTGCCGAAGAGGGCGGCCGGATGAGCGGCGTTGCGGTCTGGGATCTGGTGCAGGCGATGGTTTATGTCAGCCGCGATCTGCATGCGCTGTTCGACCGTTTTGACGTGCTGCTGACGCCGATGCTGGCGTCTGCGCCAAGGCCGATCGGGTCTTTTCCGAGCGATCACCGCGATACCGACTTGCATTTTGCCCGCATGAGTTCTTTCGCCCCGCTTGCGGCGATTGCCAATATCTCCGGTTTCCCGGCAATTACCCTGCCTTTCGGCGTGGATAAGGCCGGTCTGCCCTTGCCGGTGCAGATGATAGCTCCTATGGGGCAGGAGGCGCTGCTTCTGGCCCTTGCCGCAAGGCTAGAGGGCGAACAACGCTGGTCGCACCCTTTCCCAATCACAGGCCTCGACCGATGACGGATACCGTTCTCGACATCAGAAATGTCAGCAAGCGTTTTGGCGATAATCTTGCCAATGACGATATTTCGCTGTCGCTCGCAAAGGGCGAGATCGTTGCGCTGCTCGGCGAAAACGGCGCCGGCAAGACGACGCTGATGAGCATTCTTTTCGGCCATTATGTGCCGGACACGGGTTCCGTTTCGGTGATGGGGCAGATGCTGCCGCCGGGAAAGCCGCGCGCCGCGATCCGCGCCGGTGTCGGCATGGTGCACCAGCATTTTTCGCTGGCGCCGAACCTGACCGTGCTCGAAAACGTCATGACCGGGACGGAAAGCCTCTGGTCTCTCGGTTCCAATGTCTCTGCCGGGCGTAAAAAGCTTCTCGATATTTCGCAGCGTTTCGGGCTGAAGGTCGATCCGGATGCGCGGCTCGGCGATCTTTCGGTCGGCGAGCAGCAGCGCGTCGAAATTTTGAAGGCGCTTTATAACGATGCGCGCATTCTTGTGCTCGACGAGCCGACGGCGGTTCTGACCAAGCTCGAAGCCGAGACGCTGTTTTCGACCTTGAAGGATATGGCGCGGCAGGGGCTGTCGCTGATCTTCATTTCCCACAAGCTGGACGAGGTGATGGCGACGGCCGACCGCATCGTCGTGCTGCGCGGCGGCAGACAAGTCGCCGAGCGCAAGGTGGGCGATACCAGCAAGGCCGAACTTGCCGAACTGATGGTTGGCCGCAAGGTGACGCGCCCGGTGCGCGAGGCTTCGACGCCGGGCGAGATCGTGCTGGAAGCGGCGGGTATTACCGTGCGCTCCGGCGGCGTGGATCGGCTGAAATCCGTCGATTTCCGGCTGAGAGCTGGTGAAGTGCTCGGCATTATCGGTGTGTCCGGTAACGGGCAGGCGGTGCTGGCGCAGCTCTTGAGCGGTACGATCGGCCGCAGCGCCGGCGATCTGGTCCTGTTCGGCAAGGGTGTCGGCGACCTGACGGTGGCGGATGCCGTGTCCTCCGGTATCGGGCGCATTCCAGAGGATCGCAATCGCGACGGCGCGATCGGCGAGATGGCGATCTGGGAAAATGCGGTGCTGGAAAGGCTACCGGAATTTTCCAAGGCCGGACTGGTCGATCGCAAGGCGGGGATCGCCTTTGCGACAAGGATCATCGAGGGCTTTGATGTGCGTGGTGGAACGCCGACCAGCCGTATCCGGCTCTTATCCGGCGGCAACATGCAGAAGCTGATCCTTGGCCGCAACCTGATCGAGCACCCGAAAATCCTGCTTGCGGCGCAGCCGGCGCGTGGACTGGACGAAGGGGCCGTGGCGGCCGTGCATGAACGTATTCTTGAGGCGCGCAAGGCAGGTGCCGCCGTGCTTCTGATTTCCGAGGATCTCGACGAGGTGATGGCGCTGGCCGACCGGATCCAGGCGATTGTCGGCGGGCGGCTGTCACCCTCCGTGAATGCCGAGGATGTCGATGCACAAAGGCTCGGGCTGATGATGGCCGGGGAATGGGGAGGTGCGTCCGATGCGGTTTGAGAGGCGCGAACATCGCTCGACGCTGCTGGTCATATCAACGCCGATCCTCGCCGTGATTGCAGCGCTTGCCATAGCAGGCGTGCTGATCGCCGCTGCCGGTGCGCCGGTTTTCGAGGCCTATTGGAAGATCCTGACCAGCGCCTTCGGCTCGCGGCTTTCCGCGACCGAGACTTTGACACGCGCTTCGCCGCTGATCCTGACCGGACTTGCCGCTGCCGTCGCCTTCCGTGCGCGGCTCTGGAATATCGGCGGGGAGGGGCAGTTCTATCTCGGAGCGATTGCCGCCGCTGCGGCCAGCGCGCATCTGTTTGCCGGCTTGCCGTCACTGCTGCAGATCCCGTTGCTTTTCATCGTCGGCGCGTTTGCCGGCATGGTTCTGCTGCTTGTGCCGTTGTGGCTGCGGTTGCGCTTTTCCGTCGATGAAGTGGTGACGACGCTGCTTTTGAATTTCGTCGCACTTCTGTTCGTCTCGATGCTGATCGATGGCGTGCTGAAAGACCCGGCGGCATTCGGCTGGCCGCAGTCGGAAGCGGTGGATGCCGCCGCCCGCCTGCCTAAACTGCTGGCCCGCTCGCGGCTGCATATCGGCCTCGGCATTGCGGTGGTGATCGCCTTCCTGATCTATTTCGTCCAGACGCGCACGGTGTTCGGCGTGCAGTCGCGCGCTGCGGGCCTCAACCCCTCCGGCGCCGTTTTCGCCGGTGTGCCGCTGGGGCGGACGCTGGTGATCGTCGCGATGATTTCTGGTGGTCTGGCGGGTCTTGCCGGCACGATCGAGGTTCTCGGCGTCAAGGGTTATGTGACGACCGATCTTTCGCCCGGTTATGGGTATTCCGGCATCGTCGTTGCCATGCTCGCCAACCTCAACCCGCTCGGGGTCGTGCTGGCGGCGCTGTTTACCGCCACGATGTTCGTCGGCGCAGACGGGATGAGCCGCAGCATGGGCATTCCGACCTATATTGCCGACGTGACCGTGGCTCTGTCGCTGCTGTCCATGCTGGTCGCGGTGTTCTTCACCCAATACAGGATACGCCGATGAGCGCGCTTTTCGACATCCTCGCCTCTGCCGGCCTCTGGGCCGCCGTGCTGCGGATCGCCACGCCGCTGATCCTTGCCACGCTCGGCGCGCTGATTTCCGAACGCGCCGGCGTGCTGAACCTCGGCATCGAGGGGATCATGACGTTTGGCGCGATGGTCGGCTGGCTGGCCGTTTATAATGGCGCGGATCTCTGGGTTGGGTTGCTGGTTGCTGCACTCGGCGGGGCGATGTTCGGGCTGTTGCATTCGGCGCTGACGGTAACGCTCGGCCTGTCGCAGCATGTCTCGGGTCTCGGTGTGACGCTGTTTGCCTCCAGCTTTGCTTATTACGTTTTCCGGCTGATGGTTCCGGTGGCTGGAACGCCACCGACGATTACGCCGTTCCAGCCGCTCGACATTCCTGTTCTTTCCGATCTGCCCTTCTTCGGCCCGGCATTCTTCACCCAGACGGCGCCGACCTATCTGGCGATCGGGCTGGCGATCGCGCTTGCTTATCTGATTGCTCGCACGCCGGTGGGACTTGCTATCCGAATGACAGGCGAAAACCCGCATGCGGCGGAAGCGCAGGGGCTGAACCCGATGGCGATCCGTTATGGGGCGGTGATTTTCGGCAGCGCGCTGATGGGCGTCGGTGGGGCCTTCCTGACGCTTTCGGCCTTCAACAGCTTCTTCCCCACGATGGTGCAGGGGCGCGGCTGGATCTGCATCGCGCTCGTCGTCTTCGCCTCGTGGAAGCCGGAGCGGGCGTTGCTTGGCGCGATCCTGTTTGCGCTGTTCGATGCCTTCCAACTTCGGCTGCAGACGGTGCTGAGCGGCGTCGTGCCCTACCAGATCTTCCTGATGATCCCCTATCTGCTGTCGATTGCAGCGCTTGCCGTCATGGCGCGGCGCGCCCGTGTGCCACAGGCGCTGATGCAGCCCTATCGCCGCGGTGAGCGCTGAGTTTTCAATTGCGAGGAGCCTTTCATGTTCGATCTCATCATCAAGAACGCCAACCTACCGGATGGCCGAAAGGGCGTCGATATCGCCGTTTCGGGTGGCAAAATTACTGCGATAGAGGCGAATATTGCAGGTGAAGCGCGGGAAACGATCGATGCGACGAACCGGCTTGTCAGCACTTCCTTCGTCGATCCGCATTTCCATATGGACGCCACGCTGTCGCTCGGTCTGCCGCGGATGAACACATCGGGCACGCTGCTGGAAGGGATCGCGCTCTGGGGCGAGCTTCGGCCGCTGTTGAAGAAGGAAGCGCTGGTCGAGCGGGCGCTTGCCTATTGCGATCTCGCAGTCTCCCAGGGCCTTCTGCATATCCGCACCCATGTCGACACCTCCGATCCGAGGCTGGTGACGGCGGAAGCCATGCTGGAAGTGAAGGAGCGTGTTGCCCCCTATATCGACCTGCAGCTCGTCGCCTTCCCGCAGGACGGTTATTATCGTGCTGCCGATGGCGTGAAGTCGCTGGAACGTGCGCTCGACATGGGCGTCGATATCGTCGGCGGCATTCCGCATTTCGAGCGCACCATGCAGGATGGCGCGGCTTCCGTTGAAGCGCTTTGCCGCATCGCCGCCGATCGCGGCCTGCCGGTCGACATGCATTGCGACGAGACGGATGATCCCATGTCTCGCCATATCGAGACGCTCTCGGCTGAGACCGTGCGTTTCGGCCTGCAGGGCCGGGTTGCCGGTTCGCACCTGACCTCGATGCATTCGATGGACAATTATTACGTCTCGAAACTGATTCCACTGATGGCGGAAGCCGAAATCAACGTCATTCCAAACCCGCTGATCAACATCATGCTGCAGGGTCGCCACGACACCTATCCGAAGCGTCGCGGCATGACGCGGGTGCGCGAGCTGATGGCGGCGGGCCTCAACGTCTCCTTCGGCCATGACTGCGTGATGGACCCCTGGTACTCGATGGGCTCCGGCGACATGCTGGAAGTCGGACATATGGCGATCCATGTGGCGCAGATGTCGGGCGTCGAGGACAAGAAGAAGATTTTTGACGCGCTGACCGTCAATTCGGCCAAGACGATGGGGCTGGAGAACTACGGCCTGTCGATCGGCTGCAATGCCGACCTCGTCATACTGCAGGCGGAGGACGTGCTGGAAGGGCTGAGGCTGAAGCCGACGCGGCTTGCCGTGATCCGTCGCGGCAAGGTGATCGCCCACACCGAGCCGAAGATTTCGCATCTTCAGCTCGATGGACGTCCGGGGGAGATCGATATGGGCCGTAATCCGACTAGCCGGGGTTAGGCGATAGCCGCTTCCGGTGAAGTCTGCGCAGCCGCCTGCCGGCGCAGCAACATGCCGAAAAGGTCGCGCGGCTCGTCCGGGTCGGCCACAAGGTCGAGCTTTTCGAAGCGCGTGCTGCCCTTCAGCTTGTCATAGACGTAACGGAGGGCGGAAAAGTCTTCCGTTGCGAAGCCGACGCTGTCGAAGAGTGTGATCTGCGTGTCGCTCTCGCGGCCGGTCGTCTGGCCGGTAATGACCTTCCAGAGTTCGGTGACCGGATGATCGGGGGCAAGCTGCTGGATTTCGCCTTCGATGCGGGTTTGCGGCGGGTATTCGACGAAGATCGACGAGCGCAACAGGATGTCCCGGTGCAGCTCGGTCTTGCCGGGGCAATCGCCGCCGACGGCGTTGATATGCACGCCGGGGCCGATCATGTTGTCGGAAAGGATCGTTGCATTCTGTTTGTCGGCGGTGGCTGTGGTGATGATCTGCGCCCCTTCAACCGCTTCTTCCGCTGAGCGGCAGGCGGTGATGTTCAGACCAAGATGCGAAAGGTTGCGGCGGCAGCGCTCCGCGGCGGCCGGGTCGATATCGTAGAGGCGCAGGTTTTCGATGCCGAGAAGTGAGCGGAAGGCGAGCGCCTGGAACTCGCTTTGGGCGCCGTTGCCGATCAGCGCCATGGTTTTTGCGCCCTTGGGCGCGAGGTGCTTTGCGGCGACCGCCGATGTGGCGGCGGTGCGCAGCGCAGTCAGGATCGTCATCTCCGACAGAAGCAGCGGATAACCGCTCTCGACATCGGACAGCACGCCAAAGGCGGTCACCGTCTGGCGGCCGCTTTTCGTGTTCTTCGGATGGCCGTTGACATATTTGAAGGCGTAGAGCGTGCCGTCACTTGCCGGCATCAGTTCGATCACGCCGTCACGCGAATGCGAGGCGATGCGGGCGACCTTGTCGAACAGCTCCCAACGCCGAAAATCCTCCTCCACATAGGCGGCGAGCTCCTTCAGGAACGTCTCGGTGCCGGTGGACAGCACGAGATCCATCATGTTCTCGACGCTGATGAAGGGGACGATGTTGAGATTCTGTTCGGCCGGCATCAGTTACTCCTTGTCGGTCGGTCGAGGACGGTGCGTCCCATCAGGCTGGCGGTGAGATCGACGAGAAGCGTGGCGGTGCGGCCGCGATCGTCGAGGAAGGGGTTGAGTTCGACCAGATCGAGGCTGGTGACGAGGCCGCTGTCATGCAGCATTTCCATCACCAGATGCGCCTCGCGAAAAGTGGCGCCGCCCGGAACGGTGGTGCCGACAGCGGGCGCAATCGAGGGGTCGAGAAAATCGACGTCGAGGCTGACATGCAGCATGCCGTTTGCCGCTTCCACCTGTTCGATGAAGCGCCGGACGAGAACGGCGACGCCGTGTTCGTCGATGCTGCGCATGTCGTGCACGGTGACGGCATTGCGTTTGATCGTTTCACGTTCGGCGGGATCGACGCTGCGGATGCCGATCATGCAGAGATTGGCCGGGTCGACGGCATGGGAAAGCGGTGGCAGGTAGCCTTCAAAGCCGGGCTGGCCGGTGTAATAGGCGGCGGGGAGGCCGTGAAGGTTGCCGCTGGTGGTGGATTCCAACGTGTGGAAATCCGTGTGCGCGTCGAGCCAGAGGACGAAGAGCGGGCGGCCCTCATCGGCCGCATGGCGGGCGACACCGGCGATAGTGCCGGCGGAGAGCGCATGATCGCCGCCCATGAAGATCGGCATGCCTTTGCCCGCTTCACGATAGGCGACATCGGTCAGGAGTTTCGTCCAGGCGGCGATCTGCGGCAGGTTGCGCACAGCCGGGTTGGGGTGGCGGATGTCGGGAAGCTCATCAATGACGACATTGCCGATATCGGTGACCTCGTGGCCGAGACCTTTGAGCGCGCCCGCAAGATCTGCGACGCGCAGCGCGCTCGGTCCCATTTCGCAGCCAAGTTGGGACGCGCCGTCCTGAAGAGGAATACCTATCAGTCTGCAATGCATTGTGTCACTCCGCTTCCTGAAAATGATCATGGTTATCTGGCGGATTGAATAGATCGATTTGCCAAAATCGATAAAATGGCTTTCCATTTCGGCAGCATGATCTATCAATCTGTTCATGGATGAATTCGACCACAAGCTGGTGACGCTTTTGCGTCACGATGCCCGCCGCAGCATTTCGGATCTGGCGGCCGACCTCGGTACGTCAAGGGCGACGGTGCGGGCACGCATGGAAAAGCTGGAGCGAAACCGCGACGTTCTCGGTTATACGGTGATCCTCAGGGCCGATGCGGTGGAGCTGCCGGTGCGCGGCATCATGATGGTGGAGATCGAGGGGCGTGTTGCCGACCGGGTGATCCAGACGCTGGGCGGTTTTCCCGAGGTTTCCGAGATACACACCACCAATGGACGTTGGGATCTGATCGTCGAACTGGGGACTGCGACGCTGGCTGATTTCGACAATGTGCTTCGTCGCATAAGGCTTGTTCAGGGCATCACGGCCAGCGAAACGAACCTGCTTCTGGCGACGCCGCGTAGCACACGAGCGCGGCTCTGAGCATTTTCGCGTGCCGCGCCGGTTCTGCCCGTTGACGGCCACAATCGACGCGCTTAGTCCTTGCGCCCTGCAATTTGATTTTCTTCAAGTCGAGACACCCTCCATGAATTTTATCAGACCGGATATCAGCGCCCGCGCCGCGTCAGCACCGCGCAGCGGTATTGGCGAGATTGTCACCTATGCCAGAGGGCGCGAGAACCTGATGCCGCTCTGGATCGGCGAGGGTGACCTGCCGACGCCGGATTTCATCACCAAGACGGCGGCGGATGCGCTTGTCGCGGGTGAGACCTTCTATACGTGGACGCAGGGCATTCCCGAGCTTCGCCAGGCAATCGTGCGTTATTACCAGCGCCATTACGCAAACGAGCTTTCGGTCGACAATATCTATGTGACCGGGTCGGGCATGCAGTCGATCGTGCTGGCGATCCAGGCGACGGTCTCGGCCGGTGACGAGATCATCTATTTTTCGCCGTCATGGCCGAATGCGATGCATGCCGCTTTGGTGGCTGAGGTGAAGCCGAAAGCCGTTGCGCTGGATTTCGTCGACGGGCAATGGAAAATCGATATCGATCGCCTCGCTTCTGCGATCACGCCGAAGACCAAGGCGTTGTTCATCAACTCGCCGTCTAACCCGACCGGCTGGACAGCAACGAAGGAAGATCTGGCCGCCGTGCTCGATCTGGCGCGCAAGCATGGTCTCTGGATCATCGCCGACGAGATCTATGGTCTTTATTATTTCGATGGCGCCCGCGCGCCGTCCTTCATGGATGTTATGGATAAGGATGATCGGATCATCTTTGCCCAGTCGTTTTCAAAGAACTGGTGCATGACCGGCTGGCGCGTCGGCTGGATGGTGGCGCCGGCGGAAATCGGCCAGACGCTGACAAATCTCATCCAGTATTCAACCTCCGGCGTGGCGCAGTTCATGCAGAAGGGGGCGATCGTGGCGCTGGATCAGGGCGACGATTTCGTCCGCACCAATATCGAGCGGGCGCGGACCTCGCGCGACATCCTCTGCGATGCGCTGGTGGCGACGAACCGGGTCGAGACCGGTCGTCCGCCGGGCGCGCTCTACGCCTTCCTGAAAATCGACGGCGTGACGGATGCGCGTGCGGAAGCCTTCAAAATCGTTGATGCGACGGGTGTGGGTCTTGCACCGGGTACGGCCTTCGGCCTAGGTGGCGAAACCTTCCTGCGCGCCTGTTATCTGCGTGATCCCAAGCAGATCGATGACGCTGCCGAGCGGTTGAGCGGCTATATCCGCGCGCTTTAAAGCTCTCAGTTTTCAAGCCAGCGGCGGCCTGACGCAGTGAGGTGCGAATGCATCGCCGCCTGTGCTGCCAGTGGATCGCGGGCTTCCAGCGCCGCCAATATGGCGTGGTGTTCGGTAAGTGCTGCCGTCCAGCTATCGGCCGTCTCGAAATGGCCGCGGATGCCGGCAGATAGCGGGCTGTGGCGTTCGTCGAACAGGTTTTCGACGATCTCCGCAAACAGCGTGTTGCCGGTGCTTTCCGCGATGATCAGGTGGAAGGCCCGGTCCTGTTCGATCGGTTTTCGCGTGTTGGCGATATCGTCCGCCATGGCATTGAGTGTCGCGCGCAGCATGACCAGCGTCTTTTCCGACATCGTTGCTGCTGCCTGGACAATGATGGCGCTTTCAATGACGGCGCGCGCCTGCATCAGTTCCGACGGGCTTTCACCCAGGGATCGGCCGTTGCCGGCCGGTTTTGTTGTGTTGAGCACGTAGATGCCCGACCCCATGCGGATCTCGATCGTACCGTCGATTTCGAGCGCGATCAGCGCCTCCCGAAGCGAAGGGCGTGAGACGCCGAGTTGCTGGGCGAGTTCGCGCTCTGCGGGCAGGCGTGCGCCGGCCTGATAATCTCCCCTGGCGATAAGCTGCCGGACGCGGTCTGCAGTCTGCTGGTAGAGGCGTCGTGTATCCGTCATTGAGGTCTGGCCAATTGCGTATTTAACAAGCAGTTGTCCGTCAATTGGCGTCAATAATTGGCATGATGCAAGAAAAATCTGCAAATTGGCTTGACCAAATGACGCGGCCGCGATTTGATAATCCGCAAGAGCCCTGGGAAGCTCTTGCGCGAAGAGGAGATCGCGATGGGAGGAGTGCCGCAACCTGCAGGCATGGCTGGTCATGCCGTTGGGCATGCCGTGCTGTTGAAGCTTGAGGGTGTGTCCAAGGAATTTCCGGGCGTAAAGGCGCTGTCGGGCGTCAGTTTCGATCTGCGCGCCGGCGAGGTGCATGCCGTCTGTGGAGAGAACGGGGCGGGAAAATCGACGCTGATGAAGATCATCAGCGGCGTCTACCAGCCGAATTCCGGTTCGATCACCTTCAAGGGTGAGCCGGTGCAGTTTGCCTCGACGCTTCAATCGGAAGCGGCCGGCATTGCCATCATCCACCAGGAACTCAATCTCGTTCCGCATCTGACAGTGGCGGAAAACATCTATCTCGCCCGCGAGCCGCGGCGCGGTTTTCTCGTCGACCGGAGACGACTGATCGCCGACGCAAAACGCTGTCTCGACCGGCTTGGCGTCGATATCGATCCGAATGTTCAGGTGCGCACGTTGTCGGTCGCACAGTGTCAGATGGTGGAAATCGCCAAGGCGCTGTCGCTCGATGCGACCGTGCTGATCATGGACGAGCCGACCTCGTCGCTGACCGAGCAGGAGGCACAGCTTCTGTTCAAGGTGATCCGCGACCTGAAAGCCCAGGGCACCGGCATCATCTATATCTCGCACCGGTTGGACGAGATGGTGGAGATCGTCGATCGCGTCACTGTGCTGCGTGACGGGCGCTATATCTCGACCGATGATTTTTCTTCGCTGACTGTCGACGACATCGTGGCGCGGATGGTGGGGCGGTCGCTGGAGGACAAGTTTCCCGAGCCGACGCGGGTGCCGGGCGACAAGGTGATCTTTTCCGCAACCGGCCTGACCAGTCGCGGCGTGTTTTCCGACATCAATTTCGAGATCCGCCGTGGCGAGATCCTCGGTTTTGCCGGGCTGATGGGGGCGGGGCGCACGGAGGTGGCACGTGCCATTTTCGGCGCCGATCCGCGCGATGCCGGGACGATCATGCTCGACGGAAGCGAATTGAAGATTTCCGATCCGCGCAGCGCGATCGACGCGGGCATTGCCTATCTTTCCGAAGACCGCAAGGCGCAGGGGTTGGCGGTAAAAATGCCGGTCGATGCCAATCTGGTCATGGCGCGGATGGGCGCGGTCGCGAGCCGTTTCGGCGTGATCGACCGCAAGCGGCATCGCGAGGCGGGCCAGCGCTATGTCGATCTTTTGAACATCCGCACGCCGAGCCTCAGCCAGCCGGTTCGCCTGCTTTCCGGCGGCAACCAGCAGAAGATCATCATCGGCAAATGGCTGTTTCGCGAGCCGCGCATCATGTTTTTCGACGAACCGACGCGCGGTATCGATGTCGGGGCGAAATTCGCCATCTACCAGATCATGGACGAGCTTGCGGCACGTGGCATCGGCGTTGTGCTGATCAGTTCCGAACTGCCGGAAGTGCTCGGCATGTCCGACCGCATCGCCGTCTTCCATGGTGGGCGGATCACAGCGACGCTTGAAACGCGGACGACCTCCCAGGAAGAAATCATGCATTACGCGTCCGGCAGCGGCCGGCGCGGCGAACAGGGATTGTGAAAGCATGGCCGATATGACCAGCGAAAAACCGGCGCAGCAGCCGGCCCCGAAGGCCGCCGGTCAAGGGCGTCGCCTGAGCGAGCGGCAGAAGGATATCATCCAGAAATTTGCAGCACTCGGCAGCCTGCTCGCGCTGGCGGCAGTGTTTTCCGCCACAAGCAGCGCTTTCTTCACCGTCGGCAACGGCATGACGATTGCGCTTCAGGTGACCTCCATTGCGCTGCTGGGCATCGGTGCGACCTATGTCATCATCACCGGCGGGATCGATCTGTCGGTCGGCTCGGTTCTGGCGCTGGCCGGCGTGGTGGCGGCACTTGCGGTGAAGGAACTGCAACTGCCGATCTGGATCGGCATGCTGCTCGGTATCCTGACCGGCTCGCTCTGTGGACTGATCAACGGTTTCGTCATCACCCAGTTGAAGCTGCCGCCCTTCATTGCGACGCTCGGCATGATGCTGATTGCGCGTGGTGTGGCACTGCAGATCACCGGCGCTCGTGCTGTGTCCGGCCTTGGTGAGGCTTTTGGCGAGCTGGGTAACGGTTCTCTGTTCCGGATCGAATCCATCGACGACCAGGGATTTCCGGTCGTGACATTTCCCGGCATTCCCTATCCGGTCGTGCTGATGGTCGTCATCGCTTTCATTGCCGCCTTCGTGCTGAACCGCACGGTGCTCGGCCGTTATATCTATGCGATCGGTTCCAATGCCGACGCGGCGAGACTTTCTGGCGTAAACGTTTCTCGCGTGACCGCCTTTACCTATGTCGTGTCAGGCACGCTCGCCGGCCTAACCGGCTGCGTGCTGATGTCCCGCCTCGTCACCGCGCAGCCCAATGAGGGCGTGGCTTATGAGCTCGACGCGATTGCCAGCGCCGTGATCGGCGGCACGTCGCTGATCGGCGGTGTCGGGACGATTTCCGGCACGATGATCGGTGCCTTCGTCATCGGCATATTGCGCAACGGATTGAACATGAACGGCGTCTCCGCCTTCACCCAGCAGATCATCATCGGCCTCGTCATTCTGGTCACCGTCTGGATCGATCAGCTGCGCAATCGCCGCTGAAGATAAGGGAACGGCCGGGGGCCGGGCCTGACTATGGAAGCCACGGGGAGGGGAGGAGCCTTCCCTTTAAACGGACCTTTGAGGGATATCCCGGGGTCATTCGAGGAGGAAAGACATGCGTAGACTTGCAACGGTCCTGATGGCGTCAGCACTTGCCTTTGCCGGGACGACAGCCGCGTCGGCCGGCGAAATCGCCGTCATCGTCAAGACGGTCAACTCGACTTTCTGGCAGAATGTGCAGAAGGGTGCGGAAGCCGCAATCGGCTCAGCCAAGGGCGAACACACGATGACCTTCCAGGGCCCGGCGGCAGAATCCGCCATTGCCGACGAGGTCAACATGGTCGAGAATGCCGTCAACCGTAAGGTGGCGGCGATCCTGCTTGCGCCGTCGGATCCGGATGCGCTTGTGCCGGCGGTGAAGAAGGCCTGGGAAGCGCGTATCCCGGTCGTCATTATCGACAGCCAGCTTTCCGCGGGGTCGGACAAATATTACCAGTCCTTCCTTGCCACCGATAACAGCAAGGCCGGCGAGCTTGCCGCCAAGGCGCTGATTGAAAAGGTCGGCACGACCGGCAAGATCGCCGTCATGTCCTATGTTGCCGGTGCCGGCTCGGAAATCGGCCGCGTCGGCGGGTTTACCGACTATATCAAGGCCAATTCCAAGCTGGAAATCGTCGGGCCTTATTATTCGCAGTCGCAGATGGCGACCGCGCTGAACCAGACCACCGACGTTCTGGCCGCCAACAGCGACCTGAAGGGTATTTTCGGCGCCAACGAACCGACGGCAATCGGCATGGGCCGGGCGATCAAGCAGGCGGGCAAGGCGGGCAAGGTGGTTGCCATCGGCTTTGACGGAAACCAGGACCTGCAGGAATTCGTCAAGGACGGAACGCTGACCGCCACCGTCGTTCAGGGATCCTACCAGATGGGCGAAAAGGGCATCCAGACGCTGCTTTCGATCCTTGGCAAGCAGAAGGTCGAGAAGACCGTCGATACCGGCGTCGTCGTGGTGACGAAGGACAATATCGACAAGCCGGAAGCCAAGAACGTTCTCTACTAAACAGACCGGCGCGCGGGCGCCTCAATGCCCGCGCGCTCCCTTCTATCACGATCTGGATTTCAGGACATCATGAAGGTTTCGGACAGGCGCAGGCTGCGCAATCGCAACGTCTCGTTCACGCTTATGGGGCTGGGCTGTGCCCAGATGGGCAATCTCTACCGGCTGACCCCCTATCAGGAATCGCTCAGTGCCTTCGAGGCTGCGTGGGATGCCGGCATCCGCTATTTCGATACGGCGCCCTTTTATGGCTATACCCGCTCGGAACGCCGGCTCGGGACGATGGTGACGGATCGGGCGCGGGACGATTATGTGCTGAGCACCAAGGTCGGGCGGCTGATGCTGCCGGATAACAGTGTCGGGCCGGAAGAGGATGCCTTCGTCGCGCCGCTGCCGTTTCGGCCGACCTATGATTACGGTTATGACGCTATCCTGCGCTCTTTCGAGGACAGCCGCCAGCGGCTCGGCATGTTTGCGCCCGACGTGCTTTTTGTCCACGATATCGGCCGCGCCACCCATGGGGATCGTCACCAGCATTACTGGGACCAGTTGACCAAGGGCGGCGGGTTCCGGGCGCTTGGCGAATTGCGTGAGGCAGGTCTGATCAAGGCGATCGGGCTCGGCGTCAACGAATGGCAGGCGATCGCCGATGCGATGGACGAATGCGATATCGACGTGTCGATGCTGGCTGGGCGCTATACGCTCTTGGAACAGGAGAGCTTGGCCCTGCTCGACCGCTGCCACCGCGAAGGTGTCGGGATCGTTGTTGCGGGCGCGTTCAATTCCGGGCTTCTCGCCGGAAACCGAAAGTTCAATTATGCCGAGGCTCCGGCCGATATTCTCGCCCGTGTCGGCGAGATCGAGGCTGCCTGCGAGGCTGAAGGCGTTGCCATGCAGGCGGCGGCCCTCGCCTTTCCGGCGCTACATCCGGCCGTCGTCAGTGTCGTTTCGGGCGCACGCAACGCCGAGCAGATGAAGGCCAATGTCGACTGGTTCGAGCAGGAAATTCCAGCTTCGTTCTGGACCCGATTGCAGGACAAGGGTGTGATCGCTGCCGATGCATCGGTTTCGGGTGGCTGAGACGATGATCATCGATGCCCACCAGCATTTCTGGCTGCTGAAGGATCGCAAAGGCGGCTGGCCGCCACCCGAGCTTGCCGCCATTCACCGCGATTTCTTGCCCGCAGATCTGACATCGGAGATCGACGGTGCCGGCGTCGGCGGCACGATCCTCGTGCAATCGATGCCGAGTGTCGAGGATACGCGGTTCATGCTGGGCCTCGCCGAGAAGAGCGATACCATTCTCGGTGTCGTCGGCTGGGTGGAGATGAAGGCCCCGGATGCGCCGGAGGTGATCGCCGATCTTGCAAAAGCGCCGAAGTTGAAGGGACTGCGGCCGATGCTGCAGAATATCGCCGATCCCGACTGGATCGACGATCCGGCGCTAGAGCCGGCTGTCGAGGCGATGATGGCGCATTATCTGGTGTTCGATGCGCTGGTGCTGGAGCCGCATCTTTCGGCCCTGCATGCCTTCGCCCGCCGTCATCCCGGGCTGCCTGTCGTCATCGATCATGGGGCGAAGCCGCGGATTGCCACGGGACATTATCGCGACTGGCGGCATGCGATGTTGCGGCTCTGCGAACTCGACAATGTTTGCTGCAAGCTTTCCGGCCTGTTGACCGAAGCGGGTGGGCAGAAGCCAGAGGCGCTGCGGCCCTATATCGAGACCATTCTTGAATTGTTCGGAGTTGACCGGGTGATCTGGGGTAGCGACTGGCCGGTAGTCAATCTGGCTGGAAACTATGCCGGATGGATCGCTCAATGCCGCGCGATCGTTCCCCAAGCCGATCACGATGCGGTGTTCGGCAGCAATGCTCGGCGCTTCTATCGATTGTGAGGAAATGAGATGCAGAGAATGGGGATGGTGATTGGTCTCGCGCCGGAAAAGGTCGAGGAATATAAGGCGCTGCATGCTGCCGTGTGGCCCGAGATCCTTGATCTCATATCGCGCTGCAATATCTCCAACTACTCGATATTCCTGCGCGAACCGGAGAACCTGCTGTTCGGTTACTGGGAATATCATGGTACTGATTTCGCTGCAGATATGGCGAAAATGGCAGCGAGCGAGAAGAACCAGGAATGGTGGTCGTACTGTATTCCCTGCCAAAGACCTTTCGCAACGCGAAAGGATGGGGAATGGTGGGCATCGATGGATGAGGTGTTCCATCTGGACTGAAAGGGAGAAGACATGACAGGTAAGCTAGGAGGCAAGGTGGTCGTGGTGACCGCCGCCGGTCAGGGGATAGGACGGGCCAGCGCATTGGCCTATGCCGAAGCGGGCGCACAAGTCTGGGCGACCGATATCAATGAGGAAGCGCTTTCGACGCTGACGGGCAGCACCAATATCGAAACGGCAAAGCTCGATGTGCTCGACAGCGCATCGGTAACGGCATTCTTCGAGCGTGTCGGCGCGATCGATGTACTGTTCAACTGCGCCGGTGTAGTGCATGGCGGCTCGGTGCTGGAGATGACGGACAAGGATCTCGATTTCGCCTTCGATCTCAATGTCCGCGCCATGGTGCGCACGATCAAGGCTGTGCTGCCGGGCATGCTGGAGCGCGGCGACGGCACGATCATCAACATGGCCTCGATCGCTTCCAGCTCCAAGGGCGTACCGAACCGCTGCGCCTATGGCACGACCAAGGCTGCCGTGATCGGGCTGACCAAGGCGATTGCAGCTGACTACGTGACACGCGGCATTCGCTGCAACGCTATCTGCCCCGGTACGGTGGAAAGCCCGTCCTTGGAACAGCGCATGCGTGCCCAGGGCAATTACGAGGAGGCGCGTGCGGCATTTATCGCCCGCCAGCCGATGGGGCGCCTCGGCAGCCCTGAAGAAATTGCGGAACTGGCGGTCTATCTCGCCGGCGCTACCTACACGACCGGGCAGGCCGTCGGCATCGACGGCGGCTGGTCGATCTGAGCCATTTTTGAAAAGCGAAGTTTGAATTGAAAGGACTATTCCGATGAAATTCCTGCGTTATGGCGCGCCCGGCGCTGAAAAGCCTGCGATCGTCGATGCCGACGGCAAGATCCGTGATCTTTCCGCACATGTCTCCGATCTTTCTGGTGCAGCGCTCTCCCCGGATGCGCTGGCGAAACTCGGCGCTGTCGATGCAAAGAGCCTGCCGCTAGTCGAAGGTTCGCCGCGTCTTGGCCCCTGCGTGGCCGGTACCGGCAAGTTCATCTGCATCGGCCTCAACTATTCCGACCACGCCGCCGAGACAGGCGCGACCGTGCCGCCGGAGCCGATCATCTTCATGAAGGCGTCTTCGGCCATCGTCGGCCCGAACGATGACGTCGTCATTCCGCGCGGTTCCGAAAAGACCGACTGGGAAGTCGAGCTCGGCGTCGTCATCGGCAAGACGGCGAAATACGTTTCGGAGGACGATGCGCTGGATTACGTCGCCGGCTATTGCCTGACCAATGACGTTTCCGAACGTGCCTTCCAGGCCGAGCGTTCCGGCCAGTGGACCAAGGGCAAATCCTGCGACACGTTCGGACCGCTCGGCCCCTGGCTGGTGACCAAGGACGAGATTCCTGATCCGCAGAACCTCGGCATGTGGCTGACGGTGAACGGCGAGAAGATGCAGGATGGCTCGTCGAAGACCATGGTCTACGGCGTCAAGTTCCTTGTCTCGTATCTCAGCCAGTTCATGTCGCTGCATCCGGGCGATGTCATCTCCACCGGCACGCCTCCGGGCGTCGGCCTTGGCATGAAGCCGCCGCGCTTCCTCAAGGCCGGTGATGTCGTCGAACTCGGCATCGAAGGCCTCGGCAGCCAGAAGCAGACCTTCGTCGCCGATATCTAAGACGACCGATCGGCGCGCCGGTTTGGAGGCTGGCGCGCCGATTTTTAGACCAAATAAGCCGGCAGAGGAGGCCGCAATGACCCGCATCACCAATCTTCGTGTTTTCGATCTGCGCTTCCCGACTTCGGCAAGCCTTGACGGGTCGGATGCGATGAACCCCGATCCGGATTATTCGGCGGCCTATGTCATCCTCGAAACCGATCGCGACGGGATCGAGGGCCACGGCCTGACCTTTACCATCGGCCGCGGCAACGACATCGTCTGCATGGCGATCGAGGCTATGCGCCATCTGGTGATCGGCAAGGACTTAGCCGAAATGCGCGCTAGCCCCGGCAAATTCTGGCGGCACCTGACGGGCGACAGCCAGTTGCGCTGGATCGGGCCGGATAAGGGGGCGATGCATCTGGCGACCGGTGCCGTGGTCAACGCGCTCTGGGATGCGCTCGCCAAGGAGGCGGGCATGCCGGTGTGGAAATTTGTAGCGACAATGTCGCCGGAAGAGATCGCCGATATCGTCGATTATCGGTATCTCACCGATGCGCTGACCCGCGACGAGGCGATCGACATCCTGCGCAAGGCGGAGAAGGGCAAAGCGGAGCGGATCGCCATTCTCGAGCGTGAAGGTTATGCCTGCTACACGACTTCGGCGGGCTGGCTCGGTTATCCCGACGACAAGCTACGCCGGCTGGCGCAGGAGGCAGTCGATGCCGGGTTCAGCCATGTGAAGATGAAGGTCGGGCGCGATCTGGAAGACGATATCCGCAGGCTTACCATTTGCCGTGAAGTGATCGGGCCGGATCGCTATATGATGATCGATGCCAACCAGGTCTGGGATGTCGACCAGGCGATCGACTGGGTGAAGGCGCTGGCCTTTGCCAAGCCGTTCTTCATCGAGGAGCCGACCAGCCCGGACGATGTGGCGGGGCATAAGAAGATCCGCGAGGCGATCGCGCCGGTGAAGGTGGCGACCGGCGAAATGTGCCAGAACCGCATCATGTTCAAGCAGTTCATCGCCGAGGGCGCGATCGATATAGTGCAGATCGATGCCTGCCGCATGGGCGGGCTGAACGAGGTGCTGGCGGTGCTCTTGATCGCCGCGAAATTCGGCAAGGCGGTATGGCCGCATGCCGGGGGTGTGGGCTTATGCGAATATGTGCAGCATCTGTCGATGATCGACTACATCGCCGTCTCCGGTACCAAGGAGGGACGCGTGATCGAATATGTCGATCATCTGCACGAACATTTCGTTGATCCCTGCGTGATCAAGGACGCCGCCTATATGCCGCCGTCGCGGCCGGGCTTTTCGATCGAGATGAAGCCGCAGTCGATCGAAGCTTATCAGTTCGGTAGACCCAAAGCGGCGTGAACGTGCATCGACACTGGATATGAAAAAGGCGCCTTCCGGCGCCTTTTTCTATTGGGTGGTGAGGCTTCAAACCTCCAGAATGGCCTTGATCACGCCGGCTTCCGGTTTCGACCATTCGGAAAACAGCGCGACTGCGTCGGACAGCGGTGCACGATGGGTGTTAAGCGCGCGGGTCGGAACCTTACCGGCCTCGATCTGGCGCACGACTTCGGCAAAATCATCCGGCTGGGCGTTGCGGCTGGCGATCAGCGTTGCCTCGCGCTTGTGGAATTCCGGGTCGGAGAAGGTGATGTCCTGGCGGACGACGGAGAGCAGCACGTAACGTGCGCCATGGGCGAGGAAATGGAAGCCGCGCTGCATGGGGATGGCGTTGCCGGTGGCGTCGATGACGACATCGTACCATTCGCCGCCGGTCTGCCGCTCGGCGACCTGTTCCGCGTCTGCATCGGCAAAGATCGTCGCGTCTGCGCCGAGTTTTTCGACGGCAAAAGTGAGCCGGTCGTCGCGCGTATCCATGACGGTGACATGGGCGCCGCGGGCCTTGGCAAAGATGATCGCCGACATGCCGATCGGGCCTGAGCCGGTGACGAGCACGCGATCCTCGGACGTGATCGCGCTGCGCTTGACGCCATGGGCGCCGATGGCGAGAAATTCGATCATTGCCGCGTCTTCGAGCGGGATATTGCCGGTCGGGATGACGTTTTCTTCCGGCACGCAGAGATATTCGGCCATGCCGCCATCGCTGTGGACGCCCAGCACCGAGATGTTGCGACAGGCATTGCTGATGCCGCGGCGGCAGGCCTGGCAGGTCCCGCAGGAGAGATAGGGAACGATATAGACGGGTTCGCCGGGTTTAAGCCTGCTGCCGGCCGGAGCCTCCGCGACGGTGCCGGACAACTCATGGCCCATGACGCGTGGATATTGGAGAAACGGATGTTTTCCGGCAAAGATGTGAAAATCTGTGCCGCATATGCCGATATGGCGGATGCGGACTTTGACCTCGCCTTCGCCGCGTGCCGGTTCGGGACGGTCCTCCAGCGCAAGTTGGCCGGGCTCGATACAGACGAGCGCCTTCATGATAAACTCCTGGGGTGGTTTTGGGGTGTCTTGAAATTCTTGGTCAGCGCCATTTCGCGACCTCTGCGTTGACGAGATCGCGCCAGGCGCGCGACTGGGCGAGCGAAAGCGGAATGAGGCCTTCGATGCCGACAAAGCTTGCCGTGTAATCCTGAGGATCGGCCGCCTGGGCTGCTGCCAAAAGCTCGTCGCGGCGCGGATCGTTGCAATCCCTGAAGCGGATCAGCGCGGCGATCCAGAGGCCGACGACGCGGGCAAAGCTTGCGCCGTCCGAGCCTGAAGCCAATGCATCCACCGCCGGCGAAAAGATGCGCTGCGGCAGTTTCTGGCTGGAATCCATGGCGATCTGGATGTTGCGATGGGCGATGGCGCGATTGCTGAAACGGTCGATCAGCTGGTCCATGTAATGGTCGAGATCGATGCCGGGGACCGGGTCGAGCGTGGCCGCTGCGGCGCGCATATGGTCTCGCGTCGTCGCCACGAATTCCGGCACGGCCATGACGTCGCGCACGCATTCCAGCCCTTTCAAAAGACCGAGATGGGCGATCATCGTGTGCGAGCCGTTGAGCAGTCGGAGCTTCATCTTCTCGTATGGCTCGACATTTTCGACGAACAATGCGCCGCCGGCTTCCCAGGCGGGGCGGCCCGAGACGAATTCGTCCTCGATCACCCATTGCATGAAGGGCTCGGTATCGAGGGCAAGCGCATCCTCCACGCCGAGCAGGCTTTTGGCACGGGTGCGGGTATCCTCGGTCGCGGCGGGCACGATGCGGTCGACCATGGAAGAAGGGAAAGTGACCTCCTGCTCGATCCATTTTGCCAGTTCCGGGTCGCGGCGTGTGGCCATGTCCAGAACCAAACGACGGACAACCTTGCCGTTGGACGGGAGGTTATCGCAGCAGAGAATGGTGAAGGGACGCATGGCCTTTTCGCGGCGGGAAGCGAGACCGGCGACGAGATAGCCGATTGCACCGACCGGGGCGTCGGGATTGGCGAGATCGTTGGCGACCGCGGGATGAGCCTTGTCGAGGCCGCCGGTCGATGGATGCAGACCATAGGCCTTTTCCGAGACGGTCAGTGTGACGACATGGATGAACGGGCTGGCCAGATAGGTGAGCACACGCTCCCGGTCGGTTGCAGCGCAGAGCCAGTCGACGGTTGCGCCGACGACCTCGCTCGTGTCACCTTCGCTATCGCGCACGGTGATCGAATAGAGGCCGTCCTGCGCAGCCAATGCTTCGACCGGCTCGGGCGAGCGCAGGTTGACCGCGACGATGCCCCACGGGCCGAACTCGCTCTGCAATGCGCGCTGTGTATAGACGCCCTGATGTGCGCGGTGGAAAGCGCCGAGGCCGAAATGCAGGATGCCGGGGCGCAGCTCGGAACGGTCGTATCCGGGCTGGGCGACGTTTGAGGGGAGCTGCGTTTCCGCGGAAAGTGTTCTTGTCATCGGCCAAGTCCGAACTGGCTGTGGCTCAAGGCGAGCTCGATGCCGCGCAGTTCCGCCAGCCCTTTCAGGCGGCCGATGGCCGGATAACCGGGTTGAGCGCCGCGGGACAGATCGTCGAGAATTTCCTGGCCGTGGTCGGGACGCATCGGGATCTGATGGTCTTCACGGCCCTCCGCCTTGCGGCGTTTCTCTTCGGTCAGAAGTGCGGCGATGACGGCAACCATGTCGGTGCCACCTTCCAGATGCTCGTCTTCGAAGAAGGAGCAGGGCAGGGTGTCCTCGTCGCGGGTGACGTTGCGCAGGTGGACGAAGTGGATGCGGTCGGCAAAGCGGGTGGCAATTTGTGCCAGATCGTTATCCGCCCGTGCGCCGAGCGAACCGGAGCAGAGCGTTACGCCATTGGCGCGGCTGTCCACCTGACGGAGCATGTGAGCGTAGTCGTCGCCGGTTGAAAGAATACGCGGCAGGCCGAGCAGCGGCCATGGCGGATCATCCGGATGGGCGCAGATGTTGATGCCTACCCGTTCGGCCACCGGGGTGACTTCCGAGAGGAAGTCGATGAGATTCAACTGCAGTTTTTTCGCGTCGATGCCTTGATAGGTACGCAGTTTTTCGAGCAGCTGGTCGAGCGTGTAGCCATCGGCCGAACCGGGCAGGCCGGCGCCGATATTCTTGCCGAGCGCGGTGATGCGTGCGTCATCGAGTGAGGCGAAGCGTCTGGCCGCTTCTTCCTGCAGCCGTTCAGGATAGTCCTGTGCTGCACCGGGGCGTTTCAGGATGTGGATGTCGAAGGCGATAAAATCGGTGAGATCGAAGCGCATCGCCTTTGCGCCATGTCTGGTTTCCCAGCGCAGGTCGGTGCGGGTCCAGTCGAGCACCGGCATGAAATTGTAGCAGACCGTCTTGATACCGGAGGCCGAGAGGCGGCGTAGTGTCTCCTGCCAGTTCTTCACATGCTCGCGCCAGTCGCCGGTCTGGGTTTTTATCTCTTCCGAGACCGGCACGCTCTCCACCACGTCCCAGAAAAGGCCGCCTTCGCGGATCGCCTGATGGCGTTTTTCGATCTCTTCGGCGGGCCAGACGGCGCCGGTCGGTATGTGATGAAGGGCGCTGACAATGCCCTCGGCCCCTGCCTGGGCGGCGTCTCTCACCGTGACCTTGTCGACCGGTCCGAACCATCGCCATGTGTGTCGCATCTGTCTTTCCTTTTTAGCTGAGCGCGATCTGGACCTTGCAGGCGGCGGTGCGATCACCGGCCTGCAGGAAGGCTTGAAGCGCCTCGTCGATCGGGAATGTGTGGGAAAGGATCGGACGGACATTGATATCCCTGGCGCCGATCAGTTGGACGGCGCGGGCGAATTCCTCGTGGAAACGTTGCGAGCCGCGCCAGACGATTTCCTTGCCGACCAGCATGTTGACCGGAACCGACAATTCACCGGTCACGCCGACCTGCACGATCGTGCCGCGTGGTTTGACGCACTGGAATGCCGAGACGAGGGCAGGGCCGGCGGCCGAGCATTCGAACACGGTGTCGAACGTGCCCTTGTCTTTTTGATAGGGGGTAAGTGCATCGGGCTTGGAAACGTTGATCGTCTTATTTGCGCCCATGGCCGGGCCGCGCGACAGGGCAGCGTCGGCAAGATCGGTAACCGTGATCCTTTCGGCACCTGCATGGCGGGCTGCGGCGACAACCAGCAAGCCGATAGGGCCGGCGCCGGTGACGAGCACGTTTTTGCCCGCAAGATCACCGGCCTGGGCCACCGCATGGAGGCAGACAGCCAGTGGTTCGGCGCAGGCTGCCTCGGCGGCTGAGGCTTCGCCTTCCACCGGAAAACACTGGATTGCCGGGACGATAAACTGTTCGCGGAACATGCCCTGCTCATGGGGAAGACGCATGGCCGAGCCCATGAACTTCATTTCGAGGCAATGGATCGGCTGGCCGATGCCGCAATAATGGCAGTGGCCGCAGGGTTGCGACGGGTTGACGGCGACGAGCGTGCCGGGGGCGAGGCCGGTGACGCCGGGGCCAACCGCCTCGATATAACCGGAGGCCTCGTGGCCGCTGATGATCGGTTCGCGTACACGCACCGGGCCGAAGCCGCCGTCCTGGAAATAATGGAGATCGGACCCGCAGATGCCGCCCCGGGCCATTTTCAGCCGAACTTCACCGGGGCCAGGCTCGGGGCATTCCTGCGTTTCGACGTGCAAGTCCTGCTTGCCGTAAAGACGAACGATCTTCGTCAACATGTCTCATGCCTTCAGATTGGAATGGAGTGCCTGCGCCGCCTAGCGGCGCAGGCGGGTTATCATCAACGGATCAGGCCCATCTCGGTCGGCAGCCACAGCGTGACGGCCGGGACGAAGGTGATGATGATCAGCGCCACGAACAGCGGCACCAGCCAGGGCAGGATCGCCATCGTCGTGCGTTCGACCGAAAGTTTGGCCACACGCGAGAGTACGAAGAGCACCATGCCGAGCGGCGGATGCAGGAGACCGATCATCAGGTTCAGCGTCATGATCAGGCCGAAATGCACCGGGTCGATGTCGAACTGCAGAACCAGCGGCAGCAGGATCGGCACGAGGATCGTGATGGCCGCGATCGTATCAAGGAAGCAGCCGACGAACAGCATCAGGAGGTTGACCAGGATGAGGAACACCCACTTGCTGTCGGTAAGGCCGGTGATGGCCGTCGAGAGCAGCTGGGCGGTCTGGCTGACGGTGAGCAACCAGGCAAAGACCGAGGCTGCAGCCACGATGAACAGAACCGAGGCCGTGGTTTCGACCGTGTCCATGGTTGCCTTGGCGAGGCTCTTGAAGGTCATTGTGCGATAGCGCACGAGGCCGAGGAACAGCGACCAGAGGACGGCCGCAACCGCCGCTTCCGTTGGCGTGAACCAGCCCATCGTCATGCCGCCGATCAGGATGACCGGGGTCATCAGCGCCATGACGGCCGAGAAGTCGAAATACCAGTCGGCGGCGATGAGGACGATGAGGGCGATGCCGACCGCAAAGTTCAACGAGAGGCCCATCAGCGTCAGGAGATAGATGCCGAGCGGCACCATCATGACGACAACGACTTCCAGCGAGGCGCCGAACAGGTTGCGGATGTTAAACGGCGTATCCGAACCCCAGCGTTTGATGAAGGCGAAGACGGCGACTGTGACCATCATCAGCACCGTCATGACGACGCCGGGCACGATGCCGGCCATGAACAGCGCGCCGATCGAAACGTTTGCCATCATGCCGTAAATGACGAAGGGGAGCGACGGCGGGAAGATGGGTCCAAGCGTTGCCGACGCGGCGGTGACGCCGACCGCGGCTTCGACCGGATAACCGTGATCCTTCATCGCCTTGATTTCGATTGTGCCGATACCGGCAGCATCGGCAAGCGCCGTGCCGGACATGCCGGAGAACACCACCGAGCCGATGATGTTGACCTGCGCCAGACCGCCCTTCATCCAGCCGACGAGGGCGACGGCGAAGGAATAGATGCGGCCGGTGACGCCGGCGACATTCATCAGGTTACCGGCAAGGATGAAGAAGGGAACGGCGAGAAGCGGAAAACTCTCGACGCCGGCGATAAGGCGCTGGGCGGCGATGATATCCGGCGCGACGTCGTAAAAGATGATGTAGGACACCGACGACACGGCCATCGAGATGGCAACCGGCACGCCGAGAAGCATCAGCGCCAGAAAAGAACCGATGAGAAGCAGCATATCTCAGCCCTCGCTCTGGAAGGCTTCGGGTCGCTCGAGCACCGAATAACCACGGCGCATATTGGCGATGAAGACCTGAATGGAACGGAACAGCATCAGAACGAATGCCGCGAGCACGGAATAGAAGATGATGTCGCGCGGAAGGTCGACGGTGACCATTTCCTCGCCGGCAACGACTTCCATGTAACGCCACATCAGCCAGGAGCCGTAGGCGAAGAAGCCGATGCGGATGATGTCGACAATCGTCGCCATGACGCGTGTCACACGGGCGGGCAGATAGTGGTAGAGCACGTCCACCTGGATGTGGCGCGACATCCGCACACACATGACGGAGCCCAGAAACACCACGCCGATCAGGCAGTTGACGGCGATTTCCTCGGTCCAGGCATAGCTGTCGTTCAGGACGTAGCGAGTAAAGAATTGCAGGAAGACGCAGCCCGTCATCAGCCAGAATAGGCCGAGCGTGATCCAGTCTTCGAAGGCGTAGACCTTGAGATCGACTTCGGCGGGGGCCTCGTCAAAGGTATGCGCTATCTCCTCAGGAGTGACCTGAGTGTGAATTTCCTGTGCTGTCGACATGAGTTTGTCCCATTCAAGAGAAGCCGGCGCGGTCGTCTTTCGACCGCGCCGAACGGGATCATTTGATGGCGCGGATCGCTTCCCAATCGGACTTCTCGTAGCCGAAGTCCTCGAACTTGACCTTTTCGAGCACGTTCTTCTCGAAGTCGGCCTTGTCGACCTCGACGACGTTCAGACCGCGTTTCTTGAAGTCGTCGACCAGAGCCTTTTCACGCTCCTCGATAATCTTCGTAGTCTTGGCGGCAGCTTCCTGCATGACGTCGCGGAAAATCTGCTTGTCTTCGTCAGAGAGGCTCGCCCAGCGGCTTTTGGAGATGACTGTGTTGAGGTGGTCGACGATATGGCCGGAGAGAACGATGTTCTTCTGAACTTCGAAGAATTTTTTCGCTTCGATCGTCGTCAGCGGGTTTTCCTGGGCGTCGACCGTGCCGTTCTGCAGCGCGAGATAGACTTCTGCAAAAGCGATCGGAGTGGTGTTGGCACCGCAGGCGCGCGGCATGGCGAGATAGGCCGGAACGTCCGGAACCCGCATCTTCACGCCCTTCAGGTCGGAGCATTTGGTGATGGCGGTGTTCGACGTCGTGTGGCGGGTGCCATAATAGCTGACGGCGGTGATGACGTTGCCGGTCTTGTCCTCATACCCCTTGGCAAGGCGCTTGAAGACGTCGCTCTTCGTGTAGGTGATCAGATGGCTCGGATCACGGAAGATATAAGGGAAATAGGTGACGCCGATCGGCTTGAAATCGCGGGCGGCGAAGCTCGAACCCGAGATGATCATGTCGACAGTGCCGAGCTTGAGGCCCTGGTTGATGTCGGCTTCCTTGCCGAGCTGTGAAGCCGGATAGACGTCGATCTTGTAACGTCCGTTCGTGCGCTTGGCGATTTCTCCGGCGGCCCATACCGATTCCGTGTGGAAGGGTTCGGATGTCTCGTAGACATGCGCCCATTTCAGCGTTTCCACCGCGTGTGCCGACATTGCCGACGCCACGATGACTGCCGCTGCACCGAGCAGCGTCTTCAATCTTGAACTCATTCTGTCCTCCCGAATTGCGTTCAGATTACTCCCTAACCGGCCGCCTCCTCGCGGTCTCGGTCACTCCTCTCTCGTTGGCTCCTCTCCGAAGCTTTCCGAGAATCTCTTTTGCGAAAGCGTCAAATGCATGCGCATCGCTTCGCGTGCCGCTGCCGGGTCTCCTGCCGCCAGCGCGTCGCGTATGATCCTGTGTTCATCCAGTGCTGCCCGCCATGTGTGGGGGCCTTCGAAATAGCTTGCCAGCTTTTCGAAGAAAGGCGAGGCGCGCTTGTCGTAGATCAGGCCGATAAAGACATTGAGCGACGAATTGCCGATGATGTCGGCGATTGCCGTATGAAAGGCGCGGTCCAGCGCCAACGCCCGCTCGGAGTTTTCCAGTACGCCTTCCATCTCTTCCAGAATGACGTCGAGGCTTCGAATGCCTGCCTCGTCGACGCAACGTGCGGCCTCTTCCGCAATAGCGCTTTCGATGATGCAGCGGGCCTGCAGGATTTCGAACGGGGCTTCGCTGTCGTCTGCGGCGAGAACCTTCGGCGCTCCTGCAGCCTTGGGGCTGACATATACGCCTGACCCCATGCGGATCTGCACCAGACCCTCGACTTCGAGAACGATCAGGGCTTCTCGCACGGTCGGACGTGATACGCCGAGCCGCTCGGCCAGCTCGCGTTCGGCAGGCAGTCGCTCCCCGACGGCGATCTCTCCCGACTGGATGAGTACACGAAGCTGTTCCGCGGCCTGGCGATAAAGCCGGCGTGGTTCAAGCGCGACAAACATGAAAACCTCCTGACGCGTCTCTCCTCCCGCGTCATGTGGTCAGATTGTCTTACCAATTATCATTCGTCAAGTGGGCTCCTCACAGAAACTTGTTCAGGCCGGCATCGGAACGTTGTAGGTCCCGGACAGCTCCAGAAACGCGGCTCTTGTTACCGGATCGAGCTCGACGCCATGAGCATCGCGATGGCGTGCGACCTTCCATTCGCGGTCGCCAGGCGCCATGACGGATGCGCCGGCACGGGCAGGCGATGTCCGCAGCGTTTCAACATAGCGTTTTATGCCGGCCTCGAAGGTTGGTCTGTCGACGAAGGCTTCGGGCTGGATGGCCATGACGAAAGCCCCAAGCAGGCGCGGAGTCTCCATATCCTCACCCATCATCGAGGGGATGTCGAAGCTTAGACGCATGCCGGTGAGCACTGCGCTGAAGATTTCCGCGATACCGGCAAGGCCGGCACCCTTGAAACCGAAGGCGTCACCCAGTGGGGCGAGCATTTCGGTCAGATGCGGGTCCGTCGTGTTGATGCCGGCTTCGTCAGACGCGACGCCCTCGGGCAGCCTTGTCCCGGTACTGCGATAAAGCAGGACACGATTGAATGGGACGGCGCTGGTCGCCATGTCGAGGAACCACGGATCTTCACCGGCAATCGGGACAGCCATCGAAATCGGGTTGGTGCCGTGGAAGCGCGAGGCACCATCGTGCAGCCGGACAAAACTGTCGGAGTTGCAGAAAGACAGGCCGATCATACCATGTCTGACGGCCTCGACCGAATAGGCGCCTGCCGCGCCGAAATGCGAATTGTTGCGGACGCCGACGGCGCCGATGCCGAATTTTCCGGCGAGGTCGATTGCCCGCGCCATGGCGGCATAGGCAGGAACGGCGCCTTGGGCATGGTCGCCGTCCAGCGTTTCCACCGCGCCGAAACCAGCGACTTTGCGGATGTCAGGGTTCTTGTTCAGACGGCCGCCTTCGAGAGCCTTGATGTAGTGGGCAAGCAGGCGGACGCCGTGGCTGTCCACGCCGCAGCGCGTGGCGTGCATGAGGGCGCGCGTCGTCGCGTCAGCCGTCGCATCGTTGGCACCGCAAGCGGTCAGGACCTTACGGCAAAAGCGGTCGAGATCCGAAAGCGAGACTGTCTGATGAACAGCATCCATGGCATTTCCTCGAAATTATTGTCTTTTGTGTACACTAGACATTCTTGCTTGCGAATGTAAATGAATGAAAGACGGTCGGTTGCGATTTTCGCCAGGACGGCATCATGGGGACGGTGAAATGACGGAGGGGCCGAGTAATGCCGTATCGGGGCGTTCGCCCAAACTCTACCAGCGAGCTCTTGCGGTGGTCGCGTCGGAAATCCGCTCCGGTGGGTGGCATGACGCCGCAAGGCTGAACGAGACCGCCATTGCGAAAAGGTTCGGCATCAGCCGGGCGCCGGCACGACAGGCCCTGTCGGAACTGGAGGCGCTGGGGCTTGTCCGTAAATCCGAGGGGCGAGGATATCAGGTTGTTGCAGGGGGTGGATCTACCAGCCAAAACGTTGGCGACGCGGTCGATACTTCCGGCCCGGACGACATGCAGCTTCATTTTCTGGCGAGCTGGGAGCTGATCTACCGGCAGGTGGAGATGGAGATCGTCTCCCGAACATCGATCGCCAGCTGGCGCATCAACGAGGTGGCGCTGGCGAAAGCTTTCGGGGTGAGCCGTACGGTTGCCCGCGAGGTTGTGGCGAGACTGCAGCAGCGCGGCATCGTCAGCAAGGATGATGCCGGTCGCTGGCATGTGCCGGCACTGACCGCAAGGCATGTGAACCAGCTCTACGAATTGCGATGGACGCTTGAGCCGCTGGCGCTGCAGCAGGCCTTTCCGCATTTGCCGGATGAGGTGCTGCCGGCCCTGTTTATCGATCTGCAGCACGCGATCAACGCGGGAGATGCGGCGGATGGCGCGATGCTGGACGCGGTCGAGCTGCAGCTTCACGGCCAGTTGCTCGGCTATTGCGACAATGCTCCGCTAATGCAGGCAATCAGCCTGCCGCAGGCCGTTCTGGTCGCGCATCACAGACTCTACCAGCCCAAGACGCCGCCGATCACCGACGAGCCGTTCCTGCTGGAACATGTCGAGGTTTTCGAGCGGCTGATGGCGGGCCGGGTCGCGGATGCCGGTGCGGCGCTTGCCAATCATCTGAAAATCTCGCGGGAGCGCGCCATGCTGCGCATTGCCAATGCCGCGCGCGGCCTGTCATTGCCGAATGTGGCCTATCTGGAGCGCCTGCGAGACGTCGAATTCAGTTTGTGATCATGATCATCGGGAGGAGCCGACATTGAAGATCAAGTCCCTGGAACCATTCATCCTTCATCTGCCGCTGACATCGGCGTCGATTTCGGATTCGACCCACAGCATCACCCATTGGGGCGTGGTCGGGGTGGCGATCACCACGACGGATGGGCTGACCGGCTACGGTTTTACCGGCACCCATGCGCATCTGGCATCCGACCGGCTGATCACGGCCTGCATTCGCGACTGCTATGCGCCGCTTCTGATCGGTGAGGATGCCAATGATCATCAACGGCTCTGGACCAAGCTTGCGCGTTATCCGTCGCTGCAATGGGTCGGCCGGGCGGGGATCACGCATCTGGCGCTTGCTGCCGTCGATGTGGCGATCTGGGACCTGAAGGCGAAGAAGGCGGGACTGCCGCTCTGGGCTTATCTCGGTGGCGCAAGGACCGACGCGCTTGAGGCCTATAATACCGATATCGGCTGGCTGTCATTCTCGCTGGACGATCTTCTGTCGGGTTCTGCGCGTGCGGTCGAAGAGGATGGATTTACCCGGATCAAGCTGAAGGTCGGCCACGACGATCCGAATGTCGATGTCCGCAGGCTTGCGGCCGTGCGCAAACGGCTGGGGCCGGATATCCGCATCGCGATCGACGGCAATGGCAAATGGGACCTGCCGACCTGCCTGCGCTTCTGCGAGCGGGCGCGCGATCTCGATATCTACTGGTTCGAAGAGCCGATGTGGTATGACGACGTGGAGAGCCATCGTCTGCTGGCGCGGTCCTCGACCATTCCGGTGGCGCTCGGCGAGCAGCTTTATACGGTCGATGCATTTCGCAGCTTCATCAATGCCGGAGCGGTTGCCTATGTGCAGCCCGACGTGACGCGGCTTGGCGGGATTACCGAATATATCCAGGTGGCCGATCTGGCGCTGGCGAACCGGCTGCCTGTCGTGCCGCATGCGGGTGAGATGAGCCAGGTGCATGTGCATCTGAGCTACTGGCATCCGGCATCGACCATTCTCGAATATATCCCCTGGATCAAGGATCATTTCGAAGAACCGGCGGATGTCGTGGGCGGGGTCTACAAACGGCCTGAAAAGCCGGGTGCCGGAACGACGGTGCTGGCCGACAGTTTTGCGCGGTTCGGCAAAAGTCTTGGCTGACAGCCGGTGGTAAAAACAGATCTGCCGCCCGGAGGCGGCAGATTGGGGTGGGGGATCTCACCCCATCCAAGCCTTGGGAGGCTTATTCGGCGGGCTGCAGGTTGCCCGGCACGGTGACGTTGGAGCCCTTGGCGAGGGCGGCGTCCAGCATCTCCTTGTCGAGTTCGCCTTCCCAGCGTGCAACGACGATGGTGGCAACCGCATTGCCGACGAGGTTGGTCAGCGCGCGGCATTCCGACATGAAGCGGTCGATGCCGAGGATAAGCGCCATGCCTGCGACCGGAACGGACGGAACGACCGAGAGCGTTGCAGCAAGCGTAATAAAGCCTGCGCCGGTAATGCCTGCAGCACCCTTGGAAGAGAGCATTGCCACGAGCAGAAGCAGGATCTGGTCCATGAGCGAAAGGTCGATGCCGGTAGCCTGGGCAATGAACAGCGCCGCCATCGTCATGTAGATGTTGGTGCCGTCGAGGTTGAAGGAATAACCGGTCGGGATGACCAGTCCCACAACCGAGCGCTTGCAGCCGGCACGTTCCATCTTCTGCATCAGGTTCGGCAGGGCAGCTTCCGAGGAGGAGGTGCCGAGCACGAGAAGCAGTTCTTCCTTGATGTAACGCAGCAGGGCGAAGATCGAGAAGCCGTTATATTTCGCCACCGCGCCGAGGATCACGACGACGAACAGGATCGCGGTGATGTAGAACGACAGGATAAGGAAGGCGAGGTTGGCAACCGAACCGATGCCGTATTTACCGATGGTGAAGGCCATGGCGCCGAAAGCGCCGATCGGGGCGGCCTTCATCAGGATTGCGACGAGGCGGAACATCGGGGCGGTGAGCGCAGTCAGGAAGTCGTAGACCGGCTTGCCCTTTTCGCCGACCATGCCGAGCGCGATGCCGAACAGGACGGAGAAGAACAGCACCTGCAGGATATCACCCTGCGAGAAGGCGCCGACGATCGTGTCCGGGATGATGTTCATCAGGAAGCCGGTGATCGTCGTCTCATGCGCCTTGGTGGCGTAGGCGGCGACTGCCTTGCCGTCGAGCGTTGCCGGATCGATGTTCATGCCGGCACCCGGCTGCAGCAGGTTGCCGACAATGAGGCCGACGATCAGGGCCAGCGTCGAGAAGGTCAGGAAGTAGAGCATCGCCTTGCCGGCAACGCGTCCAACCTTCTTGAGATCCGACATGCCGGCAATACCGGTGGCGACAGTCAGGAAGATCACCGGTGCGATGATCATCTTGACGAGCTTGATGAACGCGTCGCCGAGCGGCTTCAGGCTGGCGCCGAAATCAGGCCAGAAATGGCCGATCAGCATGCCGATGACGATAGCGGTCAGTACCTGAACATAAAGCTGGCGGTACAGCGGCAGCGGGGCACGCGGCTGCGTGGAATCGGGTATTGCAATCATTTTGTCCTCCATCGCACCACAACCAACCAGCTGGCTCTTCCCGGGCGCATTGATGTCGGAAGCAAGGCAGCAAGAGGTGTGCCAGTTTGCCGCCTGTGGCATAACGTCTTGATTGCAATCAATTAAATTGTGTTTCGCCATTTGTTGGTTGAGATTTGAGCGGATTTCCGCACGGTCATATTTGTATTGTGTGCGGATTTATGCTCAATTGCGCCCATGTCTACGCCTCAGATAGCCGAGCGCCTGCCGGCAACGCGCCGCACCTGGATTGTTTTCTGCCTGGTGGCCCTTGTCGCCTGTGCCGCGGTTTTTTACGTTGCGGGTGTTTATGGACGTGCGACGGCACTTGCCGGACTGTCTTTGCAGGGCCGGACGGAGGCGAGTCTGAAAGTGGCGCTGTTGCAGGCCGTACTCGAGCGGCCGCGCGCACTGCCCCTGCTCCTGGCGCAGGACCGCGATGTGGTCGACACGCTGTCTTCCAACGATCCTGCTGCCAGGATTACCCTCAGCCGCAAGCTTGAAGAGCTGATCGCGCCTACCAAGGCGGCGGTGATCTATGTCGTCGCAGCGGATGGTATCGCGGTTTCGGCCAGCAACTGGCGCGAGGAAAAGAGTTTTGTCGGCAACGACTATACATTCCGCAGCTATTTCTCCCGCGGCATGCAGGAGGGGGGAGCGGAACATTTTGCACTCGGTTCCGTCAGCAACCGGCCGGGTCTATATATTTCATACAGGGTAGGTTCGCCAGAAAAGCCGTTGGGCGTCGTCGTCGCCAAGATGGAATTCGATCAGCTGGAGGCCGATTGGGGCGATACGCAGCGACCGTCTTTCGTCACCGACAACAATCATGCCGTGCTGATCACGACCATACCCTCCTGGCGTTTCATGACGACGAAGCCACTTCCGCAATCGAGCCTCTCGTCCATTCGCGAAAGCCTGCAGTTCGGGGATGCACCGCTTCTCCCCCTGCCGATGACGCGGCTGGAAACCCTGGCGCCGGATGCGGACATCATACGGGTTCTTCTGCCGGGAGGCGGGCAGATCCGCTATTTGCAGATCTCTGTCCCCGTTGCCTCGACTGGCTGGCATTTCCAATATCTCCTGCCGATCGACGGAGCCGTTGCTGCGGATATGCGTGAATTCCGGCTGATTGCTGCGCTGGGGCTCCTGGTCTTACTTGCCGTGACGGCGGTCTGGATCCGTCGCCGGCAGATGGCGCAGGCGCAGATCATCGGTGCATTGGCTGCGCGCGAAGAGCTTGAACGGCGTGTCGATGAGCGGACGCGCGACCTCAGCCTGACGCGTGACAATCTGCAGGCGGAAATTTCCAACCGAAAATCGACAGAGGTAAAGCTACAGGCGGTGCAACAGGATCTGGTGCAGGCTAATCGTCTTGCAATCCTTGGGCAGGTTGCCGCCGGTGTCGCGCATGAAATCAACCAGCCGGTGGCCACCATTCGGGCTTATGCCGATAATTCCAAGATTTTTCTCGAGCGGCAGCAGATACAGCCGGTGAAGGAAAATCTGGATCTTATCGCCTCTCTCACGGAGCGGATCGGCGCGATTACCGATGACCTGAAGGCGCTGGCGCGGCGCGGTCGCACGGCAGCCGAGCCGGTTTTGCTGGCAGAGGTGCTTGAAGGTGCAGTGCTGCTGCTGCAGAGCCGGTTCACGGGGTCGCTTGACATGCTGACTATCGAACCGATTGCGGCCGATCTGGAAGTGATGGGAAGCCGGTTGAGGCTGGAGCAGATCTTCATCAATCTTCTGCAGAACGCGCTTGAAGCGGTGGAGGGGCGCGAGAGGGGGCGGGTTACCGTTTCGACGGTGGCGACGGATGAGAAGGTATCCGTCGGCGTGGCGGATAATGGTCCGGGAATCGCTTCCGGCATTCTCGCCGAACTGTTCCAGCCGTTCAATTCTTCCAAGGAAAAGGGGCTGGGACTTGGGCTGGTCATCTGCAAGGACATCGTGGCGGACTACGGCGGTCAGCTTGATGTAGAGACGGGTGAGACCGGGACCCGATTTACCGTTCATCTGAAAAGAGCCTGAACATGACCGAAGCCGTTCCCGTTTTTCTTATCGATGACGACAAGGATCTGTTGAAGGCGACCGCCCAGACTTTGAGCCTTGCCGGTTTCGATGTCCGCTCGTTTTCGACGGGCATCGAGGCTCTGTCGCAACTCGGCGACGGCTTTCCCGGCGTGGTCGTCTCGGATATCCGCATGCCGGGGCTGGACGGATTGCAGCTTTTCGACCGGATCGCGGGCTTCGATCGTGAATTGCCGGTCATTCTGATGACCGGCCACGGCGACATACCAATGGCGGTGAAGGCTATCCAAAATGGCGTATATGACTTCATCGCCAAGCCGTTTGCGACCGAGCGGCTGATCCAATGTGTCCGGCATGCCGCGGAAAAGCGGAGCCTCGTGATGGAAAATCGGCGGCTGCGCGCTGCCGGTGCCGAAGCTGACGACGGTTTGCCGCTGATCGGCCAGACGTCTGTCATGGAGCGGTTGCGTCATATGCTTCGCCAGATCGCCGATACCGATGTCGATGTGCTGGTGACGGGAGAAACGGGCAGCGGCAAGGAAGTGGTCGCGAGCATGCTCCATTCATGGAGCCGGCGATCGACCGGCAATTTCGTTGCGCTGAATTGTGGTGCTCTTCCCGAACAGGTGATCGAGAGTGAGCTTTTCGGTCATGAAGCAGGGGCATTTACCGGGGCACAGAAGAAGCGGGTCGGCCGGATCGAGCATTCGAGCGGCGGTACGCTGTTTCTCGACGAGATCGAGAGCATGCCGCTTTCCGCCCAGGTGCAGATGTTGCGGGTCCTTGAAATGCGCGAGGTCACACCGCTTGGCACGAACGAGGTGCGCCCGGTGGATTTGCGCGTCGTGGCAGCCTCGAAGGTCGATCTCGGTCACCCTGACCAAAGGGCGGTCTTTCGCGAGGATCTTTATTACCGGCTGAATGTGGTGACGTTGACGATCCCACCACTCAGGGAACGGCGCGAAGACATTCCGCTCCTGTTCAACTACTTCACCAGAAAGGCCGGGCAGCGTTTCGGTCGCGAGGTTTCGGACCTGCCGCGCCAGGTGGTCGAGCATCTGCGGGATCATCCGTGGCCCGGTAATGTCCGCGAGCTTTCCCATTACGCTGAGCGATTCGTGCTCGGTCTTGAACCGTCTGCACCGCTGTCGGCGCCACTGGCCAAGGGCGAAGATGGTGCGGGCCTGCCAGAGCGGGTGGAGCGTTTCGAGGCTGATATCATTCGCGAAACGCTGACCGAGTTCGGCGGTGACGTTCAACAGACGATCACAGCGCTCGGCATCCCGCGCAAGACATTTTATGACAAGCTTCAACGTCATGGAATCGTTCGAAGCGACTACGCGGAACGCCGCTGAAAGCCCTGTATTTGTGAGGTTTCTACCGCTCCGCCTCGCGGGTTGATGGTGTGGTCCAATCTTCGTTCGCTCTAAAATGATGCGGAAAAGACCGGTCTCGGAAACACCTGGTTAAGGTTTTCTTTTTATTAACAGGGACCGGTGTGATCACGTTGTTTGATGGTTTCGCGTACATGCATTTTCCGCCTTCCCGCAAAGACATTTCCTCAGTCGAAGACGCCAATTGGAGTGACGAACAAGAGTTCGTGGCCGCCAATGACGCGGAGCAGCCTCTGCCGTTGCCGGAGCCGATACCGGCGGTCGAGCTGGATCCGGAAAAGCTTCCGACATGGCAGCGCGCTTTCATACTGGCGCCCAATGTGCGCTTTACCCGCACGCCCGGCCGCGGCCCTGCCAAGCAGGACGTCGTTACCGTCGAGGAGACCGGTCATACTGAGAGCGCGGCTCCAGCACAGGCGCGGCAACCAATCGCCATCTCCATGCCCGCGGGCCAGTCGGCTCCACATCATGCAAATACAGGTTCCCAAGTGACTAATCTCCAGCGCCGCATCGGCCAGGCATTCGCACCATCCGCGCCTGCTGTTCCCGTTTCGCAGCCGATCGAGGCAGCCATGCAGCGGGTCGTCGAACAGCCGATCTATCGTCAGCCTGTCGCGGCTGCTCCTATGCCCGCGCAGCCGGAAAGCACGCCTGCGCAAAATGCACCCACCCGCCGCGTAACGTCGATCCCGGATCATTTGATCTGGGAAATGATGAGCCTTGGTGCTTCGGAGAATATCGAGCAGAAAGCTCCGTCACGAGAATTGGCTGCGCCTCAGGTCGCGCAGAAGCCTGTTCCTGCGGCGCTGAAGCCGACCGTTACCCGTTTCGTGCCGCCGGCACCGGTGCATATTCCTGTTTCGGCCGTTGTTGAGGCCGCACCGGTCATTGCTCCCGTCGTTCACGAAGCGCCGTCTGCGATCGATCTTTATCGCCAGGTCGCGATCAGACAGGTTGCGCCTTCTCCGTTCGCCGCAGAGCCGCAGTCTGTGCCGTTTATAGAGCCCGCCGCTTATGCCACGCCGATCGAAGTGGTCGCTGAACAGCCAGTGCTGGTGGCGGAACCGGTCGAAATTCAGCCCGCCGCGCCGGTTGCCGTTCGCAAGCCGCGTGTGCTGCAATTTACTGAAGACTACACCTTCCCGGATATCGATCTCCTGCAGGTCGCCGAACCGCGCGAAGAGCAGACGATGAGCCAGGAGGCGCTGGAACAGAGCGCCGGACTGCTGGAAAGCATTCTCGAGGATTTCGGCGTCAAGGGCGAGATTATCGACGTTCGTCCCGGCCCGGTCGTTACGCTTTACGAATTTGCCCCGGCTCCGGGTGTAAAATCCTCGCGCGTCATGAACCTGTCGGACGATATCGCCCGTTCGATGTCCGCTCTGTCCGCCCGCGTCGCCGTAATCCCCGGCCGCAACGTCATCGGCATCGAATTGCCGAATGTCGAACGCGAGACCGTTTATCTGCGTGAACTGGTCGAGAGCAATTCCTATATCGGCACCGATTACCGCTTGCCGCTTTGCCTCGGCAAGACGATCGGCGGTGAGCCGGTTATCGCCGAACTCGCCAAGATGCCCCATCTTCTGGTTGCCGGAACGACCGGTTCGGGCAAGTCGGTTGCGATCAACACGATGATCCTGTCGCTGCTCTACCATCTTCGCCCCGAAGAATGCCGGTTGATCATGGTCGACCCGAAGATGCTGGAACTCTCCGTTTATGACGGCATTCCGCATCTGCTGACGCCGGTGGTTACCGATCCGAAGAAGGCCGTTCTGGCGCTGAAATGGGCCGTGCGCGAGATGGAAGAGCGTTATCGCAAGATGTCGCGCCTCAACGTTCGCAATATCGATGGCTTTAATGCCCGCGTCGCCGAAGCCCGTAACAAGGGCGAGACGATCATGATCAGCGTGCCGGTCGGTTTCGACCGCTCGACCGGCGAGCAGGTGTTCGAGGAACAGGCTCTCGACCTGACGGCGCTGCCTTATATTGTGGTCATCGTCGACGAGATGGCCGATCTGATGATGGTCGCCGGCAAGGAAATCGAAGGCGCTATCCAGCGTCTGGCACAGATGGCACGTGCCGCGGGCATCCACCTGATCATGGCGACCCAGCGTCCGTCCGTCGATGTCATTACCGGCACGATCAAGGCGAACTTCCCGACCCGTATCTCCTTCCAGGTGACGTCGAAGATCGACAGCCGCACGATCCTCGGCGAGCAGGGTGCCGAACATCTTCTCGGTCAGGGCGACATGCTGCACATGAAGGGTGGCGGGCGGATTGCCCGTGTCCACGGCCCGTTCGTCTCCGATTACGAAGTCGAGAAGGTCGTCGCGCATCTGAAGACGCAAGGTCAGCCCTCTTATCTCGGCAGCGTGACCGAGGACGAGGAAGAAGACGACATCGAACAGGACGAGGACGCAGCCGTCTTCGACCAGACTTCGATGGGCGCGGAAGACAATGGCGACGATCTCTATGAGCGTGCCGTCAAGATCGTGCAGCGCGACAAGAAGTGCTCGACCTCCTACATCCAGCGTCGCCTGTCGATCGGCTATAACCGTGCCGCATCGCTGGTGGAGCGGATGGAAAAGGAAGGTCTCGTCGGTGCCCCGAACCATGTCGGCAAGCGCGAGATCCTCGGGCCGCAGCAGGTTCAGCCGCGAACCAGTGAAGAGTGAGATCTATCGGAGAGCCGTCTAGGCGGCTTTCCACTTCGTCAGCGATCGTTCCAGCATCGACAGAATATCGAAGACGAGGATTGCAAGGGCGGCGACGAGAAGCGCGCCCTGCAGGATGAAGGCGAGGTTGTTCGACTGCAGTCCTGCGATGATGACTTCACCGAGTGTCTTTGCCGCCACGGTGGAGCCAATCGTGGCGGTGCCGAAACCGATGACGGTCGAAATCTTGATGCCGCCGACGATCATCGGCAGGCTGAACGGCAGTTCTATCTGGCGGAAAATCTGAGAGCGTGTCATTCCATTGCCTTTGGCGGCATCGATGATGTTCCGCGGCACGGTCGTCAGCGCCGTCATCGTGTTCTCGAAAATCGGCAGAAGCGCGTAGAGAAACAGCGCGACCAGCGTCGGTCCATTGCCGAAGCCCATGGCCGGGACGGCCAGTGCCAGCACGGCGACCGGAGGAAAGGTCTGGCCGATATTCACTATCGCTCGGGCAAGCGGCAGGAATTCGGCGCCGAAGGGGCGGGTGACGAGGATCGCCAGTGCGACGGCAATCACCGTGGCAAGCAGAGTTGCGAAGAACACCATGCGCACATGTAGCAGCGTCAGAGCGGCAAGATCGCCCTGATTGTAGATTGCCGGTGCATTGGCCTGAACCAGGGGCTTGAAGGCGAAGTCGAAACTCTCCGGTGAGGCGAGAAAGCCAACCAGTAGGAAGAGAAGAATGATGCGGGGTGCAAGGCGAACAAGGCTCATTGCGGCCTGGCCGCCTGGCGCAAAAGTGTCTGCAACCGTACGCGACCGAGCGGCTTGCCGTCATCCGAGACGACGGGAAGCGTATCCGCGCCGCTCCACATCAGGGCAGCCAGGGCATCCTGTCGTGTTCGGTTCTCCTCGATCGGCTCTCCGTCGGCCTCTCCTGGTTCGATTATTCCAGCCAAGGTGTCGAGCGACAGAAGCCGGAACGGACGGTCGAATGTACCAACCAGTCCTTCGACAAAGGATGTTGCAGGTGCCTTCAGGAGATCGATGGGGCGGCCATATTGCAGGAGCCTGCCCTTGTCCATCACCGCAATCGTGTCGCCGAGATGGAAAGCCTCGTTGATATCGTGGGTGACGATGACGATTGTCGTGCCGAACCGCTTCTGGATCGCCAGAAGCTCGTCCTGCGCCTTGCTGCGCAGAACCGGGTCCAGCGCGCCAAAGGGTTCGTCCATCAGCAGGATTTTCGGTTCGGCCGCAAGCGCGCGGGCGACGCCGACACGTTGCTGCTGGCCACCGGAAAGCTGGTGCGGATAGCGGTTTGCAAAAGCTGCGGGATCGAGCTGGAAGAGATCGAGCAGTTCGGCAACCCGCGCGTCGATCCGCGATTTCTCCCATTTGAGCAGGCGCGGCACGGTTGCGATGTTTTCGGCGACAGTACGGTGGGGAAACAGGCCATGGCCCTGGATCGCATAACCGATACGCCGCCGCAGTTCGTGGCCGGGAATGTTGCGCGTGTCTTCCCCGCCGATCAGGATCGTGCCCTCGTCCTGCGAAACGAGCTGATTGATCATCCGCAGAAGTGTCGTCTTGCCGGAACCGGATGTGCCAACCAGTACGGCAATCGTGCCCTCGGGGACCGCGAACGAGACGCTGTCGACCACGGCCTTGCCGCCATAACGCTTGGTGACGGACTGGATATCGATCACGTGGCGCGGACCTCGCTGCCGGGTGCTCTGCTGAAATCCACCAGCGCATCGAGGACGATGGCGGCGACGAATGACATGGCGACGGTTGGCAATGCGCCGAGCAGAACGAGGTCCATCGCCGACTGACCTAGCCCCTGGAAGACGAAGACCCCCATGCCGCCGCCGCCGATCAGCGCCGCAATCGTCGCCATGCCAATATTCTGGATCAGGACGATGCGGATTGCTGCAAGCAGGCTCGGGAAGGTCAAGGGGAACTCGATCGAGACGAGCCGCTGAAAGTCGGTCATGCCGGCGCCGCGTGCGGCATCATTGGCCTCGCGCGGCACGTTTTCGAGACCGGCGACCGTGTTGGCGACGACCGGCAGGAGCGAATAAAGCACGAGTGCGACGAAGGCGGGTGCTGTCCCTATGCCGGAAATGCCGATTGCGGCGGCTCCGGGTATGTGCGCGGCCACCCAGCCGAGCGGCAGGATCAAAAGGCCGAAGAGGGCAATCGAGGGGATGGTCTGCAGGATATTGAGCGTGTTGAGTGCCGCCGCCCGCAGCCATGATATGCGATGGGAGATGACGCCGAGCGGCAGACCGATCAGGAAGGCGACCAGCATGGAGCCGAGCGCCAGCATCGCATGACGCGACATCTCGGCCCAGAATGCATCCGAGCGGTTCACATATTCCTTCATCACCGAGATATCGGCGAGGATGCCGGATGCGAATATGCCGCCGATCACAGTCGCCGCGATGACCAGCAGCAGCAGTCGTGCAGCCGGTGAAAGCCTGAGCCTGGCGACGACGTCGATGAAGGCGAGCGAGAGGCTGAACAGAAGCAGCCAGAAGCCCGAGCCGGGCGATACCCGGGCATAGGTATTGCCTGGTGGAAGTCCGGCATGCGCCGCTCCTCCGAGAGCCAGAATGGCGGCAAGCAGTCCGGCCGTCGCGATTGCCAGCCGCGCGAGAGGCGGCAGGCGAATGAGAAGACAGACGGCCACGATCACCATGGCTGCGACCAGCGCGATGCCGGAGACGGACGGCAGCCCCTCGATCAGCGAGCGTCCCTGTCCCTGCAGGATACGGTTCGGCTTGACCACGATGAAGGGGAGCGCAAAGGTCGCAACCAGGATGAGGGCGCCCATCAGCACGCCCGTCTTTTCCAGCCCTCTGAGCAAGCCGCTGCCCTTTCTCTCGGTGTTAAAGCTATGCGGGACTTACTTGAGGAAGCCGTTTTTCTTCAAAAAGTCCTCGGCGACGGTCTTGGCCGGCTCGCCGCCCACCTGAACGCGGCCGTTCAAATCCTGAAGGGTCACGAGATCCAGTTTCTCGAAGACGGGCTTCAGCAACTCGGCAATCTTCGGGTTCTTTTCGAGCGTTGCCTGACGGATGATCGGGGCCGGTTGATAGACCGGCTGAACCTTCTTGTCGTCATCGAGCACCACGAGGCCGGAAGGCGCGATGCCGCCATCCGTGCCGTAGACCATGGCCGCATTGGCGCCATTCGTCTGGTTGGCTGCTGCTGCGATCGTTGCTGCCGTGTCGCCACCCGAAAGCGTGATCAGCTGCTCGGGCTTGAGCTTGAAGCCGTAGGTCGTCTGGAAAGCAGGAAGGGCGGCTGCCGAATTTACGAATTCGGCCGATGCGGCAAGAACGATATCGCCGCCGCCGGCGATGAACTTGCCGAAATCCGAGAGCGTTTTGAGCTTGTTTTCATCCGCAGCATCCTGACGCACGGCGATGCCCCAGGTATTGTTGGCGGGTGAGGGTGTCAGCCAGACAATCTTGTTTGCGTCGAGATCGAGCTTCTTCACCGTGTCATAGGCTTGTACCGGATCTTTCCATGCCGGATCATCGGCTTTTTCGAAGAAGAAGGCGCCGTTGCCGGTATATTCCGGATAGATGTCGATCTCGCCGGCCGTAATCGCCTTGCGCAGAACCGGCGTCGCACCGAGCTGGATGCGGTCGGTCGCCTCGATATTGTTGGCCTTCAGCACCGACAGGATGATGTTGCCGAGCACGCCGCCCTCGGTGTCGATCTTCGACGAGACGACGACCTGTGCCGATGCCGCCGTGGCGGAGAGGGACAAGGCGAGTATAAAGCCCGCAAACTTAGTGGTGAGCGACATCGGAGCTTCCCTGGTTTCCTGGAACCGGCCGCAATGCCGGCGCGTTTGATGAAGTGGTTCGCAGGAAAGCTAGAGCGCCGGTCAAAAGTGTCGAGGACGATTCCACTAACGAATGCCCGGAAGTAGAAAAACCTTCGTTTTTTTATCGAGTTAAGGCGAAAAGGAGGGCGCTGGAACGTTGTTTGTCGAAATCCGTCACAATGTCGGCACTCAGGTCGCCGTTAACTTGACATGAGGTGGCTCCGGCATAATGTCGCACCTGGTTCGTTCTATTAGAATGGAGAAAAGTTCACAATGAATATGGACCTCTCGAGGCGCAGCTTTTTGAAGCTCACCGGGGCAGGGGTTGCGGCGACTTCCATGGGCGCGTTGGGTTTTAGCGAAGCTGAATCTGCTGAAATCGCTCATGTGCGGCCATTCAAGCTGGCCACAACCACGGAAACCCGCCAGACCTGTCCTTACTGTTCCGTCGCTTGCGGCATCATCATCTATTCCAAGGGTGATGTGCGCAAGGGTGACAATGCGGAAGTTATGCACATCGAAGGCGATGTCGACCACCCCACCAATCGCGGGACGCTCTGTCCCAAGGGGGCGGCGCTAAAGGACTTTGTAAAGTCCCCGACTCGCCTCCTCTACCCGATGCATCGCAAGCCCGGTTCGGACAAATTCGAACGCATGTCCTGGGACGAAGCTCTCGACCGCATCGCGCGGCTGATGAAGGACGACCGCGACGCCAACTTTCTCGCCAAGAACGAGAAGGGACTGGATGTCAATCGCTGGACGACGACGGGTATGCTCGCAGCGTCGGCCACCTCCAACGAAACGGCTTGGACAACTTTCAAGTTCGCCAAGTCCATAGGTATAGTCGGTTTCGATAATCAGGCACGCGTCTGACACGGCCCCACGGTGTCCAGTTTGGGCCCAACTTTTGGCCGTGGTTCAATGACGAATGCTTGGACCGACATCAAGAATACCGACCTCGTCGTCGTCATGGGCGGCAACGCGGCGGAAGCGCATCCCTGTGGATTTAAATGGGTGACGGAAGCAAAGGCCCATCGCGGCGCCAAGCTGATCGTCGTTGACCCGCGCTATACCCGTACGGCCTCCGTATCGGATTATTATGCGCCGATCCGCCAGGGTTCCGACATCGCCTTCCTCAATGGTGTGATGAAATATTGCATCGATAACGGCAAGGTGCAGTGGGAATACATGAAGGCGTTCACCAACGCCTCGTTCATCGTGAAAGACGGTTTCGGCTACAAGGATGGCCTGTTTACCGGCTATGACGAAGAAAAGCGCGACTACGACAAATCCACCTGGGATTATGTCATGGGCGATGACGGCTTTGCCGTGACCGACCCGACGCTTGAGCATCCCCGTTGCGTCTGGAACCTCTTGAAGGAGCATCTCGCCCCTTACACGCCGGAACTGGTCGAACAGGTCTGCGGCACGCCGAAGGAGAAATTCCTGAAGGTTGCCGAGATGATCTCGGAATGCTCTAAACCGACCAAGACAATGACGTCGATGTATGCGCTAGGCTGGACCCAGCATTCCAAGGGTTCGCAGAACATCCGCGCCATGGCGATGCTGCAGCTGATCCTTGGCAATATCGGTGTACGCGGTGGCGGCATGAACGCGCTTCGTGGCCACTCGAATATCCAGGGTCTGACGGACCTCGGCCTGATGTCCCATCTCCTCACCGGTTATCTGACGATGCCGACTGAGAAGGACACCGACTTCGAGACCTACATGTCGACGCGCCAGTTCAAGCCGCTTCGTCCGGGGCAGACCAGCTACTGGCAGAACTACAAGAAGTTCATGGTCTCGTTCCAGAAGGCCATGTGGGGCGACGCTGCGACGGCCGAAAATGGCTGGGCGTTCAACTACATACCGAAACTCGACGTTCCGGCATACGATGTCCTTCGCATGTTCGAACTGATGAACAGCGGCAAGGTCAACGGCTATATCTGCCAGGGTTTCAACCCGATCCTCGCCTTCCCCAACCGGGCCAAGATCACGTCTTCTCTGTCGAAGCTGAAGTTCATGGTCACCATGGACCCGCTGGAAACCGAGACCTCACGGTTCTGGGAAAACCACGGCGACTTCAACGACGTGGACACCGCATCCATCAACACCGAAGTGTTCCAGCTGCCTTCGACCTGCTTTGCCGAGGAAGACGGATCGCTCACCAATTCGGGCCGCTGGCTGCAGTGGCACTGGCAGGCAAGCTCGCCTCCGGGCGAAGCCAAGCACGACAGCTGGATCATAGCCCAGATCTTCCTGCGCATGCGGGAACTGTATCGCAAGGAAGGCGGTGCTTTCCCCGATCCGATCCTCAACCTGTCTTGGGCTTACGAAGACGAGAACGAACCGACGGCGGAAGAGCTGGCGAAGGAGATCAACGGCCGCGCGCTGAGCGATCTCATGGACCCGACCGATCCGAGCAAGGTTCTGGTTGCTGCCGGCAAGCAGGTGGTCAACTTCTCGCAGCTTCGCGACGACGGCTCGACCATGGCTGGCTGCTGGATCTATTCCGGCTGCTGGAACGAGCAGGGCAATAATATGGGTCGTCGTGACAACCACGATCCGGACGATACCGGCGCCTATCTGGGCTGGACTTTCGCCTGGCCGCTGAACCGCCGCACGCTCTACAACCGTGCATCCGCGGATATTAACGGCAAGCCTTGGGATCCGACCCGCAAGCTGCTCGAATGGGATGGTTCCAAGTGGACGGGTTATGACGTTCCCGACATTTCGCCGACGGCGAAACCGCAGGATGTCGGCCCGTTCATAATGAACCAGGAAGGTGTTTCGCGTCTGTTCGCTCGCGGCATGATGCGTGACGGTCCGTTCCCGGCACACATGGAGCCGTTCGAAAGCCCGGTCGAAAACGTCTTCAATCGCAAGATGCGCGGCAACCCGGTTGCCCGCGTGTTCAAGTCGGACGCCGAACAGCTCGGTACGTCGGCGGAGTTCCCCTATGCGGCGACCTCCTACCGTCTGACCGAGCATTTCCACTACTGGACGAAGCACAACCGGGTGAACTCGGCGCTTCAGCCGGAATTCTTCGTGGAAATCTCGGAAGAGCTGGCTGCGGAAAAGAAAATCGAGCATGGCGGCTGGGTCCGGGTATGGTCCAAACGTGGCTCGATCAAGGCCAAGGCCGTGGTGACGAAGCGCATCCGGCCGCTCATCTGCGACGGAAAGCCGGTGCATATCGTCGGTATTCCGCTGCACTGGGGCTTTACCGGTTCGGCGAAGAAGGGTTTCGGCCCGAATTCGCTCGCGGCCTTTGTCGGTGACGCCAATATCGAAACTCCGGAATCGAAGGCGTTCCTCGTCAATATCGAACCTTCGACCGCACCCAAGGACAAGGAGGCAAGCGTCTGATGGCCAATACCATGGACAGCCCGCGCACCGCCGTCAGCAATCCGCCGGTGCAGCCGATGGAAACCAACCTGACGCAGCGTGACCTCATCCGTCGCTCTGCCACATCCGAGCTGCCGCAACCTGAGCGGCAGCTCACTCCCGTCGCAAAGCTCATCGACGTTTCAAAATGCATCGGCTGCAAGGCCTGCCAATCGGCCTGCGTTGAGTGGAACGACACCAATCCGGCTATCGGCGAAAACGTCGGGGTCTATACGAACCCGCACGATCTTTCCGCCGACATGTTCACGCTCATGCGGTTTACCGAATGGGTGAACCCGGAGACCGACAATCTGGAATGGCTGATTCGCAAGGACGGCTGCATGCATTGTGCCGATCCGGGCTGTCTGAAGGCCTGCCCGTCGCCGGGCGCGATCGTGCAGTATTCGAACGGCATCGTCGACTTCGTGCATGAGAATTGCATCGGCTGCGGTTATTGCGTGAAGGGCTGTCCCTTCAACATTCCCCGCATCTCGAAGACGGATCACAGGGCTTACAAATGCACGCTCTGTTCCGACCGCGTTGCCGTGGGCCAAGGCCCGGCCTGCGCCAAGGCCTGTCCCACACAGGCGATCGTCTTCGGCACCAAGGAAGACATGAAGGAACATGCGGAAGGCCGCATCGCAGATCTGAAGTCGCGCGGTTATGCCAACGCCGGTCTATACGACCCACCGGGCGTCGGCGGCACGCACGTCATGTATGTGCTGCACCATAACGACAAGCCGCATATCTATGCGGACCTGCCGGACAACCCTGCCATTTCCGCCGTCGTGCAGACGTGGAAGGGTGCGACCAAATATGCCGGTCTCGCAGTGATGGGGCTTGCTGCGGCAGGCACGATCCTGCACGGCCTGTTCGCCAAGGCCAACCGCGTGTCGAAACACGAGGAACAGGAAGCGCAGGAAGCCGTTGATCACGCCGACAAGCGTGAGGAGGACGCCTGATGAGCAGTCTAGCGGATAACACCTCTGCCAACGTCGCAGCTGCCAAGGCGGGTGCCGAAGACACGATCCGACGTGGCCCGCCGGTCGAAGTCGTTCGCTACGGCATCGGCAAACGCATCAATCACTGGGTCACTGCGATCAGCCTGATCCTGCTGCTGTTGTCCGGCCTTGCCATGTTCCACCCGTCGCTGTTTTTCCTGACCGACCTCTTCGGCGGGGGGCAGATGACGCGCTGGATCCACCCGTGGATCGGCATCGTGCTTTTCATCTCCTTCTTCATCCTGTTCGCGCAGTTGTGGAAGCTGAACCTGCCCAACCGGGATGACGTGAAATGGGCCTCGCAGATCGGTGACGTGATCGGCGGACATGAGGAGCGATTGCCGGAACTCGGCAAATACAATGCCGGCCAGAAGTTCATTTTCTGGGGCATGGCGGCGCTCATTATCGTGCTGATTGCCACCGGCATCATGGCCTGGGAACAGTATTTTGGTTTGCTGACCAGCATACCGACCCAGCGTGTGGCACTTCTGGTCCACTCACTTGCCGCCGTTGCCATTATCCTGGTCTTCATCCTGCATGTCTATGCGGCGATCTGGACACGCGGCACGATCAGCGCCATGACGCGCGGAACCGTGACCGGCGGCTGGGCCTGGCGCCACCATCGCAAGTGGTTCAAGGACATGGCTGGACGCGGCAGGATCGATCCGGCAGAATAACAAGGAAGGGCGTTGCGCGCCCATGCGTGCGACGCCCCTTAGGTTTCAACGACGCATCTGTTCTTCGAGGCTGTCTGCCTTCGAAACAATGCGCGACAGGAAGCTGTGGCCGGTCGGCCCCGCGAGGTAGAATGTCCGTATCATCCCTACAGCCCGATCCATCTATGATCGGGGGCATTTCCAAGGCGCCTTTTGCCCTGATGCCGCACCCGGCCCGCTTGTTCAAGGAACGGGCTACACGCTTCGAGGTGTTGGCCGAAACCAGCAATCTCGCTCCTTATCTCAAATTTCTTGCCGGTATCGCGCGCATTCAGGCCGATCTCGTTTCCGAGCTGGCGCCTTTAGAGCCGATCGAAACCGGGCAAGCTGCGCGTGCTCGCGAAGGTGCCATGCCGCCGATCGATCGTTCAGCGATGATCCTGTCGGACGATTATCGCAAGACCGTGAGGCTTTTCCTCGATCGTGCGCAGGCTCTGGAAATGCCGGCAGCTGCGGCGGAAGCGCTGAAAGCGGTTCGTTCCGCCGATGACGATACGCTTGCCTGGATGGCAGAGAACGCGATCACTGACAGCCTGCCGGTGGAAAGCCTTGCGCATCACCTCTATGTCGCCGCCGCGACGCAGGTTCATGCGGCACGCCTTGCCGCCACGCTTGATGGCAAGGCGCTGGTACCGGTATCCGTCGGTGTCTGCCCATCCTGTGGCGGCAAACCGGCCGGATCCATGGTGATCGGCGTGCAGGGGGCGGAAGGAGCGCGTTACGCCTGCTGCTCCTGCTGCGCGACGATGTGGAACGAAGTTCGGGTGAAATGCCTCGCCTGCGGCTCGACCAAGGGTGTTGGCTATCGCGCGGTTGAAATCGATGGTGGCGAGGACTCCGTGATCAAGGCCGAAACCTGCGATAGCTGTAACAGCTGGAGCAAGATCCTCTATCAGAACAAGAACCCGACGCTGGAAGTGATTGCCGACGATGTTTCAAGCCTCGGCCTCGACATTTTGATGAAGGAAACCGATTATCGCCGTGCGGGCTTCAATCCCTTCCTGATCGGATACTGAGCCGATGCCGGGATTAGCCGATCTTCGCCATCTGCCATCCGTCGACCGGATGATGAACCTGCCTTCAATTGCGCCTCTGATCGAGCGCCATGGCCGCGGCGTGGTGACCGACGAGTTGAGGGGCGTGCTTGTCGATATCCGGGAAGCGGTGAAGGCCGGCGCCGAGGTTCCCGATGAGGCGGGTGTGCTCGCCTCGCTCATCAGCCGCCTCGGTTATCTGGAAAAGTCCAATTTGCGGCCTCTCTTCAATCTCACAGGCACGGTGCTTCATACCAATCTCGGTCGCGCGCTGCTTGCAGAAGAAGCAATCGCCGCGGCAGTCGACGCGATGCGGGATGCGGCAGCGCTCGAATTCGATCTCGATACCGGCAGGCGCGGTGAACGAGACGGCCATTTGCGCGAGCTTCTTTGCGAACTGACCGGAGCCGAGGACGCGACGATCGTCAACAACAATGCGGCGGCCGTGCTGATTTCGCTCAATGCGATCGGTGCCGGGCGTCAGGCGATCGTTTCACGCGGTGAGCTGATCGAGATCGGCGGCGCATTCCGAATGCCCGACATCATGGAGCGCGCTGGCGTTGAGCTAGTAGAAGTCGGCACGACCAACCGCACGCATCCGCGCGACTATATCAAGGCGGTCGGGCCTGAGACTGCGCTGATCCTCAAGGTTCACACTTCCAACTACCGGATCGAAGGGTTTACGGCGGAGGTCGAGGGTGCCGAGCTTGCGAGGATCGCCAGGGATCTGGGGGTTGCGCTGCTGAACGATCTCGGATCCGGCACGCTGGTCGATCTTTCTCGCTACGGGCTCGCCAAGGAGCCAACCGTGCGCGAGGCTATAGTGGAAGGCGCCGATCTCGTGACGTTTTCCGGCGACAAGCTGCTTGGCGGGCCGCAGGCGGGCTTCATCGTCGGCCGCAAGCACCTGATCGCCGAAATCAACCGCAACCCGCTGAAGCGGGCACTGCGGGTCGACAAGATCCGCATCGCAGCGCTTGCCGCAACGCTGAAACTCTATCGTGATCCGGACCGACTGGGCGAACGCCTGCCGACGCTGCGCATGCTGTCACGCAAGCAGCCGGAAATCCGGGCGCAAGCGGAGCGTCTGTTGCCACAAGTCACATCGCTGCTGCAGCGACAAGGTTACGGTGTCGAGATCTGTCCGTGCTCGAGCCAGATCGGCTCCGGGGCGCTGCCGGTCGATACTGTCCCGAGTGCCGGGTTGCGGATCACTGCCGCATCAGGCAGTGCGCTGGAAGCACTGGCATCACTGTTCCGCTCGTTGCCGCGGCCGATCCTTGGACGGTTGCAGGATGGCGCCATGGTGCTGGATCTGCGTTGCCTTACCGATGAAAATTCCTTCATCGCGAGCCTTTCCGAGGGGACCGGTCATGCGCTGGCTTGACCGGCTGCGCGGCAAGGCGGCGGAAACTGCGGCTGATACGGTTTCTGTCGAGATGGAGAGTGCTCTGGCTGCGGCCAATGCCGGCGATTACGAAACGGCGTTGGCGCTTTGGGAGCCGCTCGCTCGTGCGGGCAATGCCCGTGCCCAGAACAATATCGGGGCCTGTTTTGCCGAAGGTCTCGGTGTGACATCCGACCGGCCGCTGGCGCTGAAATGGCTGACATTGTCAGCTGAAGCCGGCGATCCTGTTGGCCAGCGTAACTGCGCGGCCTTTTACATGCAGGGTTCCGACGCAATCGGGTCTGATGCGGATCCGGCAAGGGCAGCAAAGCTTTATCGCCTTGCCGCGGAACAGGGAGATGCCCCGGCTCAGGATATGCTGAGCTGGCTTCTGCTCGAAGGCGAGATCATCCCGTCCGATCCTGCAGAGGCAAAGTCATGGGCCGAACAGGCAGCCGAAGCCGGCATCGCGGCCTCTATGACCCGCCTCGGCATGCTCTACCACAATGCGCTCGGTGTCGACCGTGATCCGGCACAGGCCGTCTACTGGTGGCGCAAGGGAGCCGCGGGTGATGATGCGGATGCGCAGGCCATGCTGGGAGCTGCCTACCATATGGGTGCAGGAATGCCGGCCGACCGCGTTGATGCACTCGCATGGCTGCTTCGTGCCCTGAATGGCGGCAGCGCTCTTGCCCAGCCGTTTCTGAACGCGGCTCGCGAAAACCTCACGTTGGCCGAGACGACGGAAGCTGAACGCCGCGCGAAACTGCCGCTCTCGGAGATTATCGCCGCGCGAGGCAAGTCATGATCATCGGAACCGCAGGCCATATCGATCACGGCAAAACGGCGCTTGTTAAGGCGCTGACCGGTACCGACGCCGACCGGCTGAAGGAAGAAAAGGCGCGCGGCATCACCATTGATCTTGGTTTTGCCTATGCCAAGTTTTCAGGCGATGCCGTCACCGGTTTTATCGACGTGCCCGGCCATGAGCGTTTCATCCACACCATGCTGGCGGGTGCAGGTGGAATTGACTACGCGCTGTTGGTGGTGGCGGCCGATGACGGGATCATGCCGCAGACCCGAGAACATCTCGCCATTCTGGACCTGCTCGGTATCGACCGTGGTATCGTTGCGCTGACCAAGGCTGATCTGGCGGATGAAGAGCGGACCGCCACGGTTTCCAATGAGATCCAGGCCCTGCTTGCCCCCACGCGCCTGAGCGGTATCGATATCCTGCCGGTCTCTGCGCTGACGGGCCAAGGTATCGAGAAGCTTAAGTCGATCCTTGCCGAGGCCGAGCGGGCAACTGTCGAGACTGCGATTGACGGCCGCTTCCGTCTTGCCATCGATCGTTCTTTCACGCTTTCGGGTGCCGGCACCGTCGTCACTGGCACGGTTCTTTCCGGTTCGGTTGCGATCGGCGATGCGGTTACCGTCTCGCCTTCGGGCCTGTCGGCCCGTATCCGCTCCATCCACGCGCAAAACCAGAAGGTCGAGCGCGGGTTTGCCGGACAACGCTGCGCGCTCAATCTCGCCGGTGAGGCGATCGCCAAGGATGCAATCCATCGCGGCGACATGGTGGTCGACCCTCTCCTGCACGCTCCGACTGACCGGATCGATGCCGAGCTCTCGGTGCTGGCGAACGAGCCCAAGGCGATCGGCCAGTGGTTTTCTGCGCGTTTTCATCATGAAAGCGTCGAGACCGGAGTGCGCATAGTGCCGCTCGAAGGGCCGGTGGCGCCGGGCACGACCGCTCGCGTGCAGCTTGTGCTCGATCGTGCGATTGCAGCAGCGGTTGGAGATCGTTTCATCCTGCGCGATGTTTCGGCTCAACGCACCATAGGTGGTGGATCTCTCATCGACCTGAGGCCGCCCGCCAGAAAACGGCGCACGCCTGAGCGGCTAGAACAGTTGGCGGCCGCGAGCAGGCCCACTGCAGCCGAACAGCTTGCCGCATTGCTGGATACCGCGCCCTACCTGGTCGATCTCGACGCATTTGCCCGCGACCGTGCGATGGCACCACCGCAATTGACGACCGTGACGGACGCAGCCGGTATCGTGTTGGTCGAAGCTGGAGGTGTCGGTTACGCCATGTCGGCCGCCCATCGCGGGGCCTTTTCCACGCAACTGATCGAACTGTTGACGACCTTCCACTCGGAAAACCCAGAGTTGCAGGGCCAAGGCCGCGAGCGGCTGCGCATGGCTATGACGCCGCGCCTTCCAGCACCTGCTTTTCTCGCCGTCATGCGTGCCGAAGCCGCGATCGGCAATATCGTGCTTGAGGGCGCGTTTCTACGCTTGCCCACCCATGTGGCGCAGTTGGGGGAGGAGGAAGAAGCACTCTATTCCGAAATTCTGCCGTATCTGACCGGTGAAAACCGTTTCCGCCCGCCGCGCGTGCGCGATCTTGTCGAACTGATCGGCGTCGAAGAGCGCGAGATACGGCGTGTGCTGAAACTTTGTGCCCGGCTCGGTCGTGTCGACCAGATCCGCCACGACCACTTCTTCACCCGCGAAACCACGGCGGAGATGGTGCGGATCGTGCGCGAGCTGGCGGCCGTGGCGGAACATGGGGAATTCGTTGCCAGATCCTTCCGGGACCGGGTCAACAACGGTAGAAAGGTCGCGATCGAAATCCTCGAGTTTTTCGATCGCCATGGTGTAACCTTGCGGCGCGGTGATCTTCGCCGTATCAACCCGCATCGGCTCGACCTGTTCGGCCTGTCCGGTCCTGATGCCGAAAATGGAAGAGAATCGTCCCCGGTGGGACGTCCGGACTTCAAATCCGGGTGGGGCAGCGACGCTGTCTTGGGTGGGTTCGACTCCCATTCTCTTCCGCCATCAGGAGAAAGTCATGAGTAGTCCTCCCGCCGATAGCGATTTCGACGACTGGGTGATCGACACCTATGCCGAGACCGGCTCTTTCACCATGCTCTTCATTCTGGTCTCGATCAGGGAAACCAAGGTGGAACTGCTGCGCTCCGCATATCTGCATGTGGTGGGCGACGAGTTGCGCTGGCCCGACATGACGAACCTTTTTAGGGGCGCTGGTGTCAACTGGTCCGGCGCCGTGTTCTACCGTGCCGGTCGTGAGGGGCTTGTAGAAGATCCGGAGGCCAAGGCGCGTCTGGCTTCACTGGGGCGTAAGCTGGAAGAGGACCGGTCGTTGATCCGCGATGGCGAGTTTTTCAATGAAGATGGGCTTCGGCTAATGATCGAGGAAATCAAACCGCACTGATCGCAGCACACCCCTCCCATAAAAAACCACCCGCAAAGGCGGCTTTTTATGGGATCAAACGACCAGTATCAGCCCGTGATTTCCTTGGAGGAAATCGAATAGGCGAATGTCTTCGGGCTCAGGCAATCCACTTCGCCGCGCGACGTGAAGGCTGCGGGATACATGAAGAAATTCTGGCGGATTTCGTTGCCAGGCAGGGTGATGTCACGGGCTGTGTTGTAACCAATCCAGTTCATTTCCCAGTTGCCGAAAGCCTTCTGGCGGAAAGCCTGGACGGCATCGTTGTCGAGTGGCAATTTCTCCTCCAGCACAACCTTGCGGACGTCTGCCGGGTCGACCGGAACCCAGCCCTGGCCTTCAAGATAGACTTCGGCGCGACAGTGCTGTGCACCGGTAATGTCGCCGGCGCGGCCGAGTGCCTTGAATTGTTCCGATGTCGCCACGCGAACACCAAAGACGTCACGGGCAGGAAGGCCAGCGGCACGGGCAAGCGCCGTGTACAGGCTGTTGATGTCGGCGCACTTACCGCCGAAATAACCGCTTTCCAGCATGTCCTTCACATTACCGACGCCGCAGCCGGCGACATTGGCGTCGCGGAAGGTGTTCTCGACAACCCAGTCATATATTGCGCGGGCCTTGTCCTCGTCTTTCTCACGGGCGCCGATGATCTTCATCGCCGTATCCTTGACGATGCCGTCGATCGGCGCGCTCGGCGTGGCGACGAGAGCGGCATCAAGTTCGGCCTGTGATACCGCAACGCCGTCGGCGATGCGATTGCGTGTCTGGACCATCTGGGTGAATTCGATGCTTCGTTTTCCGTCAGCCTGCCACTCGACAGAAAGAATATCAGCGCCTGATATGGCATCCTTCTTGATTGCGATCTGCTTCGAATCGGACGTCCAGTGCGGCGCAGATGCCTTCTGGTATTCGCCAGCCGACTGGGCAACAGGCAGCCACAGCTTTGCCGGGCCTGTCGTGTCCGTGAGGTCTACCTTGGTCGTTACCTCGAATGTGCGCCATGCGGCGATATCAGCCGCTTTGTCGGCAGCGAAAACCGGGTTTGCGCCGCGGGAAACGAAAGCGGCGGCAAGAGAGGCTGTTGCGGCCTGGCTGAGAAAACGGCGACGGTTCAACATACTGGGTCCAACTCCTGTCGACTGCGCATCACGCTGACCCATAACGGTTTCAGTACGTACAATGCGCGGCTCAAATTGCGATATAATGTCGCTTGGACTTACGCCTTTGCAGCAGTCGGGATCGTGTCCCAGGGAGTGGTGTAGCTTAGACGGCCACGGCTCATCCCAGAGGGCCGGATGAGTGTCAGCTTGCTGCTGGCAGGCTGATGAGTGGATCATCGCTCATCGTAGCGATTGTCTCAA